>NZ_JBHWEN010000028.1:0-95209 GCF_042734215.1 Kitasatospora sp. NPDC059673 | reverse complement strand
GTGTCGCGCGCCCCGCGCCCCCGTGACGGGTGGTCGCGGCTGCTGCCTGCCCTCGGCTACCGGCCGGACTGCGGCTGACCCGACGGGGCGTCGGGCCGGCGGGACTGCACCAGGGCCACATAGCGGACGGTGAACACCATCGGCACGACGAAGCCGGCGATCTGGACCAGCAGGGAGGCGAGCGAGTGGCCGTGGCCCGCGTGGGCGAGCAGGCCCAGGACGACGGCGGTGACCGCGAACGCGGCGGTCCACACCGAGGTGATCACCACGTTGACCCGGATGAACGGCTTGAGCGGCCAGATCTCGGGCGGGGTGCTGCGCTTGGCGATGCCGAGCGTGAACGGCTTGCCGATCAGCAGCGAGGTGCCGGCGATGACGGCGAGGCACGCGGAGGAGAGCGTCGCCGAGTAGGCGCGGACGCCGGAGTGCGGGTCGGCGAAGGCGATCGCGGCGAGCACCGCGAAGAACAGCGCGGAGCCGAGCTCGATGATCAGCGCGTCGTAGGCGGCGCCGGCCCTGCGCTGCTGAAGGATGACGGCCGCGGCGACGACCAGGCCGGCCAGGGCGGCCCACTGCCACTGGGCGGACGGGATCACCGCGAAGACGATCCAGGGCAGGAAGGTGCGCAGGTACGACATTTCGGTGTGGATTCCCCCTCGGTGAATCGGCCGCTCCGGCCGTGCTGCCGGCAAGCCTATCCACTCGGCCACACCAATCACACCAAACGTCCGGATACTTACCATTGGCATGCCGTCAACTCCCTGATCTGCCAAGGAGACCGCGGCCGAGCGGTCCGTGACGGTGTGCCAGGAGTCCGGGGCATGGAGAACACCACGGGGATGAACACCTCTCAGCGCCCGGTCGTCGAGAGGTGCAGGAGCGTCAGAGGTGGGCCAGGTAGTGCGCCAGGTACGGCGGGGTGCGCAGGGCGGGTGTCTCCTCCCGGGGCACCAGCCGGACGGCCTGGCCCTCGCCGAGGACGAGGGCGCCTTCGGGTCCGTCGTAGACGGCGTGCAGCACGACGGTGGTGTCGGCGATCAGCGGGTGGCGCGGCACGTCGAGCGGGCGCAGCGCGGTGACGGTGATGCCGGCTTCTTCGCGGATCTCGCGGGTGGCGCAGTCGTGGGCGCTCTCGTGGCCTTCGCGCCAGCCGCCGATCGGGGCCCAGTGGCCGGGCCAGGCGATGCCGGGGTGGTCGTCGCGCAGGTTGAGCAGCACGCGCTCGCGTCCGGGGGTGGTGACCAGGACGAGGACGCCTTCGAAGGCTTCGGCGGCGGGGTCGGTGTCTTCGGCGTACAGGGTGGTGCGGGCGCGGCGGGCGCGGTCGACGAGCATCAGTCGGCGGTGGTCCTGGGGTCGCATCCGGCTGCGCCAGCGCCACAGGGTGTCAACGGCCCAGTCGGTGTGTGCGGCGGTGAGGCGGATGCGGTGCAGTTGGTCGTCGTCGAGGGTGCCGCCGTCGAAGATGTGGCCGGTCCGGGCGAGTGGCCGGTCGGTGGTGGGGGTGTGGTGCAGGACGGCGAGCAGTCGGCGCCCGCCGGCCGGGTCGAGTCCGAGCTGCTCACGGGCTCTCAACAGGGCGGTCTGCCAAGGGCTTTCGCCGGGTCGGGTGTCGCCGCCGGGCAGCTGCCAGCGGTCGGGGTGCTGGGCGGAGCGCAGGTGGAACGGGTGGCCGTTGCGGTCGGTGAAGTAGAGGGCGCCGTAGCTGCTGGTGAGGGCGGTCCGGCGCAGGTACTGGCCGATGGGTTCGGTGAGGTCGTGGTGTCCGGTCACGGTGTCCCCCTGTCCACGTGTGCCTGTTTCCGGCCCTGGGCGGCGCTGCGGCGGCTGCCAGTGCCCGGTGCGAGGTCCGCCGGAACCTCGGTGCCTCCAAATTCACCCGTCCGGCGCAATGAGCGCAACCCGCCGTGCGCCCGGATGTAAGGACGGGTTGGGTGGAACCCGGGGCCGGCGATCTTGGTCGGTCCGTGGAACGGATGGAGGGACTGCGTCGATGTACTACAGCAGCGGCAACTACGAGGCGTTCGCCCGGCCCCGCAAGCCGGCGGGAGTGGACAGCAAGCGGGCGTGGTTCGTGGGCTCGGGGCTGGCGTCGTTGGCGGGCGCGGCGTTCCTGGTCCGGGACGGGCAGATGGCGGGCGAGCGGATCACCATCCTGGAGCAGCAGAGGATTCCGGGCGGCGCACTGGACGGCATCAAGGAGCCGGAGCGCGGGTTCGTGGTCCGCGGCGGCCGTGAGATGGAGAACCACTTCGAGTGCCTGTGGGACCTGTTCCGCTCCGTCCCCTCGATCGAGATCGAGGGGGCCAGCGTCCTCGACGAGTTCTACTGGCTGAACAAGGACGACCCGAACTTCTCCCTCCAGCGCGTCACCCACCAGCAGGGCCGTGACGCCGGCACCAACGGCCTGTTCGCGCTGGGCGACCGGGCACAGCGGGACCTGCTGAAGGTGTTCCTGGCCACGCGTCAGGAGATGGAGGGCAAGCGGATCGACGAGGTGTTCGGCGAGGAGTTCCTGGCGTCGAACTTCTGGCTGTACTGGCGGACCATGTTCGCCTTCGAGCAGTGGCACTCGGCCCTGGAGATGAAGCTCTACCTGCACCGTTTCGTCCACCACATCGGCGGGCTGCCGGACTTCTCGGCGCTGAAGTTCACCAAGTACAACCAGTACGAGTCGCTGGTGCTGCCGCTGGTGAAGTGGCTGACGGACCAGGGTGTGGTGTTCCAGTACGACACCGAGGTCACCGACGTCGACTTCGCCTTCGCGGACGGCCGGAAGCAGGCGACGGCGCTGCACTGGATCTCCGGCGGTGAGCCGGGCGGGATCGAACTGACCGCGGACGACCTGCTGTTCACCACCATCGGCTCGCTGACCGAGAACTCCGACAACGGCGACCAGCACACCCCGGCGAAGCTCAACGAGGGCCCGGCGCCGGCCTGGGACCTGTGGCGGCGGATCGCGGCCAAGCACGAGGACTTCGGCCGTCCGGACGTGTTCGGCGCGCACGTCGCGCAGACCAAGTGGGAGTCGGCGACGGTGACCACGCTGGACCACCGGATCCCCGAGTACATCCAGAAGGTCTGCAAGCGCGACCCGTTCTCGGGCCGGGTGGTGACCGGCGGCATCGTCACCGCCCGCGACTCGTCCTGGCTGCTGAGCTGGACGGTGAACCGGCAGCCGCACTTCAAGCAGCAGCCGAAGGACCAGATCGTGGTGTGGCTGTACTCGCTGTTCGTGGACGTGCCCGGCGACTACGTGAAGAAGCCGATGCAGGAGTGCACGGGCGAGGAGATCACCCGCGAATGGCTGTACCACCTGGGTGTGCCGGTGGAGCAGATCGACAAGCTGGCGGCGGAGGCGGCCAAGTGCGTGCCGGTGATGATGCCGTACGTGACCTCGTTCTTCATGCCCCGTCACGCCGGTGACCGGCCGGACGTGGTGCCCCCGGGCGCGGTGAACTTCGCCTTCATCGGCCAGTTCGCGGAGGCCGGCGACCGGGACTGCATCTTCACCACCGAGTACTCGGTGCGCACCGGCATGGAGGCCGCGTACCGCCTGCTCGGCGTGGAGCGCGGCATCCCCGAGGTGTTCAACTCGACGTACGACGTGCGGTCGCTGCTGAACGCGGCGAGCCGCCTGCGCGACGGCAAGCCGGTGGCGCTGCCCGGCCCGCAGGTGCTGCGCAAGCGGCTGAACAAGCGGCTGGAGACCTCGGAGATCGGCGAGCTGCTCAGCGAGTACAACCTGCTGCCCGAGTAGGGACTCCCCCCGCGTGCGGTGCCCCGGGCCCTGGCGGCCCGGGGCACCCGTGCGTCTGCTCGGTGGTGAACTCGGCCGTCATCGCCATGTCCTCGTCCTCCGGGGTGGTGGAAGTCGGTGCCGCACCGCCGGATCTCCACCTGGCCGAGCCCGGGCGCGGCAAGCCCCGCGCCCCACCATCTCGATATCAAGCATCTTGATATCGAGAGACTTTTGGGGCAGAGTGCTCCCGGCACGGACGAACGACAGCGCGAACGGGGTGGCGGCGATGGGTACGGGACGCGGGGGCGGCAGCGGGACGGGGTTGCTGGCCCAGTTGCGCAACCCGCCCGGGGGCGCGGCGGGGCGGACCATGCTGCTGACGGTGTTCACCGACCGGACCGGCTCGGGGGTGTGGGCGGCGGCCTGCGTGCTGTACTTCACCGAGGTGGAGCGGCTGACGGCCGGACAGGTCGGGCTGCTGCTCGGCGTCGCCGCGGTGGCCGGGATCGCCGGCTCACCGCTCGCCGGGCGGCTGGCCGCGAACCTCGGGAGCCGGCCGGTGCTGATCGGGTGCCACCTGCTGCGGGCGGTGGCGCTCGCGGCGGTGCTGCTCTGCTCGTCGTTCGGCGCGCTGCTGGGCCTGGTGGCGCTGACCGCCCTGGGTGACCGGGCCGCGCGCGCGATGGAGATGCTGTTCGCCACCGACGCGGCGGGCGAGCGGCGTTCGGTGTACCGGGCGCTGTCCCGGACGGCGATGAACGCCGGCTACGCGGCGGGCGCGGGCCTGGCCGCGATCGGCCTCGCGGTCGGCACCCCGGCCGCGTACCGGGCGCTGCTGCTCGCGGACGTCCTCTCCTTCCTGCTGTCGGCCGTCCTGGTCGCGAGCATCCGTGAGCCCCGGCACGAGGGCCGGGTGGTCGCCGGGTCCGCCCGACCCGCGCCGGACGCCGACAGCACGCCCCGGCCGAGCCCGTGGCGGGACGGCGGCTACCTGCGGTTCGTCGCGCTGGACTGCGCGCTGACCATCGACGACGCGATCCTGAACGTCGGCCTGCCACTGTGGCTGATCCACGCCACCCACGCCCCGCACGCACTCGTCCCGGCCTTCCTGGCGATCAACACCGTCCTGGTCGTGGCCGCCCAACTCCGCGTCTCGGCCGCCGTCCGGACACCCCGCCAGGCGGTGCGCGCGGTGCCGATGTACGGATTCACGGTGCTCGGCTGCTGCGCGGCGGCGGCCGCGGCGCACGGGACCGGTCCGGTCCTCGCCTCGGCGCTGCTACTGGCCGCGGCGGTACTGGTGACCTTCGCCGAACTGCTCCGCTCGGTGGTGTCCTGGGAGCTCTCGGTGGCCCTGGCCCCGGAACGTGCCCGCCCCGAATACCTCGGCGTGGCCGGAATGGCCCAGTCCACCGAGAAGGCGGCCGGCCCCCTGCTCCTGACCGGGGCCGTCCTCTCCACCGGCCCCCTCGGCTGGCTCGCCCTGGGCACGGCCACCACCGTCGCGGCCTACGCCCAACGCCACTTCACCACGGCCCGCCTGCACGCCGCCGGCGCCACCGGCGCCACCGCGTCCGGCAGCGCCAAGTCGCCCGCGCCGTCGACGACTTCGGGCTGAGTTCCACCACCGCCCCGAGCCAGCGGCCCACCACCGGGCCCTGTCGCCACTTGGACACAGTGACATCGCGGGGACGTACGGACTTGCCCGGGCCACGGTCGCGGCCGCTCTGCACGCATTGGCGGCCGAGGGGCTGATCGAGCCCCGGCCGGCGGCGGGGGCGGGCTGGAAGGCCCTGACCCGCCACGCCGGATCCCCTGCGGATCCTCGGCAAAACCCCTCGCGGCCCGCACCTGTTCCGCCTCCGAACGGCCCGGCTGCCGCACCCCTCCGCTGGACTCGCACAGGCAGGGCGGCCCCTGGGCGTGACCGCCACCATCGCGGCGCCGCTTCGGCGCAGGCCGCCCGACCGCCGTCGCCGTCGCATCCGGCAGCGCCAAGTCGCCCGCGCCGTCGACGACTTCGGACTGGGTTCCACCACCGTCCCCGTCAGGTCGGTGGGCAGCCCGACCCTGCCTGTGAGGGCGCGTCTCAGGGGCGCTCGCGGCCGAAGAGGTCTACGCGGATCGGTTCGGCGGCCGGGGCGGTGCCGGGGGCGGGGTCCTGCGGGGAGAAGGCGATTGCCAGGCCGGCCACGGCGAGGACCACCACGATGCCGACGGCCACCGGCAGGGCGAACTGCGAGGCCGGGACGCCGGTGCCGCCGGCGCGGCCGTCCAGGGTGACGGTGACGGCGGCCATCGCGGTGTAGTGCATCGCGACCACGGCGATGCCGGCGATCAGGGCCGCGCCGAGCGCCGCCGTCAGGCCCTTGATGTGCAGTGCCATCCACAGTGCGGCGGTGGCGGCGGCGATCGCGATCGCGACCGAGGCGACGACCAGCAGGGTGTCGTAGGAGACCTCGCCCTCGACCTGCATCGCGGCCATGCCGAGGTAGTGCATCACCGCGACGCCACAACCCGTCAGTACGCCGCTGACCAGCAGGGTGCCGGTACCGCTGCCCCGGTAGCCGACGTAGCCGATGCCGAGGCCGACCACCACCACCGCGACCAGCAGGCTCAGCAGCGTCAGCGGAATGTCGTACACCAGGGTGGAGGCGTCCACCATGAATCCGAGCATCGCGATGAAGTGCATCGACCAGATTCCGCACCCGAACGCGCCGGCTGCCAGCGCCAGCCAGCCGGCCCGCTTCTTCGGCGGCAGCGTCATGGCCCTTGCCGTGCACCGCAGTCCGATGGCCGCGCCCACGCATGCGATGGCATACGCGACGACCGGATTCACCCACCCGTACTGGAAACCGTCGAGGTGGGCCATGGTGCCGTGATTCATGCGAGGGGGGGTCCGATCGAAAAACGAAATGCTCGTGCGGGATTGCCGCACAGACAATACCGCCTGGTAGCTACTGGTCCGCACCAACCGTCAACAATCTGTTCACCCGGCCTTTTCGGGTGCCGTACCACTCCTCCATCAGCTCTCGGCGTGGCAGGCTTGACGCTCGTGAAGAACGACATCGACGACCTCGAGAACCCGGCGGGGCCGCCGCCGCTGCCGCCCCTGCTGATCGTGGACGGCGCGAACGTGGTCGGCTCGGTCCCGGACGGGTGGTGGCGCGATCGGCGCGGCGCGGCGCGGCGGCTGCGTGACGCGCTGGTGGCGGTGGCCGATGCCGGACTCCCGGAGCTGCCGGGCCCGTTGACGGTCGTCCTGGTGGTGGAGGGTGCCGCCCGCGGGGTGGAGTCGGTGCCCAGCGTCCGGGTGGAGTCCGCTCCCGGCAGCGGTGACGACCGGATCGTCGAGCTGGTCGCCGAGGAGTCGTCCCGCCGCTGCCTGGTGGTCACCGCCGACCGGGGTCTGCGCGAGCGCGTCACCGTCCTCGGTGCCACTCCCCTGGGCCCGCGCACCGTGCGCCGGCCGGGTGCGTGACCGGCTGTCAGGCGGTGCGCCGGCCGGGTGCGTGACCGGCTGTCAGGCGGTGCGCCGGGCGGGGCGCCGGTGCGCGGGGCTCGCGCCGCGGGCGCGTTTGACGGCGGTGCTGAAGGCGAACGCGTCCTCGTAGCCGACCTCGCGGGCGACGCCGATGCGGGCGACGGCGACAGCGGTGCGGTCGGTGTCGCGCAGCTGGTCGGCGGCGAGGGTCGTCCGCCGGCCGGTGAGGCAGCCGAGCGGGGGTTCGCCGACGGCGGCGGTGAAGTGCGCGGCGAACGCGGCCCGGGACTGGCCGACCTTTGCGGCGAGTTCGGCCTGCCACCGCCCCGCGCTGCCGCCGGCTGGGCCCCCTTGGCTTTCCTGGTCCGGCGCTGGCGCAGGATCGGCTGCGGGGCGGGGCTCAGGCCAGGCGGGTGCGGGTGGTGGTGGGGCGGGTGCGGCCCCGGGAGGTGGGGGTGGGGCGGGTGGGGCGGCGGTCGGGGCGGGGCTGGTCGCGGGTGGGGCGGGCGGCGAGGGCGGCTTTGAGGGCGCGGACGGCCAGCAGGACGGCGACGGCGGCGAGTTCGGTGGGTTCGGTGGCGCCGCGGCGGGCCGCGGCGAGCTGGCAGACCGAGCACCAGACCGCGCTGGCCCGGCCGCCGTCCGGGTAGTGCAGGGCGGGTGGCACCAGGTAGTGGCAGCCGCAGCTCTGGCAGACGAAGACCAGCGTCACTGGTGCACCACCCCCGAGCCCGCGCACACGGTGCACGGCGACCAGAAGGTGCGCCGTACGGGCTGCTGCCATCCCTGTCCGTCGGTCTCCACGGTGTGTTCGGTCTTCTCCGTGCCGCGAGCCCCGGCGCAGCCCGGGCAGGTCTGCTGCTCAGTCATCAGCCACCTCCAGGGCACAGACCGTAGCGTGCCGACCCCGGTGAGCGACAGCGATTCGCCGCCGGACCACTCGGAATTGCGGTTCACCGGCCGCGCACCCACCGCGCACGACGCGCGCGGGCCGCATCGGCTGCGCGCCCCCGACCGCCCCGCGCGCCCCGACCGCCCTCCGACCGCACGCCGACCGCCGACCGCCGACCCGCTGTCAGGAAGTCGGCCAGTCCGCCGGGGACGCCTCGACGTCGTTGCCGCGGACCCACACCGTGGAGACGCCGAGCAGCCGGCGCATCACCGCGAAGCCGCCTTCCCACCCGCCGGGCAGTCGCAGCCGCCCGGACCGGACGCTGCCCGCGCTGAACCGGGTGTCCGCACTCTCCAGCATGCCGGTCCAGCCGGGCAGGCCGAGTTCGGGGACGTTTCCGGTCAGGTCGGCCTGGACCGGAATCTCCAGTCCGTCGGCCAGCAGCAGGGCGGGGCCCCGGTACACGGGTGTGCTCATGCGTAGAGCCTGCGGGACCTGCCCTTACCTGCGCAAATCCCGCAATCCCGGCGGAGCCGGACACCCCGGCGCGACAACGGTCGGCCGACTGCTTGACGGACAGTCAGCTCGGTTGCGGCAGGCGCGTCCAGCACGGATCCGGGGCAGCGCGAAGCCGCTCAGCGCCTCGTCTGGTACCTGGTCAGGACCACGCCGCCGGGAAACGTCCGGGTCTCCAGCAGGTTCAGGTTCACCCAGCTGTCCAGCGCGGTGAAGAACGGCGTGCCGCCGCCCACCAGGACCGGGTGGGCGGCGATCACGTACTCGTCGATCAGTCCGGCCCGCATGGCCGCCCCGGCCAGCGTCGCGCCGCCGATGTTCATCGGGTCGCCGTCCTCGGCCTTGAGCCGGGTGATCTCGGCGATCGCGTCGCCGGTGACCAGGCGGGTGTTCCAGTCGACCTGGTCGATCGTCGAGGAGAACACCACCTTCGGCGTGTCCCGCCAGTTCCGCGCGAACTCGATCTCCGCCGGGGTGGCGTCCGGCTGCTGATCGCCGGTCGGCCAGTAGGAGCTCATCGTCTGCCACAGCTTGCGCCCGTACAGCGACAGGCCACTGGCCCGCTCGTGGTCGAGCCACCACTGGAACAGCTCGGGGCTCGGCGGTCCGCTCCAGCCGATGTCGTCGCCGGCGGCGGCGATGTAGCCGTCCAGGGTCAGGTTCATGCCGTAGATCAGTTTCCGCATGGCCCAGCCTTCCGTCCGTGGGCGTCACCCGGCGCCTGCACCGGCGCGGCGCGGAAATTCGTCGGTGCGCTTTTCCGGGCTCGCCGGTGGTCCTCGTGCTCGGGCTCAGCGTGGTGCACACGGCCGGCACGGGCAAGCCGTCCGAGCCCGGACTCGTCCTGGCGAGGAAATGCGGCCAAGAAACGCCCAGGTCACGCGGGATCGACAGGTCACGAGCGGCGAGATTCTGTGCTCCCGGCAATCACCCTGGCGTAGCGCTTCGGGTCCTGCGCGGCCAGCCGCCGCAGGGCGGTGGCGGCCTGGGACTCGGGCGGGGTGCCGTCGTCCTGGAGGGTCCAGCAGAACTGGCGGGGGTGGTCGGGCGGACCGGGGTTTCCGGTGCCCTGGCCGGGGAGGGACCAGAAGGTGAGCTCGACGGTGTCGGGCGCGTCGGGGCTGGTGCCGATCCAGCCGCGTTCGGCGCCCCAGCGGCGCAGCAGGTCGGGTTGTTCGATCAGGGCGGCCTTGATCAGCCGGGCCAGCTCGCGGGCGTGCCACCTCCAGCGCGGGTCGGCCTCCGCCCGGGCGATCGCGGCGTCGTAGGCCGCGGCGTCGAAGCGGCGGGCCGGCGGGTCGAAGGGCGCGCGGCCGTTCAGGGTGCGGCGCCAGTTCTCCCAGAGCACGTGCTCGCCGTCCCGTCGCACGGTGACGAAGAGCTCGCCGCAGCAGCCTCCGGCGCAGGTGGCTTCGGCGAGTTGGACCTCGTGCGGCTCCGCCCGGGCGTGCAGCCGGCCCTCGTCGAGCAGCAGTTCCGGGGTGAGCGCGGGGCCGTCGCGGAACAGGGTGGGGACGATCGGGCGGCCGTCGATGAGCACCCGGGTCTCCAGGCGGAGCCGTTCGACCGGGTCGGTGGCCACCACCTCGATCCGGATCGGCTCGGGGGTGGCGGGGTGCTCGAACGGGCCGCGGCCGGTACGGCGGATCCATCCGGCGCGCCGCCGCCGTAGCCGCTCGCGCTCGCGGCGGTAGGCGACGTGACGGGTCGCGGCGGTCAACGCGTCGAGTGCGGCGAGCAGTTCGCCGCGTCGGCCGGGTGGCCAGTCGAGCAGGACGGCGGTGCCGCTGGACAGGTCGAGGGCGAGCGAGAGCAGGGTGGCGGCGGTGTCGAGGGTGGGCGGCAGTTGGGCGGCGCGGGCGATGACGGTTTCGTAGAGGCGCCGTGCGTCGGGGTGAGTGAGCAGTTCGGTGGGGTCGTCGTGCGAGTGGGCGAGGCGGACCAGCAGGTGCGCGGCGACGGCGAGCAGTTCGGTGTCGGCGGGGTGGCGGTCGAGCAGTTCGGGCAGGCGGGAGGCCTCGGTGATCTCGCGGGCGGTGCTCGCGGAGAGCGGGAGGGTGGTGGGCAGGGCGCAGAGGGCGGGGCGGACGGCGCCGCAGTCGCCCGTCCAGAGGGCGTCGACCAGGGGCCGGAGGTCTTCCGGGTGGGCGCGGAGGGCGAGCGAGAGGACGGCGGCGGTGGGGCGGTCGAGCCGGTCGAGGGCGTGGACGGCCGGGGCTGCGAGCGGGCGGAGAGTGCCGAGCGCGAGCACGTCCGGCACGTCCGCCGGCTCGCCGAGGCGGCCGAGCAGGGCGATGCCGACGGCGGCGGTGGGCACGCTGGTGGCGGTGCGCACAAGTTGCCGCCCCAGCTCGCGGGCGGCCATCGCGTCGTCGAGAGCCAGCTGGTCGACGGCCGTCACGATGGCGCGCAGGTGACGAGTCGCCGACCGGAGCCCGGCGAGGCGGTGGTGAACGGTGGTGGCGTCGTCCGGCAACGGGGTGAGGGCGGTGCGGACGGCAAGGACGACCTCGTCCATGGCGAGCCGCGACCGGTCGTGGTCGGCCACGGGGCCGGGCAGGGCGTGGCCGCCCCGGGGTGGGACGGCGGCGCTGAGTGTCAGGCGGGCGTGGTCGTACAGGGCGGTCGGCGGGCGGCGGCCGGGGGCGCTCACCAGGTGACGTGGGACTCGATTCGGTGGCTCATGGCCCGCAGCCTGCCAGCCCGGCCGCCCCCTGTCGAACCATTTTCCGACGCTTCGTCGGATATCCGTCGAAAACGGGCCTCCGCTGCCGGCCGCCGACCGTCCTGCCGCTGGTCAGCGGCCGCCGAGGCGGCGCTCCAGCTCCTTCAGGTAGCTGTCGCCGTAGGCGTCGGCGAGGTCGTCCAGGTCGATCATCGGGGGAATGTCGATGACGGGCTGGCGCTCGATCAGGAACGCCACGGTCTCGTGCACCACCTGGCCCTCGTCGGCCTCGGGGAGTCCGGTCCGGTCGAGCACGGTGTCGGTGACCCGGATCCGGGTGGCGGCCTGGGCCGCCCCCTCCTCGACCCGGACCAGGTACTCGCGGTCCCCCAGGGGCTCCACCCGGATGTCAGCTGCCATGGCGCAGGTCGTCCTTCCCTCGGTGCTCGGCCGTCGGGGCCGTGCCGTTGATGGGTGCCGACGCCGCGCGGCCGACCCGCCGGGCGCCGGGCGTCTCCACCTTACGACCTGCTCACCTCGTCCCCGTCCAGGCCCCGCGCCCCGGCGTGCGGACTTGACGGCCTGTCGGCGTGCGGCGCGAGGTACGTCCGGCTGACGCCCGCCCTGGCGTGCGGGTCATCGCGGTGGGCGAGGTGCAGCGGCACCGGCTTGTTGGTGCGGGCGAGGGTCTCGGGCGCGTCGAGCGGGAACATCCGGCGGCCGGGCGGGACGGGGCCGTGGCGCAGCGAGGGGACGATCCGGCCGTCGCCGGCGAGCAGGCGGGCCAGGGTGGCCATGGCGGTGGGGCGCTGCTCCGCGTCCAGGTGCATCCGGACGGCGGTGAGCAGGATCAGGTCGTAGCGGTCGGCGCGGGCGGTGCGGCGGGGCAGGTGCGGGATGGCGTCGTCGAGCCGGTCGATGGGGTGCTGGACGTGCCGGGCCCGCCCGAGTGCGCGGATCGGGGCGGTGGGTTCGACGGCGGTGACGCGGTGGCCGGCGGCGGTGACGCGGCGACGCGGTGACGCGGTGGCCGGCGGCGGTGAGGGCGGCGGCGTCCCGTCCGCTGCCGGCTCCCGTCGAGCACGGTGGCGGGCCCGGCCGGGAACGGATGGAGCACCTCGCGGTGGACCTCCGCGAGGCTCACGCTCTCGTACTGCTCGACCAGGGCTTCGGCGGCGTCGGCGTCCGGCGGTGCTGTCCATCGCGGGCAGGCGGGGGTCCATGGGGTCACTGTGCATACGGGGACGGTGGTCCACGGGGCCCGACGCACCGTCAACTCGCCTTTCCCGTGGGCTTCTCAGGGTTCAGCCGACGACGGCGACGGGGGCGTCCCAGGCGTTGCGGTCCACGGTGAGGGCGGCGCCGCCGTAGCTCTCCTTCTGGTTGACCTGGTACTGGTGGGCGCGGCGGTGGCCGGCGTAGAGGCCGGCGGCGAACGGGAAGCTGCCGGTGGTGTCGGCGGCGCCGTCGTAGCGGGCGTACCAGAGGGCGTCCGGCAGGTCGGGGGCGTTCGTGCCGGCGGCCTGCGCGATGCCGGCGGCGCTGGACGAGGCGAAGCCGTAGAACCCGGCCCAGTAGCCGGAGTTGTGCACGGCGCGGTTCCAGGACCGGGTGTAGGCGAGGACGGCGTCGGCGCAGCCGGTGTCGGCGGTGTTGTAGGCCTCGACGTCGAGGTAGAGGGTGCTGCCGGCGCGCATGCCGAGGGCGGCGGCCTTGGCGACGGCGTCGTTGCCGTCGCTGGTGCCGAGCGTGGTGGCGGTGTCGGCGGTGATCTTCTCGGGGCTGCTGCCGGTCTGGCACGGGGGCTGCGCGCCGACGTACAGCGGGACGAGTTTCCAGCCGGTGGCGTTGACGGAGCTGACCCAGCCGGCGGTGAGCTGGGGCTGGGCGCAGCCGCGGTTCTTGCCGCCGATGTAGACGGCGGCGGCGCCGTACGGGGAGGTGCCGTGCCAGGCGTTCATGGTGGCGAGTGGGGGTGCGGTGCAGGTGTCGAAGGCGAGGCCGGTGAAGGTCGAGGGTGTGGTGCCGGGCTTGGCGGCGGGTGCGGCGTTGCCGGCGGGCGCGGGGGTGCTCGCGGAAGCGGCAGCCGGGGCGGATCCGGAGGGCGCCGCGGAGGCGGAGGCCGAGGGGGACGCCGGGCCGGACGCGGATGCCGATGGGGAGGCGGAGGCGCTGTCACCGGGCGCGGGCGTGGCGTCGGTGCCGGTGGGGGCGCTCGCGGCGGGTTCGGCGGCGTGCGGGGCGGGGTGGTCCTTGGTGGTGGCGGCGAGGGCGGCGACCCCGCTGCCGATCACCAGCACGGTGGCGGCGGAGAGCAGGACGGCGCGGCGGCCCCGGGGGCGGCGGGGTGTGGTGCGGGCGCGGCGGTGCGACACGGGATCTCTCCAGGTGGAACGGGGTGGAGGGTGGGGGCGCGGCGGGAAACGATCACCGCGGGTGGCGCACACCCTAACGGGTGGCCGGTAAACGCTTTCCCAATCCTTTCCCAACCCCGGGCGGAACCGGGCGGCGCCTAGGATGTGGGGTGAACAGTCCTAGTCGAGCGCGGGGCGGCCGCGGCGGAGGGAGTCTCCGATGGAGTTGGCGGGCCTCGATCCGGAGAGCGGCGAGTCCGGTGACGGCGAGGAGGGCGGCCGTCGGCGTCGCGGGCAGGGCGAGCTGGCGACCGAGGTGCTGACGGTGCTGCACGGCGCGCCGGGGCCGGTGACGGCGTCCTGGGTGCAGGAGCAGCTGGGCGGCGAGTTGGCGTACACCACGGTGATGACGATCCTGTCGCGGCTGCTGGCGAAGCAGGCGGTGGTGCGCAGCCGGGCGGGTCGGGCGTACGTGTGGTCGGCGGCGGCGGACGCGGCGGGGCTGACGGCCCGGCGGATGCGCCGGCTGCTGGACACCGAGCCGGACCGGGACGCGGTGCTGGCGAGTTTCGTGACGGCGTTGACGCCGCAGGACGAGCAGTTGCTGCGCTCGCTGCTGAACGCGACGGACCCGCCGCAGGACGGCGCGGGCCCGGGCAGCGGGCGGTGATCGATGGGCTTCTTCGTCTTCCTTCCGCTGGTGCTGCCTTTGACGTCGTGGCCGATCGCGCGGCTGGCCGAGCACCATCTGCACCCGCGCAACGCGGTGCGGCTGCTGAGCTGGATCGGCGTGTCGATGGCGGTGTGCAGCACGCTGGCGCTGGGGCTGCTGTTCGTGGTGGGCACCGCGCAGATTCCGGGCAACCCACTGCCCGACAGCTGGTCGGACCCGGAGATCCGTACGGCGGTGCCGTTCCACGAGGAGGTGGGTACGGCCGCGGTGATCGGTCTGGTGACGGTGTTGACGGCGTGCTCGCGTTCGCTGCGCCGCCATCTGCGGATCCGGGCGCGTGCCCAGCGGGCGCTGGCGCCGATGCCGCTGGATTCGGATCTGGTGGTGCTGCCGGACGCGGAGCCGTACGCCTACGCGGTGCCGGGGGTGCCGGGCCGGGTGGTGGTCTCGACGGCGATGATGGACTCGCTGGACGCGGACGAGCAGCGGGCGCTGTTGGCGCACGAGCGCTCGCATCTGGCGAACCGTCACCACCGTTTCCTGTTGGCGGCGCAGTTGGCGAGTTGTGTGAATCCGTTCCTGCGGCCGTTGCAGAAGGCGATCAGCTATGCGACGGAGCGGTGGGCGGACGAGGAGGCCGCGGGTTCGGTGGGTGACCGGCGGCTGACCGCCCGCGCGGTGGCCCGGGCGGCGCTGGTCACCCGTTCCGCCGGGCCGTCCCCGTCGTTCGCGGCCTTTGCTGCCCCGGGTCCGGTTCCCCGCCGGGTGACGGCGCTGCTCAGCCCGGCGCTCGGCCTGTCCTGGCCGCCGCCGGCCAGTCCGGCCGGTCTGGCGGCGATGGTCGCGGCGGCGGGAACGGCCGCCTCGGCGGTCTTCGCGCTGAACGCGGCGGTGGCCCTGCTCCTGTTGGTGAAGGCCGCCACTCCCTGGTAGCACCTGTCGTTGACCGACGCGACGGCCCCCGCCGCTTGGCGGGGGCCGTTCCTCGTTCCGGTCGGGTTGCCGGGGCTGTCAGTCCACGCAGGGCACTCCCCCGGCCTTGACCGGCGGGCCCTGCATCTGGAGCGTCGCGCCGGGGTCGGCGGCGGGTGCTCCGCTTGTGCCGGGGGCGGTGTAGTCGGTGCCGAGGGTGAGTTGGACGTGGCCGGCGGCGATGCCCGTCCCGGCGGTGGCGGTGGCGCCGTAGCGGGCGGCGATCTGTTCGGCGGCGTCCTTGGCCCCGGCGCCGTACTTGACGGTGGTGGTCTTGGGTTTGGTGTCGGCGGTGGTGACCTTCCCGGCCCGATAGCCGAGCGCGACCAGCGCCTTGGACTCGTCCCCCGCCGCGCCGCCGACCGGCGAGCCGTTGACGACGTCCACGGTGGTGTTGGCGGCGTCGGCGGGCGGCGCGGCGCTGGGCGCGCCGCTGCCGGCGGGGGGTGCGCCGCTGCCGGCGGCGGGCGCGGGGTCGGTGGCCTGGCCGAACAGCTGCTTGACGATGCGCCGCAGCTTGGCCGGGTCGACCTGGTTGACCTCCTGGCCGCCGATGTTGGCGAACTTGTCGATCGGCAGGGTGTTGAACTCGACGTTTCCGCCGGTGAGGTTGGGCGCCTGCTGGGCGAAGTCGAGGATCTGCCAGTCGTCGTCTATGACCACGTCCTTCTTGACCACGTCGAGCAGCGCCTGCATCTTGCCCAGGTCGTCCATCACGCCCTGCTGCTTGAGCTTGTACTCGACGGAGGCGATGAAGGCCTGCTGGCGGTGGGTGCGGTCGAGGTCGCCGTTGGTGAGGTTGTGCCGCTGGCGGACGAAGGACAGCGCCTGGGCGGCGTCCAACTGGCTCTCTCCGGCGGGCAGTTGCAGGCCGGTGCCGCCGCCGGGCCGGACCACGTTGCCCTTGCTGTCGGTGACCCGGGAGACGATCGGGTCGTTGACGGGCTTGTTCAGGCAGACGGTGATCGGCTGGAGCGCCTTGGCGATGTCGTAGAAGCCGAGCAGGTTGACCTCGGCGAAGTGGTCGATCGGGATGTCGAGCAGCTTCTGCACGGTCTGGATGGTGGCCGAACGCCCGGCTTCCCGGCTCTGGTGCTCCAGGTCCGCGCCCTTGACGCCCTTGGCGCGCAGCTTCTGCTCGGCGGCCTCCTTGGCGTACCCGTACGCCTCCTTGACCTTGTGCATCTTGCCGTCCGCGCCGTACGTCTGCACCCAGTCGTCGCGTGGGATGGACACCGCCTGCACCTTTCCGCTGGGCGGGATGTGCAGCACGATCAGCGAGTTGGTGTTGTAGCCGCCGATCTCGCTGGATCCGGCGTGCAGTTCGTCCTGGACGAACTCCTTGGGCAGGTCGTTGCCGTCCATGTCCTTTCGGCTGTCCAGGCCGATCAGCAGGAGGTTGATGGACTTGTCGAGGTGCTTGGGGGCGTTCTTCTTCGCCTCGTCGAGTGCGTGCGAACGCGTGACGCCGTTCAGGTTGTTGACGGTGTACCAGGCGAAGCCGCTGACGGAGAGCACGGCCAGCGAGACGCCGCAGGCGACGGTGCGGCCGGCGATCACCAGCGGGGCGGTGCGGGACGCGCGGATGCCGGTCCGCCGGGTGCTGCGCTGCTCAGCCATGGTGAGCCTTCCGGGTGCGGCGGGTGCGGACGGCGACGGCCAGCAGCGCCGCGGCCAGGGCGGCGGTCATCGGCCAGAACTGGCCGCTGACCAGCTTCAGGCCCTGGGTGGCGAGCCCGGCGCCCCGGTACTGGTCGCCGCGCGCCAGGTAGTCGACGGCGCAGGCCACCGTCAGCGTGACGACCGGCGCGCCGCTGACGATCCACCACCAGCCGCGCCGGGTCGCGACCAGTGCGGCCATCGCCGCGCCCAGCACCGCGCACGTCGCGTACAGCCAGCCGAGTCCGGCGCCGAACAGTTCGTCGGCCAGCGCCCCGAGCACGGGCAGGCCGAGCGCCGGCAGCACCGCGGGCATCCGGTTCGACGCCGCGGCCGCCGGCCGGCGACGGTCGGACCGCCGCGCGGCCGGCACCCGCCCGGCGGCCGGGCGCTGCTGCTCCGCTCGCCGTCGCTGTTCCGGGGCCCGCTGCCCGCCGTCCGGGCGGTAAGCGTTTTCCGGGTCCTGCCGGGGCGGGCGGTAAGCGCTTTCCGGTTCCTGCCGAGGCGCGCGGTAAGCGCTTTCCGGTTCCTGCCGGGGCGGGCGGTAAGCGCTTTCCGATTCCCGCCGAGGTGCGCGGTAAGCGCTTTCCCGTTCCCGTCTCGGCGAACGGTAAGCGCTTTCCGGTTCACCCCGGGGTGCGCGGTAAGCGCTTTCCGGCTCCCGCCGGGGCGGACGGTAAGCGCTTTCCCGCTGCCTTCCGGCGCGCTGACCCGGCACGGGGCGCTCGTTCGGTTCGGGGGTCGGCGCGGCCGCCTGCTGCCCGTACTCGTCCCGCCGCAGCGGCGTTCCGCTGCGCGAGCCCGCTGGCCTTCGCCCCGTCATCGTCACCCCTTGTCCACTGCCACGTCGTCGGCGCGACGTTCGACCGGTCCGGTCTGACAGACGCGCACCGGACGCCGCCCGGTTCCTCTACACGCATGTAGAGGTTGGAGCGAAGCATACAAATCCGTTCCGGGTACGTAAGCTCACCCACAGGTCGTCGCGGCGGGCCGCCCGTCGCGGGCGACACCTGGCAGAACGCGGCAGGCCGTCGGCAGGACACGGCCGCCGGCCGGCGACGGACCGCCGGCCGGGCCGCGGATCCGAACAGAAGGAGGCCCGGCAGTGGCGGAGCGCGGCGCGAAATGGCCGTGGGCGGTACTGGCCCTGGCGGTCCTCGCCATCTGGCTGTACGAGCGCGGCGACGACTCCGCGTCCACATCCGCCGCCACCCCGCCCGCGGCCTCGGCGAGCGGCTCGACCGGCGCCTCGGCCCCGGGGGCGCCCAGTCCTTCCTCCACGCCGCGCAGTTCGGCCGACTACGCGCCGCCGCGGTTCGCCCCGGAGGTGCGCAAGTACGCCGACGAGGCAGGGGTGGATCCGCAGCTGCTGATGGCGATCCTGTTCAACGAGTCGTACAAGCCGCACGGGCCGGACGTCGAGCGGGCCTGGCAGAAGATGAAGCCGGAGGCCTCGTTCGGCGTCGCCAACATGCACCGCGCCGCGTATGAAGAGTGCAGCAAGGGCCGCCCGTTCGCCGACCGGCCGTGGGAGGACCTGCCGGACGACCCGGCGCTGGCGGTGCGGGCGGCCGCCTGGCACCTGCACGACCTGGGGGCGCAGCTGCCCGCGAAGTGGTCGGCGTCGTACAACCGCAACGAGTTGATGGCGCTCGGCTACAACACGGGTGCGGGCAACATGCTGGCGTTCGCGCGCGGCGCGCACCCGGGCCCGGAGGCCCGGTCGTACCTGGACCGGCTGCACGACAACTGGGACAAGTCGGCTGCGGCGATTGCTTCTTGAGGATGCCTCAGATACCGGCCGCCTGTTCCAGTTCGGCGAGCGGGTAGGGCGTCAGTTTGCTCTCCCTCAGCACGCGGCGGTGGAAGTCGTCCAGCACCACGGCGGTCGGGGCGTGCCGGTCGAGCAGGGCGGCGGCGGGTTGGGGCACGGTGGTGGGGCGGTGTCCGGCGAGCCAGTCGCGCAGGAAGTCGGTGCGGTCGGTGTCGCCGCGGTAGCGGTCCACCAGGTGGTACTGGAGCAGGTGGCCGGCGGTGTAGTGGCGGTCGTAGCCGCGGTGGTCGGCGAGGAAGCGGCGCTCGGCGGGGGTGAGGTCGAAGCGGGTGCTGAGGGCGAGGCCGAAGTCGGCGAAGGCGATCAGGTGGCCGTCGGTGAGCACGTTCTTGAAGTGCGCGTCGAAGTGCAGGAAGCCGCGTTCGTTCATGAACCGCGTGCCGCGGGCGAGTTCACCGGCTGCCCAGTGGTGCGGGATGCCGGTGTGGTCGGGGTGGTGGTGCAGCCAGTCGGCGAGGGTGTGCGGGAAGTGTTCGAGGAACAGCACCAGGCTGTGGGTGGCGCCGGCGAGGGCCTCCAGCCGCCTGCGCACGGCCGGGTGCCCGTCCCAGTGGGTGACGGCCCCGTCGAGTCCGCCGAACTCGTCCATGAAACCGGCGGGCGGGGTGTCGGGCAGAACCCGCCAGTGGTACATCAGCGGGAAGCTCTCCTCGGCACGGTCGAGCACCCAGTGGGTGGTGAGGGTGTGCGCGGCGAGTTCGCGCCAGGTGCCGAAGCCGGCGGAGCCGATCCCGTACTGGTAGAACCCGGGCAGCTCGAAGAGATTGGCGGTGCTGCGGACGTTGCGGGCCTCCAGTTCCAGGTCGGTGAGCGGCACCCGTTTGACGAACACCGGGACCCCGTCGATCTCCAGCGTGCCGGCCCGCCCGCCGATCCCGGAACCGCTGGGCGCCCACGCGCCTGCGGCGGCGAGCAGGTCGCCCAGCTGCCGGTCGCCGAGCAGGGCGAGCGCGGTGGCGGCCGTCCCGTACGTCCTGATCCGCGCGTCGGTCGTCGGCTCCTCGGCGTGACGCATCGACAACTCCCTCGTCCGGCACCCCCGTCCGCCCGAGCCTACCGCCGGAGGGTGCCGCACTTCAGCGGAGGACGGCCGGTCAGTGGTGCCAGGCCTGGCCGCCGGTGTTGTGGATGAACCGCTGCAGGGCCTTGATCGTGGTCAGGTACACCTCGTCGGAGATGCCCGCGTGGCGCTCCGCCCACAGTTCGTCCTGGAGGGCGGCGGCTTTGCTGAACTGCGCCCGGCCCTCGGGGGTCAGGGCGAGCCGGCCGTCGGACTCGGTGGTCCAGCCGCGCTCGACGGTCACCTCGATCTCGGCCTCCATGGCGTCCCGTCCGGCGTCGAGGTAGCCGTGCAGCAGGTCGGTCACCTCGGTGCGGAGGCGCGGCCCGTCGGGGTTGGCCAGCTGGGCGAGCACCCACCACTGCGGCTGGGTGAGGCCGAGTTCGGCCAGCGCGCCGCGGGTGCGGGTGACGACGGCCTTGTAGGCCGCCCAACTCCAGTAGCCGATGGGCTGCTTGATCAGTTCGGCGTCGCTGTGGGTGTACTCCATGGCCGGACCCTCCCGGTCTCGTCGATCACTGCGGTGCGCCCGAGCCTAGAAGTTCAAGCGCGCTTGAGGTCAAGCCCGGCGCTGGCCTCTTCCCCTAAACTGACTCACCGTCAACTCCCTGCCAGCGGAGGGTCATCAGTGTCCGAAGACCTGCTCATCGCCAAGATCAGCCACGGTTTCGACCACCTCGACGCGGACGGCGACGGTCTGCTGACCGGGCAGGACCACGTCCTGATGGGCCGGTCGGTGGCACGTTCGCTCGGGCACCCGGCCGGATCGCCCCAGGAGGAGCGGATCGTGGACGCGTACCTGGCGATCTGGCGCGAGGTGCATCTGCCCCAGCTGCCCGCCGGGGCAGGCGCGATCGGGCGGGCGCAGTTCCTGGAGTCCACGCTGGCGCTGGCGGACGATCCGGCGGCGGCCGAGGCGGTGCTCGGCGGGCTGGCCCGGGCGTTCCTGGCGATCGCGGATGCGGACGGCGACGGGCAGTTGGACGCCGACGAGTTCTTCGCCTTCCAGCACGGCCACTTCCCGCAGTTGCGGCGCATCGACGCGGACGCCGCGTTCGCCCACCTGGACCGGGACGGTGACGGCGCGCTGTCGGCCGAGGAGTTCGTCACCGCGATCGTCGAGTACTGGAGCAGCCGCGACCCGCAGGCGCCGGGGAACTGGTGGACCGGCAGTCCGCAGGGCAATCCCGACCCGACCACGCTCTGATCCGACGCGCGGCCCAACGGCACTGCGGTGGACCGCTGTTGACCACCCTTCGGACGATTTGACCGGGCGGCGGGCTCCGGGCAGCCTGGCGGTCATGACAGATCTGGATCTCGCGGGGTGGGTGGCCCGGATCGACGCCGAGACGGCCGGCGCCGGGGACCTGCATCGGATCGCGCACGCGCAGCGCCTGGCACGGGAGTTGACCGAGCTGGGTCACCGTCTGGTGGAGCACTACCTCGCGGCGGCGGACCCGACCGGGGCGGCTGAGGCGACCGAGGCGGCCGAGGCCCACTCCGAGGAGGTGCGGGCGGCGGAGGACCAGGCGGACGCGCTGCTGGACGAGGCGCGGCAGCGGGCCCAACGGCTGGGCCACCGCGAGACCAACAGCGGCCACCTGCTGCTGGCGCTGACGGCGGTGGACGACGCGGCGCCGACGGTGCTCGCGGGGCTGGGGGTCTCGCCGGAGGCGCTGGAGTCGGCGATCGCGCAGGCCTGGGAGGGCCACGCGTGGTGGCGGTTCCCGGTGCCGCCCGGCGACTTCCCGCCACTCGCCCTGGGCACGGCGGAGGTGTACGAGCGGATCACCGACCCGTCGGCCGGGGCGGGTCTGCTGACGGAGCGGCTGCTGCTGAGCGTCCTGCAGAACGACACCCGGAGCCCCGGCCGGCCCGCCCTGCACACGCTGGGCCTGACCACCCGGCAGGTGTACCGCGAGCTGACCCGCCGCCTGGCCGCCGCCTGACCCCGGCGCCCCGTGGCAGCGGCGCCCCGTGGCAGCGGCGACGCGTTCTCCCGCACGGCGTTGTTGCTGCGGGTCGGCGCAGCGCTGAACGGGCAGACTGGGGAGCATGACGGCTTCTCACGGGCAGGGCCCGGTGGATCACAACGAGGCGCACGATGCCGCCCTGGGCGGCCGGTTGAACTGGCTGCGGGCGGCGGTGCTGGGCGCGAACGACGGCGTGGTGTCGACGGCGGGCCTGGTGGTGGGCGTGGCGGGCGCGAACGCCAGCTCCAGCGAATTGCTGACGGCGGGCCTGGCGGGCCTGCTGGCGGGTTCGCTGTCGATGGCGGCGGGCGAGTACGTGTCGGTGAGCACCCAGCGGGATGCCGAGCAGGCGGCGCTGGCGCTGGAGCGGCGGGAGCTGCATCACACGCCGGAGGCGGAGCTGGCGGAGCTGACGGGCCTGTACGAGGCGAAGGGCCTGGAGCCGGAGCTGGCGCACCAGGTGGCCGTGCAGCTGACCGCGCACGATGCGCTCGCGGCTCACGCGGAGGCCGAACTCGGCATCGATCCGAACGAGTTGACCAATCCCTGGCATGCCGCGTGGGCGTCCTTCGCGGCGTTCACGGTGGGTGCGCTGCTGCCGCTGCTGGCGATCGTGCTGCCGCCGCCCACGCACCGGGTGTGGATCACGGTGGTGGCGGTGCTGGCGGCCCTGGTGGTGACGGGCTGGGCGAGCGCCCGCCTCGGCGGCGCGGACCCGCGCCGGGCGGTGGTGCGCAACGTGGTGGGCGGTGGCATCGCGATGGGCGTGACGTACGCGGTCGGTGCGATCCTGGGCGCGTCCACGGGCTGAGCCGCGGCGCACGCCGGGGCCTGTCGTCGAACCCGCGCCGCGGCCCTGCGGCGTCCGGTGCGTGCTCTCGGTGCGGACGGGCCCGAGGGGCCCGTGCCGCGGTGTTCGCGGCGCGGGCCCCTCGGTGAGCGGTCAGTAGCGCAGGTCGGCGGCGATCCGGCCGGCGTCGGAGAGGGTGCCGTCGGGGACGAAGCAGACGTCGGCGCCGGCGTCCAGGGCACGTTCGATGACCTCGTCGACGATGTCCTCGCGGGCGCCGGGCTCGTCCGCCTCGGCGGGGACCAGGTGGTCGCCGTCGTCGCGGACGGTGGTGCGGAGGTTCTCCTCGACCACCAGCAGGGCGATCCGGCCCTCGTTGACGGTCTGCCAGACCTCGTCCAGGCCGGCCGCGAAGGCCTTGCGGCCGCGGGCCTTGTCGAGCTGGGCGAGCGCGGTGGAGATCTCCTGGTCGGCGTGGGCGCGGACGGCGGACTCGATCACCTGGCGGACCTTCTCGGCGCCGGCCTGGGCGAGGCCGCCGTGCGGGAGCTGGGCGGTGGATTCCTTGGTGATCGGGCCGACCGCGTCCAGCAGGGCGAGCGCGGGGGCGTCGCCGACCACGAACAGCGGGCGGGGGTCGGCGGCGAGCACCTTGCCGATCTCGATGTCGGCCTGCCGCAGGAAGGTCTTGGTCTCCTCGTCGCGGAAGGTGCTGGGGGTGTCGCCGATCTGCTCCTGGCGCTCCGGGTCGGGGTTGTCGTACTCCCGGATCAGCGGGAAGCCGTAGCCGGTCTCCTCGGTCACCCGTTCCTCGGTGCCGCCCCACAGCACCACCCGGTCGGCGGCGACGGCGAGCACCCAGTGCGGGCGCTCGGCGATCTGCGCGGCGACCAGGTTGCGGGTCAGGAAGGTGTCGGACAGGACCACCCGGGCGGCGGCGGTACGGCCGAGTGACCACACCTGGTGCTCGCCGGGCGCGACGAGGATCGCCAGTCCGTCCTCGGCGTGCACCAGGTCGACCTCGGTGACGGCCTGGTCGAGCTGCCCCAGCACGTCGATCCGGACGGCGCGGTCGACCTTGGGGTCGGCCTGGACCCTCTCCTTCGCCTCGGCCACCAAATTGCGCAGCCGGACCGGGTCCTGTGCGTTGTCCGGCTCCCGCCGGTGCGTGGGCATCAGGATCGACACCGCCGGGTACGGGCGCGGCCGGCGCAGCTCGGCGAGGACGGCGGGGCTGAGGGCGGGGTGCATGGAGACCCTTTCCGAAGGCGGTTCGGCCTTCTGTGCGTGGACGCGCGAAGCCTGTGTTTCTGCTCCCGAATGTCCCAAATGTACCCATCTGCCCTTCGGCACGTCCCCCCGATGGCCCGCCCGACACGCCGTGTTCGGCCGTTCCCGCCGCCCGCCGCTCAGCCGCGTCCCTCGGCGAGGCGACCGGCAGCGAGGCGACGCGCGGCGAGGCGACGGGCGGCGAGATGGGCGGCGACGGCTCCGAGTGCGCCGAGGGTGTAGCCGAGCAGGTCGGAGGGGTCGAAGGTGGTGCCGAGGACGAGCCGGGCCAGGCGGCTGTGCGAGCCGAGCGTTTCGGGGACGCCGGTGAGCTGGAACAGTTCGACGGCCCAGCTGGCGGCGAGCGCGGCGGCGCCGGCGGTCCACGGCCGCAGGCGGGGCGCGGCAGCCATCAGCAGTGTGTGCAGCAGCGCGGTGTAGAGCGCCCCGCCGAGCAGCGCCCCGGCGGCGGACGGCAGCAGTCCGGGGGCGAGCAGACCGAGTGCGACGACGGCCACGGCGGCCAGCGACCAGCCGACCCGGTGCCAAAGCTGATGTCCCGTCAACTTACTAACATGCAAAGAATTTTGGCGCTCGGGAGGGTACGGAGGCCGGGGCGGGTGCGGGTCGCTGGTGCGCATCCGCACAGCCCATCACACGGGTCGGTCGCGGGTGCGGCCGGGCCCGGCCCTACGGTGGAGGCATGCGGACCATCGAGTTGACCTGCGCCCCGGCGCTGGACCGGGCGGTGCGGACGGTGTGGCGGCAGTTGGCCGACGGCGGGGTGGACTCGCTGGCGGACAACCCGCATCCGGCGCACCGGCCGCACCTGACGCTGGCGGCGTGCGGGGCGATCGAACCGGAGCGGCTCGCCGGGCTGGGTGAACTCCTGGCCGGCGCACTGCCGTTGGAGGTGCGGTTCACCGGCCTGCTGTCCTTCGGCGCGCGCAGCCGGCGGCGGGTGCTGACCTGGGGCGTGGTGCCCGGCCCGGCGCTGGTGGAGCTGCACCGCGAGGTGTGGCGACTGCTGGCCGACGTCCCGGATCCCGATCCGCGGTATCTGCCGGGCCGTTGGATGCCGCACCTGGGCCTGACCCGTCGCCTGGAGCCGGACGCTCTCGCGCTGGCGCACGAACTGCTGGGCCGCCACCCGGACGTGACCGGAACCTTCGACGCGGCGAGGACGTTCGACTCCGAGACCCAACTCACCGTCCCGTTGCCGACGGTGGCTGCGCCGGGCGCCTGACGACCGGCCTGCCACGGGCTCCGGAACGCGCTGCGGCTTCCGCGTCGAACGCGCCGCCGCTCCCCCGCCGAACGCCCTGACCTCCCCGGCGTACGCCCCTTGCCCTGGTGAAAGACGCTTCCCTGGCGGGGCCGGGTTTGGTTGACTTCCGGTCATGACCTCCCGTGTGTTCGAGACCGTGCCGCCCGACCCGATCGCCTACCTGGATCGACTGGCCGTCTCGGATCCCGGTCTCGACTACAAGGCGACGATGCTCACGGCGCTGGCCGCCGAGTGCGGTCACACCGTGGTGGACCTGGGGTGCGGCCCGGGCACCGATCTGGCGGCGCTGGCCGAGGTGGTCGGCGCCGAGGGCACCGTGTACGGGGTGGATCACGACCGGGAGGCGGCCGACGCGGCCACCGACCGGACGGCGCACCTGTTCCAGGTCGCGGTGCGGCTCGCCGATGTGCACGACCTGCCGCTGGCGGACGCCAGTTGCGACCGGGCGCGCGCCGACCGGGTGCTCCAGCACGTCGCGGATCCGGCGCTCGCCCTGCGCGAGGCCCACCGGGTGCTGCGTCCCGGCGGTCTGCTGGTGCTGGGCGAGCCGGACTGGGGCACCCTGACCATCGACCACCCGGAGCCGTCGCTGACCGCCGCGTACACCCGGTACGTCACCGACCACGCGGTGCGCAACGCCCGGATCGGCAGCCAGCTGCCGCGGCTGGCCGCGGAGGCCGGCCTGGAGGTGGTCGACGTCCACCCGCTCACGCCGGTCTTCCGCGAGGTGGCCGCCGCCGACCGGGTCCTCGGGCTGCAGCGGGTCACCCACCGCGCCGTCGCCGCGGGCTACCTCTCCCCCGCCGACGCCGACCGCTGGCTCGACCACCTGGCCACCGGCCCGTTCCTGGCCACCGTCACGTTCCACGTCGTCACCGCCCGGGCCTGACGGGGCCGGCTTTCAGGCGCGGCCGAGGGCCCGGTCCACGGTGATCTCGATGACCACCCGCTCCGGGTTCTCCCGGGGCGGGCGGTAGCGCTCGGCGTAGCGGCGTTCGGCGTCGGCGACGGAGGCGGCGTCCTGGCGGATCACGGCGCGGCCTTCCAGGGTGGCCCAACGTGCCCGGTCCACCTGGCAGATGGCGACCCGCTGGCCGGCCTCGCCGGCGGCCAGCACGTTGCGGACCTTTCGGCTCTCCCGGCTGCTGATCACCCGGGCGATCCCGGTTTCGGGGTCGAAGGTCGCGCCGACGGGCACCACATGCGGGGTGCCGTCGGGGCGCAGCGTGGTGAGGGTGCACAGCTGGTACTCGCGCCAGAAGGCGAGGTAGGCGGGGTCGAGGTTGTGGATGTCGTGTGCCATGTCGGCATGGTACGGCGGCCCCACTGGGTGGGGTGCGGGCCGGGCCCGGTAGCGTCGTCGCTGGTGGGGGCGGTCCCTGTCGGGTGTGGCGCGGTGGCGGAGGGAGTCCGGGGTGGCGACGGCGGAGGTTCGGGAGAGCGGTCAACTGTCCTTTTCCGCACGGCAGTTCGCGGTGAGTGGTTTCGCCTCGCGGCCGGACGCGGAGGGTCCGAAGCGACGCGGGAAGCTGCTGCGGGAGCGGGTGCCGCTGCCGTCGCATGCCGGGCTGGTGCTGTCGGCGGCGCGGCCGGAGGTGGTGGCGGCGGTGGAGTCGGCGAACGCGGGCCGGCTGCCGCACCTGGTGCCGCTGCGGATCGGGCGGATGGCGGCGTCACCGTTCGCGTTCCTGCGCGGTTCGGCCGGCCTGATGGCGCACGACCTGGCGACCACACCGGTGAGCGGGGTCACCGCGCAGCTGTGCGGGGACGCGCACGCGGCGAACTTCGGCCTGTACGGGGACGCCCGGGGCCGGCTGGCGCTGGACCTGAACGACTTCGACGAGACGGTCGTCGGCCCGTGGGAGTGGGACCTGAAGCGCCTGGTGGCGAGCCTGGTCCTGGCGGGCCGCCAGCTGGGCGCGGACGAAACCGCCTGCCGGCAGGCGGCGTTCGACGCGGCGGCGACGTACCGGCGGACGGTGCGGCGGCTGGCGAAGCTCCCGGCGCTGGACGCGTGGAACGCCTGGGATGCCATCGCGGAGCACCAGTTGGTGGAGTTCGCGGAGGCGCACGAGCTGAGCGAGGTGCTGGCGGCGGTGTCGGCGAAGGCGTTGCGCAACACCGGCGCGAAGTTCGCGGCCCGCTCCACCGTCCGCACGGAGGACGGGGGTTGGCGGTTCGTTGCGGCGCCGCCGATCCTGTCCGAGGTGACGGATCGTCAGGCTTCTTTGACAGCGGGCGCGTTGTCCTCGTATCGCGACACGGTGCCGGCGGAGCTGCACCCGCTGCTGGACCGTTTCCAGGTGCAGGACGTGGCGTTCCGGGTGGTCGGCACGGGCAGTGTCGGCACCCGCTCCTACGTGGTGCTGCTGACCGACCGCAGGGGCGGGCCCCTGGTGCTCCAGGTGAAGGAGGCCCGCCCGTCGGTGCTGCTGCCGCACCTGGTGCGGGCCGGTTTCCCCGTCCCGGCGGAGGGCGGCCACGAGGGCCGCCGGGTGGTGCTCGGCCAGAAGCGCATGCAGGTGGTGTCGGACCCGCTGATGGGCTGGACCACCGTCGCCGGACTCCCGTACCAGGTACGCCAGTTCCGCAACCGCAAGGGCAGCGTCGATCCGGCCGCCCTGACCCCCGCCCAACTCGACGACTACGCCCGCCTCACCGCCGCGCTCCTCGCCCGCGCCCACGCCCACACCGCCGACGCCGCCCTCATCGCCGGCTACTGCGGCAAGGACGACGGCCTCGACGAGGCCCTGGCCGCCTTCGCCGTCACCTACGCCGACCAGTCCGAATCCGACCACGCCGCCCTCCTCACGGCCATCCGCTCCGGTCGCCTCCCCGCCGAGAGCTGACACCGGGGCGGGGACTCCGCGGGGCCCTGCACCATGCACAATGGGCGCATGCGGGTACGAACGGTGCGGGTAGCGGAACTGTCGGCGCTTCAGGAGATCGAGCGGGCCGCCGGCAGGTGGTTCCACGAGGTCGGGATGGCGGAGATCGCGGAGGACGAGCCGCTGTCGGTCGGGGAGTTGGGGCGGTTCGTCGAGGCGGGGCTGGCCTGGGTGGCGGTGGACGGCGAGGACCGGCCGGTGGCGTATCTGATCGCCGAGCGGGTGGACGATGCGCTGCATGTGGAGCAGGTGTCGGTGCATCCGGATGCGGCGCGTCGGGGTGTCGGGCGGGCGTTGCTGGAGCATGCGGCGCAGGTGGCGCGGGCCGAGGGACTGCCGGCGGTGACGCTGACGACCTTCGCCGAGGTGCCGTGGAACGCGCCGTACTACGCCCGTTGCGGGTTCCGGCCGGTGCCGGAGGAGTTGCTCGGTCCGCAGCTGCGCGAGGTGCGGGCGCGGGAGGCGGAGCACGGGTTGGACCGCTGGCCGCGGCTGGCGATGCGCCGTACTCTCTGAGCCACCCGGTGTTGCGCGAAATCCCCTGGCCGGACGGGCTGTCGGCGCGTCATGATCGTCAGCATGAACGTGCTCTCCCCCACCCTGCTGCTCGCGCCCCGGATCAACGAGACCGGCCTTCAGCTGCGCACGGCCGCCGGCCGGCGCGGGCTGCGGGCGTTCACGGCATCCTCCTGGCGGGCCCCGCAGGAGCTGTTGGGGCAGCGGGTCCACCTCTACGGCGGCCCGTTGTTCGGCGACGCGGTCGGCCGGGCGCTGGGCCTCGGCCTGTTGGAGCCCTCCGCCGACTGGCTGGCCGCGCTGCCCCGTGAACTGACGGGCCGCACCGTCGAGTTGACCACACTCGGGGCGGCGCGGCGGCTGGCCGGGCCGGTGTTCGTGAAGGCCCCGGCGGACAAGCACTTCGCGGCGCGGGTGTATCGCGACGGCGGCGACCTGCCGGGCCCGGAGCTGCTGGACGGGGACGTGCCGGTGCTGGTCAGCGAGGTGGTCCAATTCGCCGTCGAGTACCGGCTGTTCGTGCTGGACGGCGCGGTGCGGGCGGCGTCCCGGTACGCACGGGACGGCGAACTGTCCATCGGCGCACCGGAGTCGGACGGCCTGCAGGCGTTCGCCGCCGAGGTGCTCGCGGCCTCCGCCGAGTGCGCGCCGCTGCCGAGCGCGGCGGTGGTGGACGTCGGCCGCACGCCCGGCGGTTGGGCGGTGGTGGAGGCCAACGCGGCCTGGGCGAGCGGCGGTTACGCGTGCGACCCGGACGCGGTGCTGGACGTGGTGCTGCGGGCGGCCGGGCCGCTCCACCAACTCCCGGACGGCGACCAGCCGTTCCTTCGCGAGCTGCCGCAGATCGAGGACTGAGGCGGACCTACGGGGTGCGCCGGGCGGCCCGGCTGGGCGAGGATGATCGCCATGAACTCCTCGCACCTCACTCACATCGCCGAGCCGCCCGGCGTCGCCCCGGCCGCGAACTACACCCACGTGGTCACCGGCACCGGCCGGCTGGTCCAGATCTCCGGGCAGGTCGCCCTCGACGAGCAGGGCCGGGTCGTCGGCGAAGGCGACCCCGGGGCGCAGGCCCGGCAGGTGTTCGCGAACCTGGACCGCTGCCTGGCGGCGGCCGGCGCGAGCTTCGCCGACGTGGTGAAGCTGACCGTCTTCGTCACCGACATCGCGTACCTCCCGGCGATCCGCGAGGCCCGGGAGGCCCACCTCGACCCGGCGCGGCTCCCGGCGAGCTCGGCGATGCAGGTGGTGGCGCTGTTCCGGCCGGAGATCCTGATCGAGATCGAGGCGCTGGCCCTCGTCGCCGATCGAACGCCCGTCCATCCGTAATCCCCGTCTCCGGTCCGCCGGTTGGGATTCCACGGCTGGCTGGATTCCGTGCTGCTGCGGGGCCGGTGCGCCGCATACGGTCGGAGATGGCTGCCGGTCGGCAGCTCGCAGTCTCTCGCCAGGAGGACGGATGACCACCGCCGCGCACCCCGACGCCCCCGGCGCGCAGCCGCTGGTGCCCCTGCACTGCCTGCTGCGCGCCGAGCCCGGCCCCCCGAGGCCGGCGGCGCTGCCGACCGGCACCCCGGTGTGGGTGCTGACCCGGCACGCGGACGTCCGGCAGGCGCTGGCCAACCCCGGCTTCGGCCGGGCCACGCTGTACGCGCCGGACGCCCCGCCGCTGACCCTGACTCCGAACATCCTGGACGACCCGGCGTCGATGCTGAACAGCGACGGCCCCGACCACCAGCTGATCCGCCGCACCGTGCAGCGCGCTTTCACGCCACGGGCGATCGAACGCTGGCGGCCCTGGGTGGACGGCGTGGTACGGGAGTTGGTGGACGACCTGGTCGCCTCGGGCTCGCCCGCGGACGTGGTCGCGGCGCTCACCAAGCCGCTGCCGGTGCGGGTGATCAGCCGGCTGATGGAACTCGAGGGCCTGGACATCGACCGGCTCGGCCACTGGAGCGACCACGCGCTGTCCACCACGGCGTACACCGCGGACGAGATCCGCACCGCCATCCGGGAGTTCGGCGAGTTCGGGTACCAGCTGGTGGTGGCCCGCCGCAAGAACCCCGGCGAGGACCTGGTGAGTTCGCTGGTGCAGGCCGCCGACCAGACCGGCGGGGTCACCGAGGAACAGCTGACCTCGCTCACCATCGGCCTGGTGGTCGCCGGGCACGAGACCACCATGACCAGCTTCGGCAACGCCCTGGTGTACCTGCTCGACCCCCAGCACGCCGACGCCTGGCGGCGGATCGGCGAGGACCTGACCGCGGCGACCGCGGCCACCGAGCAGATCCTGCGCACCGTCCCGCTCGGCGACCGCACCTCCGCCCCCGGACTGCTGCGCCGCGCCGTCACCGACGTGGAGATCGGCGGGGTGACCATCCCCGAGGGCGCGATCATCGCCTGCGACGCGAGCTCCGCCAACCTCGACCCGGATGTCTACCCGCAGGGCCCGACCGATCTCTTCGCGCCGCTCGGCACCCCGTCGCTGACCTTCGGCGCCGGCCCGCACCACTGCCTGGGCGCCTGGCTGGCCCGGATGGAACTCGAACTCGGCCTGCACCACCTGGCCCGCGTCCTGCCCGGGCTGCGCCTCGCCACCCCCGTCGAGGAGATCGCCTGGCGCACCGGCCTGCTCACCCGCAGCCCGCTGCGCCTGGAGGTGGCCTGGTGAGCACCGACTCCGTCGTCGTGACGGTCGACCAGCACCGCTGCATCGGCAGCGGCCTGTGCGCCCGCACCGCCCCCGACGCCCTCACCCTCGCCCCCAACGGCCGCGCCACCCCTGTCCACCCCACCGCCACGCCCTCCCCCGACCTCACCGAGGCCGCCGAGATGTGCCCCGTCGAGGCCATCGCCGTCCACCACGCCACCACCGGCGAACTCCTCGCCCCCGTCTGGTAGTCGCCCGACCGCACCGGCCCCGGGAGCACGCCCCTCCCGGGGCCGGTGGGTTGCGCGGCCGGCCCGGTCGGCCCTGCACGGTCCGGCCCTCCGATCAGCCAGCCGCCCCCGGCCGGAGCGGGAGTGCGGTGTGTCGGCGGCAGCGCTCCTCAGCGACGCGGTTCGCGCTGCCGGGTACGGAGTTCCGCGCCAACCGCGCCTGCCAGAGCGGCGACGGTCGGCAGTGCCAGCAGCGCCCAGGCCGGGGTGAAGCTGTCGGTGAGGTCGATCAGCAGGCCGAGGACGGGTGGCACGGTGATGACGGCGAGCTGGTTGACGGACATGGCCAGGCCCAGGGCGAATCCGGTCCGGCCCGCCGGGGCTGTTTCGGTGACGTGGGCGACCCATGGGCCGTACCAGCCGAAGCCGAAGAAGCCGAGCCAGACGAAGACACCGGAGGCGACGACCGGGGCGCCGCCGAGCGGTGTCATCAGCACGGCCAGGCCGGCGATCACGGCGGCCATGCAGACCAGGACGACGGCGTGGCGACCGAACCTGCTGCGGTCGCTCCAGGCGGCCAGGCAGATCCGGCCCGCGACGCCCGCCCCCTGGGCGGCCACCAGGACCCGGGCGGCCTGCCCGGCGCCGACCGATGCCTCCCGGTGGAGGTGCAGCACCGTCAGAATGCCGACGCCGTACTGGACCGAGACCAGGCTGGTCCCCGCCAGCATGATCTTCACCATGGACGGTTCACGGAGCATCCGCAGCCGGGCGCGGAGCTGGGCCGAGAGCGGGACCGACGGCTCCTTCTCGGGCAGGACGGGCGGCGCGGGTGGCCGCCGGTAGCAGCCCAGGAAGAGGCCGGCCCCGAGCAGCGCGACGAGGCAGCCCGTCACCAGGGTCGCCCGCCAGCCGAACTCCTCGGCCACCACGGGGAGTACGGCCGAGGCGAGGGCCGCACCGAGCGGCAGCCCGGCCTGCCTGACGCCCATGGCGAAGCCCCGCCGGGACGCGTCGAACCAGGACGCCACCGACTTGCTCCCGCCCGGCTGGACGGTGCTGTAGCCGGCGCCGACCACCAGCAGCGCGCCCAGCAGCGCCGGATATCCGGGCGCCAGGCTCCCCGCGCCCAGGGCCAGCCCGACCACGCCGGCCCCGATCCCCACCACCCACCGTTCGCCGTACCGGTCCAGCAGCTCACCGGCCACCAACAGCCCGGCCAGTGGCGCGAGTTGGGCAGCCGAGACCAGCAGGCCGAGCTGCGCCGCGCTCAGGCCCAACGCTGTCTCGAGCTGGACGCCGAGCGCTCCGATGCCGCCCACGAAGAACCCGGACGCGGCCTGGGTGAACGTGGCGATGCCCAGCACGACCCAGCGGTAGCGCCACGGGTCGCGGCGCGCGGATCCGGCATGTACGGCGGCGGCCTGTTGTGTCATGCCGCCCACTCTGTTGTCATGCCCTTGTGCAACTCAACCCTTACGGCGAGGACGCCGTGAACCTGGCCGCTGACCTGGCCAACCGCCGCCCCGAAAGCGCGGGCGAACTGGCGGACCGCTGCCGCGCCGCCGGCCTGACAGTGGAACGCCCGGTGGCGGCGGACGATCTGCACCGTGCCCTGGCCGCACTCGACGCCTGGGAACAAGTCGTCGACGCCCCCGGGGAGCAGGAGCGCGCCGACCTGCTGAACCGCATGCTGGCCGAGGCCGCCGCGTACCCCCGGCTGACCTCCCACGCCGGAACCGGCTGGCATCTGCACTACCGGGACGCGGAACAGCCGCTCGGCGCCCTCCTGTTCACCCTGTTCGCGGTCGGCACCGCCCTGCACCTGGCGGGCCGGGGCATGCACCGGCTGGGGCGCTGCGAGGTGACCGAGTGCGAGACGGCCTTCGCCGACACCTCACGCACCGGACGCCGGCGCTACTGCTCCCAGCGCTGCGCCAACCGCGACGCCGTCCGCCGGCACCGGGCACGAACTGCGGCCACCTGACGGCGAGTTCGCCTGGGTCCTGCTCAGTCGAAGCGCAGATGCCGGATTTTGACGGCGGCCCGGCGCAGCGTCGCGCGGAGCGCCGTGTCGGTGTCCGGGGCGGGGTGCAGTCCGGCGAGTTGGGCGATGCGGTCGGCGACCTGGGTGACGGTCAGCCGGTCGGTGCGCAGGTGGGTGGCGAAGGCGGGGCCGGCGAGCCGGTGCAGGCAGTCGTCGAGGCGGCGGACGGCGAAAGTCTCGCCGTTCGGCGGGGCGGGCAGGTGGGCGAGGCGTCGCAGGTGGTGCACGGGTTCGCGTTCGGCGAGGCGGCGCAGCACGGTGGCGCGGTCGGCGAGCAGCGTGAAGTGCCGTACGTCGTGGCCGAGTTCGCGCAGGCGGCCGACCGTCTCGGTGAAGTACGCCGGCTCGGTGACGGTCATCGGCACGATCAGCGGGCCGGGGTGACGGCGCACGGCGAGGTCGAGCATCTCGACGGTCCCGGTGCGCCACGCGGTCAGGTCCTGGAAGTCGCCGCGCAGCGCCGGGGGCAGCATCCGGTGAAGGCCGAATCCGAGGTGTTCGGGGTCGCAGACCACGGCTCCCGGCAGGCGGCGGGCCAGGTTGTGTGCAGTCTGCGTCTTTCCGCCCCCGAACGGCCCGTTGATCCACAGCAGCACGGCCGATGCCTCCACTTGTCACTCGACACCCATCGATGTCACCACCATCGCACGGCACTTGCGTCGCCCGCCCCGGTGGGGCCGATCGCTCTGGCGCGCCGGGCTCGCCTGATCAGCTCCGCCGCCCCCGCCCGATGGCCTGGGGGAAGTCGAAGAACCCGTCCGGGTCGTACGCGGCCTTGACGGCGAGCAGGCGCGGGAGGTTCGCGCCGTAGTAGGCGTGGCCGAAGTCGTCGAGGTACGGGTCGGCGTAGTTGACGTACGCGCTGTCCCCGGCCCACGGGCGCATGGCGCGGCGCAGGCCCTGCTGCCAGCGGGCCGCCGCGTCCAGGGCGGCGGGCGGGGTGCCGGGGTCGAAGACGCTGTGGTACTGGGCCGAGAACAGGGCGTCGCGGTGGACGAACGCGGTGTCGGCGGGGGCCACGCGTCCGACGGCCCCGCGCAGGCTGTCCAGCAGGACGTAGCCCGGACCGCCGTCCGTCGCGCGGCGGTTGACGGCGGTGACCAGCGCGTGGAGGCCGGCGGGCGGCAGCCGGACCGGGAAGAAGTTGGACGTCGCGACGAACGGCGGCCGGTCGATCACGCCGTGCGGCGTCGCGCCGGTCAGGCGGAGTTGGGCCACGCTGCCCGGGATCCCCGTCATCGACATGATCATTTCCCGGTAGGGGATGACCTCGTTGCTCAGCTCGACCGGCTGGATCCCGACGGCGGCGACCAACTGCTCGGCGAGGCCGAGCCCTTCGCCGAGGACGTACAGCGCCGACTCCACCGTGCACTGCCCCGTCTCCTCGGCGGTCAGCCGCAGGCTGGACCACGCCTCGTCGGGCAGTCCCGGTGCCCAGCGCTGCCAGGCGTCGACGATCCGGGCCGCGTCACGCCAATTCCAGCGCAGGTGGGCCCGGGTCACCTCGGTCGTGGGGTGCGTGCGGAACGTGAACGCCGTGACCACCCCGAAGTTGCCGCCTCCCCCGCCGCGCAACGCCCAGAACAGCTCCGGCTCGCGCTCCGCCGAGCACTCCCTGACCCGGCCGTCGGCGGTCACCACCACGGCGGAGACCAGCCGGTCGCACGTCAGCCCGTAGGCCCGGCAGACGGCCCCGATGCCGCCGCCGAGTGTCAGCCCCGCGATGCCGACACTCGGGCAACTCCCCGCCGGAATGCTCCGGTTCTCGGCGAGCAGCGCGTCGTAGACGTCGATGAGCAGCGCCCCGGCCCCGACCGTGGCGGTCCCGGTCGCGGCCGGCCCCTCGGTGCCGACCGTGTTCATCCGGCTCAGGTCGAGCGTGACACCCGGGCTGGTGGACCACCCCCCGTAGCAGTGGCTCCCGCCGCGCGCCGCCAGCGGCAGCCCGTACCGGCGGGCGAACGCGAGTGTGTGCCGCACATCCTCGACCCCCTGCGCGAACACCACGGCCTGCGGGTGAACGTCGAACCGCGAGTTGTAGGGCAGCCGGGCCACCCCGTACTCCGCGTCCCCGGGCCGCACCAGAGTGCCGTCGAGATCGCGGGCCAGTCCGTCCCAGTCGGTCAAGGTCGTGCGCGGCATCGGCTTCATCCTGCCGATTGTGAGGCCCCACCGCCCCTGATGGCCAGGTGCATCCTGCCGTGACGGGTGCGCACTCGTGGGACAACGGGCCCTGACCGGCCGCGAGTTGCTCATCCGCGACGGCCCCCCGGCAGGCCGCACCGGCACGATGACCTGCGGCATCGTCGAAGTCGGGGGCTCGGTCTACGCTGTGCCCACGGCCACCGGCCACCGACAGGAGCAGACGTGATGAATGACAGCAGACACACGGCAGTTGCGCTTCGCGATGCCCATTTCCGGCTGAAGCGACTGGTCCGTGCCTGGGAGGAAGGCGCCCCCGTCAGCACGGTGTGCGGCCGCGAGCCGCTGGGCCCGGCCTGGCAGTACTCGGACCGGCCGGACGAGGCCTGCTACCTCGACGGCCGGGTGATCGAGCTGGCGAGCGGCCTGACGGTGGTCGCCCAACTGACCGTCGGCTTCGGCACGATCGGCGCGGACGTCCTGGCGTCCGTCACCGTCGAGGACGACGAGGGCAACGTCACCGAGCTGCTGTCCACCGGGCCCGAGGAGTTCCCCGCGAGCGCCGCGGAACTGGCCACCGAGATCGGGCGGTGCCTGACCCGGATGGAACAACTGGACCTCTCACCCGTCGTCCGCTGACCTCCCGCCAGAACTTGATCGGGTAACCGCCTGACAGGTAGATGTGTGCGCGTGAATGACTCCATGCCCAGCGAATCCACTCCCGAGGGCCGCGAATCCACGCCCGAGGGCCGCGAACCCATTTCCTTCGCCACGAAGGCGAAAAACCTGGCCAAGAAGCACAAGCGGAAGCTGCTTGTGGCCGGTGGTGCCTTGGGCCTCGTGGTCCTGGCCGTCGTGGTCGCCCCTCTCGCCGAGGGGCGGGAAGCGGAGGACGCCGAGGATCCGGAGCCGCTCTCCGGCCCCGAACCCACGGACGAACGACGGTCCCTCCGCGCCTACGACGTTGACCCCCACCTGCGCAAGCTTCCCGAGGGTCAGAACGCCAGCGAGGAAAAGAAAGCCCAGTACAAGCAGGAGACAGGAAATGATCTCCCTGCTGACAGCACCTGGGTCGATGGGTGGTCCCACCAGGGCGACCCGCCCAAGGACGCGGACCCCGGCGAAGCCGCAGCCTGAGTCGGCGAGGAACGTGCTGCGCGCACCGGGCGACTGCGGCAGCCGGAGCGATCAGCCGATCACGAAGCACCTCGACGTGGTGATCAGCCCCGCCGCCACCAGGCCCTGACGGTCCGCCACCGCCCGCGCGCGGGGCGGGCCGCACGGTCCGCAAGCAGCGAGCGGCCCTCGAAGCGGCCGCCGGGCACCTCGATCGGCATTGTCCGGTTGGCCTCGGCGAGCAGTTCGGCGTGCGCGGCGTGCGAGGTACCGCGCACCGCCTCCTCGTAGGCGGCCAGCATGCCGCCCGCCGCGGCGGCGGCTCCGCGGTGTCGCCGCAGGGCCTGTCCGGCCAGCCCGAGCAGGGTCAGTACGCCGGCCAGCACCGCCAGCGTGATCAGGTAGGGCAGCATCGGCGCTCCGTCGTCCGTTCCGGCACTCCACCCTCCAACGTCCTTACCGGGCCGGGTGGTTCCTCAGTCTCGCGCGGGGAGGCCGAACAGTTCGGCGCAGCGGGCGAGGCCGGTGAGGGCGATGTCCGGGCGGCGGGTGGGCTGCCAGTCGGCGCGGTCCAGGCGGAAGCGCTGGGTGAGGGCGAGTTCGCCGAGGCGGTTGTCGCGTTCGAGGCCGTCGGGCCGGTAGCCGAGTCGGCGGGAGATCGCGGCGGAGGCGGCGTTGTCGGTGAACGAGGCGGAGATCGCCGAGTCGGCGGCCAGGCCGTCGAAGGCGAGGTGCAGCATCGCGGCGCGGGCCTCGCCGCCCAGGCCCCGGCCGTGGTGCTCGATGCCCAGCCAGGAGCCGGACAGGATCTCGCGGCGGATCGCGAACTCGGTGGCGCGCAGCGACTGGACGCCGACGGGCCGGCCCTCGTCGAAGACCACCAGCGGCAGCGCCCAGCCCTCGGGGGTCCACTCCGCCTGGGACCGCCAGTGGGCCTTGAGGACGGAGCGGGCCCGTTCGACGGGTGTGCCGTAGGACCAGGTGGAGCGGAACGGGCGGGTGCCGGGCTTGACGACGCCGCGGGCGGCGACGTCGGCGAGTTCGGCGAGTTCGGGTTCGGTGGGCAGCCGCAGCTCCAGGCGCGGGGTGCGCACGCTCAGGGCGGCGAGCGGCCAGTGGTCGGTCAGCATCGCATCAGTGTGCCCCGTGCGGGGCGCGGCAGTCGGTCATTTTCCGGGCGCCACAGGAGCGCCACAGGAGCGCCACAGGGGCGTCGCAAGGGTGCCCGCACGGGCGTCGCAGGGGTGCCCGCATGAGCGTCGCGGGCGCACCACAGTGGCATCGCAGGGGGCATCGCAGGGGGCATCGCACTCCGCTGGCCTGGTCGGTTCCGGTGGACGGCCGGTCCGCCGCTTCCCGAACGGCGGATAGGCTGGCGCGACGGCGTGCTGCGGAGCCGGGCACCGCCCCCATCCTTCGGGTTCGTGCGGGGCACCGGCAAGGTGTTGCCTGTTGACAGGGCCAAGTGTCAACACTCGGGCAACCGCCGTGCCGCCGGGCAGTGACAGCACATCAGGAAGTGGGGGCCGGGGCCGGTGACGTTCGGCGAGCGGCTGCGGCGGTTGCGGGAGGAGCACGGGGTCTCGCTGGCCGGGCTCGCCCGCGCCACCAACTACAGCAAGAGCTATCTGAGCCGGGTGGAGACCGGTCGGCGGCACGGCACGCCGGCGCTGGCGGCGGCCTGTGCCCGCGCGCTGGGGGTGGACGTGGCGCTGTTCGGGCCGGTGGGCGGCCCCACGCCGGACAGCACCGCCGGCAACACCGTGGCAACCCCGCCGCCCGTGCCGGTGCAACTGCCGCCCGCGCCGGGCGTCTTCGCGGGCCGCGGGGCCGCTGTCGCCGAGCTGGACTCGGCGCTGTCCGCGGCCCGGGCCCGTTGGGGCGAGGGCGGGCCGCGGGTGTGGGTGATCGACGGGATGGGCGGGGTCGGCAAGACGGCGCTGGCGGTGCGCTGGGCGCACCGGGTGCGGGACCGGTTCCCGGACGGGGTGCTGTTCAGCGACCTTGCGGGGCACGGCAGTTCGGGGGCGCCCCGGGAGCCGGGCGAGGTGCTGGACAGTTTTCTGCGGGCACTGGGCGCGGACGCGGGGGCGATCCCGCCGCAGGTGGCGGACCGTAGTGCGCTGCTGCGCACGCTGTTGGCGGAGCGCCGGGTGCTGCTGGTGCTGGACAACGCGGCGGCGCCGGCCCAGGTGCGTCCGCTGCTGCCGGGTGCGCCGGGGTGTGTGGTGCTGGTGACCAGCCGGACCAGGATGGCGGGGCTGGTGGTGCGGGACGGGGCGCGCCGGGTGACGCTGGCTCCGTTGCCGCAGGGCCGGGCGGTGGAGTTGCTGCGGCGCACGCTGGGTGCGGAGCGGGTGGACGCGGAGCCGGCCGCGGCGGAGGAACTGGTGCGCCTGTGCGGGCGGTTGCCGTTGGCGCTGCTGGTGGCGGCGGAGCGGGCGGCGGGGCGGCCGGGGCTGGCGCTGGCCCGGGTGAACGAGGAGTTGCGCTCCGGCCGCAACCGGCTGCGGGTGCTGGCGGCGGCGGACGACGGTGATTCGGCGCTGCGGGTGGTGTTCTCCTGGTCGTACCGGGCGTTGGCGCCGGAGCCGGCCCGGGCGTTTCGGCTGCTGGCGCTGCATCCGGGGGCGGCGCTGACGGGTGCGACGGCGGCGGCGCTGCTGGGTACCACGGCGGGCAACGCGCGGGAGCTGCTGGATCTGCTGGCGGACGTCCACCTGTTGGAGGTCGAGGCGCCGGAACGTTTCCGCTTCCATTCGTTGCTCCAGGTGTACGCGCGGGAGCTGGCGGAGACCCAGGATTCGCCGCGGGACCGGGCGGCGGCACTGGACCGGCTGTTCGACTGGTACCGGCAGGGAGCGGACGCGGCGGGCCGGCTGCTGGAGCCGGGCGGCCGTCCGGTGGCGGGGGCGTCCCTGCCGGGGGTGCGGCCGCCGGTGTTCGCCTCGGTCGAGGAGGCGGTGGCGTGGTGCGAGGCGCATCTGGCGGACCTGCTGTCGGTGATCCGGTACGCGGCGCTGGCGGGCCGTCCCCCGGCGGCCTGGCAACTGCCGTTCGCGCTGTGGTCGTTCTTCCATCTGCGGCACCACCGGGCGCAGTGGCTGAACGCGGCGCGGATCGCGGTCGCGGCGGCGGCGGACAGCGCGGATCCGCGGGCGCTGACGGTGTCGCTGGTGCTGCTGGGGACGGCGCAGTTGCACGCAGGGCGGCAGACGGAGGCGGAGATCCACCTGCGGCGGGCGCTGGAGCGGTGCGCGGGCGGTGCGGCGGATCCGGAGAGCGAGTGCGCGGCCCGCAACAGTCTGGCGGAGCTGATGCTGCGCCAGGGGCGTTCGGCGGAGGCGCTGGAGCTGCTGGATCCGGCGCTGGCGCTGGGCCGGGCGATCGGGTACCGCTGGGTGGAGCGGGTGACGCTGACCAATCTGGGTGAGGCCTCGCTGCGGGTGGGCCGGCTGGCGGAGGCCGAACGGCTGCTGCTGGAGGCGCTGTCGCTGCGGGCGGGCAGTGCGGACGGCCGGACGGAGGGGCTGGCGCTGCTGCACCTGGGGACGGTGCACCGGGCGCTGGGCCGGCTGCCGCAGGCGGTGGGCTGTCTGCGGCGTTCGCTGGAGCTGCACCGGGCGGCGGGCAACCGCTGGGCGCAGGGCCGCACCCTGGAGCAGTTGGGGCACGCGTTCGCGGCGCTGGAGCGCGGGGCGGACGCGGCGGCGCTGTGGCAGCAGGCGCGGGAGGTGATGGCGGAGACCGGCGATCCGCGCCGGACGGGTCTGGACGCCCTGCTGCGCCCGGCCGCTGTCGGCCGGGCGCCGGGCCGGGGGGCTACCCGGCGGGGGTGAGGAAGCGCTCGTTGACGCGGGCCAGGGTGCGGAAGTCGTCGATGGTGACCTCCTGCAGGTCGATGGTGTCGCCGGTGAGGTCCTCCAGGAGGTCGATGAACTCCAGGAAGTCCATCGAGTCGATCAGCCGGGCCTCGATCAGGTCCTCCTCGGGGCCGATCGGGCCGTCGAGGTCGGGGTTCTTCTCGTGCAGCCAGGTGGCGATGCGGTCCATGGTTCTCCTTCGGGTGAGGGCGGTTCAGGCGCGGACGGTGTCGAGGTGGCCGAGTGCGGCTTCGGCGCGGACGGTGTCGAGGCGGTCGAGTGCGGCTTCGGCGCGGACGGTGTCGAGGCGGTCGAGTGCGGCTTCGGCGCTGCCGTGGGCGAGGATCATGGCGTGCACCCAGCGCTCCAGGCCGAAGGCGACGCAGGCGCTGTGGGCGGCGCCGTTCTGGCCGGCCCGGATGCCGAGGCGTTCGCCGAAGAAGTTGCGGTGCCGGTTGACGGAGGCGATGGCGGTGCCGTCGGGGGCGCTGAACTCGTGCTTGACGGGGTCGAGTCTCATCAGCTTCGCCCGGGAGCCGCCCTTGTCGTAGAACGGGTCGTCGGCGGCGGCGCGGGTGAGGTCGAGGCCGAGGTGTTCGGCGGTGGCGGTGATGAACGCGGCGCCGTGTTCGAGGTGGGTGGTGGCGCCCTGGTGGGTGCCCAGGTAGAGCACTTCGCGCATGTGGAAGCCCCACAGGCGGCGCAGTCCGTCGTAGTGGGTCTCGTTGCGGAAGCAGCGGCCGGCGGCGGACAGCCGGACGCCCTCGCCGACGTCCTGGCCCTCCAGTGAGAGCAGCAGGCCGTAGCAGGTGGCGGACGGCAGCAGGTGGCCGGTGGGCTCGACGGCCTGCGCGCCGGGGGTGTCGCCCGCTGCGAGGCCGGCGTGCGCGTCGGTGGTGAACCGGGCGGCGCTGACGCCGAGGTGCGGGAAGTTGCGGAAGTAGTCGAGCTTGGCGAGTCCGTCGACGGCGAGCAGTGGCGGTCCGAGGACTTCGGGGGCGGCGAGCTGGGCGGCGAGGCCGGTGAGCAGCTCGTCGAGGCCGCGCAGCAGGGCGGTGTGGACGGGGTCGAGGGTGACCAGTCCGGGTCCGGGGTTGGCGAGTCGGACGCCGGGCACGGTGCTGGTGCCGGTGGTGCGCATGGCGGAGGTTCCCTCTCGGCGGGAGCGGGCGGTCGGGGTACGGCGGCGGTGCACGGGTGGACGCGGTGGTCTCCTCGTGCGGGCGGCCGGTCGAACGGGACGGCGCGGATGCGGGCCGTCGTCGGCGGCGGCGCGGTGGAACCGGCGCGGCGCGGGCCGACGCTCCGTCAGGGATCGGAGCCGAGGGGGACATTAGGACAGTCCCGCGCCAATTGTCCAGACCAACTCGCAACCGCACCGAGCTTGACCCGTGGCCGGCTCCGGTTACCGGACCGGAACTTGACAAGACTTGTGGTCTGGACCAATCTGGCGATCGAAAGCGGCCGCGGCGCCTTCCCGGCGCCGCCCTTCCCGGCCGCGTCCTTTCTCTCCGCCCGGCCCGCTGCGAGGGCCGCCGGCGCACCCCGTCCCCCGTGCGGGGCCCTCTCGTTCGACCACCTCACGCCTGCTCCCTGGAGGGGCTCTTCCATGTCCGTGCCATCCCGCCGCGCCCACCTGTACCGGGCCGCGAGCGACCGCCCGTACTTCAGCAACGACGGCGAGTCGTACCTCGCCCAGCACACCCTGCGCGAACTGACCAAGTCCCGGCCGCTGCGCGTGCTCTCCGAGGAGGATTTCGCGCACTGGCAGACCTACGGCTACGTGATCGTCCGCGAGGCGGTGCCGGCCGGGCACGCCCGCCGGATGCTCGAATTCGCCTGGCAGTTCCAGGGCTTGGACCCCGAGGACCCGGACAGCTGGTTCGCGGACCGGCCGTTCCGCTCGGCGCTCGACCAGCAGTTGCACATCTACGGCTTCGTCGAGGCGTACCACCACCAACTGCTCTGGGACAGCCGGCAGAACCAGCGGGTCTACGACGCGTTCGTGGACGTCTGGGACTGCGAGGAGCTGTGGGTCACCCTGGACCGGCTCAACCTGAACCCGCCCAACCGGGGCAACCGCGACCGGGCGCTGATCGACCCCACCGACCGAGGCTTCGACATCGAGCTGCACTGGGACATCGACACCACCCTCGGCGTCCCGCCGCAGCGCGTACAGGGCATCATCGCCCTCAACGACACCTCGCCGGAGACCGGCGGCTTCCAGTGCAACCCGGAGCTGTTCCGGCGGTTCGAGCCGTGGAAGCTCACCCAGCCCGCCGACCGCGACCCCGTCCGGCCCGTCATCGACCGCGCCGAACTGCCGGTCGTCCGACCCGAGCTGCACCCCGGCGACCTGCTGATCTGGAACGGCCTGCTGGCGCACGGCGTCGCCCGCAACCTGTCCGAGCAGGGCGTGCGGGCGGTGCAGTACCTGTCGATGATGCCCGCGCTGGAGGAGCACGAGCGGCTGCGCAAGTCCCGCGTCGACTCCTGGCGGCACCTGCGCACCCCGCGCTGGAACCGCACCCTGGTGGGCGACCCGGTCCTGCACGAGTCCAAGCGCTACCCGACCGCTCGACTCACCGAGCTCGGACGCAAGTTGCTCGGCCTCGCTTCCTGGCACGAGTCGGCCTCGGCCGCCGTTGGGGTGGACCAGTGCGCCGCGTCTGCCTGACCCTGCCCACCAACCGGGCCTGCGCCCCCGCCCTGCGCGCGCTGGCCGATGAAGCGGCGTACGGGGCACGGGAGTTCGGCGCCCGGGTGGAGCTGCTGGTGCTGGACTCCTCCCCCGCCCCGGTACGCGCCGAGCACGCCGCGGTGCTGGCTGCCCTGCCGCCCGCGCCCGGGGTGACGGTCCACCACCTCGACGAGGACGCCCAACGCGCCTTCCTCGCCCGGGCGCTGGCCCGTGCGGGGCTCCCGCCCCACCTGCTCGGCCTGCTGCTGCCCGACGCCGTCTCCTACGGGGCCTGCACCGACCGGGCGTTCCTGTACGCCGAGGCGCTCGGCTGCGCCTCGGTGCACCGCCGCGACTCCGACAGCCGCTACCAACTCCTCGACGGCGCACCGGTGTTCCCCATCCACCAGGAGCTGGCCGCGCTCGGCGCACCGGCGCGCGAGGTCGCCCGGAGCCTCGGCGGCGGGCGTCTGCGACGGCTCGGCCCGCACGCCGAGGCGCTGCCGGTGGCGCTGGTCGGGGCCTCCTTCATCGGCGAACTGTCGGTGGACGTGGCGGAGATCCTGGCCCTCGACCCGCAGGTGCACGCCGAACTGGTCGGCCTCTCACTGCCGCCGACCACCCCGCCGCTCTGGCGCGAGCAGGCCGTCCGCGAGGCCTTCCGCGGCGCGGGCACCGAACCGTTCACCACCGACCGGGCCGTCCTCGGCCCCGTCGCCCCGAACCGGATCGACATGTGCAACATCGCCCTGGACCGCGAGGTGTACGGCCGTATCCCGCTGCCGCCGGCGGTGGACACCATCGGCAGCGACTACCTCCTGCTCCACCTGGTCCGGCACGCGGCCCTGCCCGGCGTCCTGCACAACCGGCACATCATCAACTTCCATACCGGAGAGCGGCGTTCCGGCCCCGGCAAGGTCGCCTACCACCTGCGCCTGGCCAAGTTCCTGCTGCTCTCCCGCCGCCTCGGCGAGCTCTGCACCCGCCTGCCCGACACCATCGGCCGCCTCGACCCCGCCACGGTCGCGGCAACGGCCCGCGAGGTCGCCGGCGAGAGCGGCCGCGAGCTGGACGCCGAACGACTGGACACCGTCGAGCGCTGCTACCGGCGCCTCGGCGAGGACTGGACGGCCGTCGCCGACACGATCGCCGAACGCCGCCTTGAGCTGCTGGCACGGGCCCGCACCGACCTGCACGACTTCGCCGAACTGATCGACGCCTGGGGGCCGTTGACGGCGGCCGTCCGCGCGGAGTAGCGGGCAGCCCTCGACCCGACCGCGACCCGCAGCACCGGCCCGCCCGAGCCCGCCCGGCTTCACACCCACCCGCACCCGCACCGGCGACGGCGGCCACCGTCCGTGCCCCAGCGGCCCGACCACCCCGAGCACCCCGAGCACCCCGACCGATCCGACCGATCCGACCGATCCGACCGATCCGACCGATCCGACCGATCCGTTCCCGAGCAGGAACAGCGAGCGACCTCCCTTGCCTCCCTCTCCCTCTCCCTCCATCTCCATCTCCCGTACCGTCACCGTCCGTTGGGCGGGCGGCGAGCCGCGCCGTGGCCCGCTGACGCTCGGCCAGACCAACATGATCCGCTGCATCCTGCGGGACGGCGCGGCCGACGTCGACATCCACGACGTGTGGCCCGTCCCGCCGGGAGTCCGCACCGGGGCGGTGATCGAGGCGCTGCGGGCGCTGACCGTTCGGCACGAGGCGCTGCGGACCGTCTTCCCGCACCCCGAAGGCGAGCTTCCGAGCGAGCAACTCGTCGCGGCCGCAGGCGAGTTCGCTGTCACCGTGCACGAGGCCGACCCGCTCCCCGCCGACCCGGCGGGCTTCGCCGACGCGCTGGCCCGGCGGACCCGTCTCGCGCCGTTCGACCTCGGCCGGGACCACCCACTGCGGGCGACGGTGCTGACCTCCCGCGGAGTGCCCGTCCAGCTGGCCCTGGTCGCGGGGCACGCCGCCGCCGACGGCAGTGCGCTGGCCGTGCTGCGCGAGGAGTGGACGGCGCTGCTGGCCGGTGAGCGGCTGCCGGAGCCGGACTCCCTGACGCCACTCCAGCTCGCCGAGGAGGAGGCCGGCCCGGCCGGTCGACGCAAGGCGGCGGCCTCGCTGCGTTATTGGGAGCGGATCCTCGCCACTGCCCCGCAGGCGATGTTCGCCGAGCCGCGCGCCGTCACCGCCGGCGGCCCGGCGGCGCGGTTGACGCTGCGCTCCGCCCGGGGCGGCAGTGCGCTGGCCCGGGCGGCGGCGCGGCTCGGCGTGCCCGCGTCCACCGTCCTGCTGACCGCCTGGTGCGCGCTGGTCGCGCATCGCGCCGGGCAGTGCGTGTACGTCGGCGCTGCCCCCACCGCCAACCGCTACAAGGCCGAACTGGCCCGCGCTGTCACCCCGTTGTCGCAGGACGCGCTGCTGCGGCTCGACGTCACCGCGCCCGGTTTCGACGCGCTGCTCGGCACGGCCTGGGCGGCGGCGCTGAACGCGTACCGGCACAGCCGCTTCGACGCGCTGCGGCTGTGGGAGATGATCGAGCGCACCACGGTGCAGCGTGGCAGCCGGTTCGGGCGGGACGTGGTGTACAACGACGTCTCCGGCCTGCCCGGTGCGTTGCGCCCGGCCGCCGCGACGGCCGGCGCCGATCCCGAGCTGGAACTCACCTGGGGTCCCGAACAGTCGCTTCCCACCGGCCTGTTGGCGTTCGTGTACCGCACGGAGCCGGTGCTGCACCTGGCGCTGTGGCCGAACCCGCAGCTGTTCGACCGGGCGGAGGCGGCGGGCTTCCTGACCGGCCTGGTGCAGTTGCTGGAGGCCGCCGCCGACCACGACGTGCCGCTCGCCGAACTGACTGCCGTCACCGGGGTCCGCCCACCCGAACGCGACCACAACTGGCAACTGGTGGACGGCTGTTGGGTCTCCCTCACCGCCGTCGCGGCCGCCCTCTCGGACGCGCTGGGCGGCCGCCCGGTGCACGTCGGCGCCGACCTGACCGCCCACCTGGCCGGGGCCACCCCCGAGCAGGCCCACGCGTCGCTGATGCGCCTGCTCCCCGACCGGCCGGGCGTGCTCGCCCCGCGCCGCTACCTGATCGTGCCGAACGCCCCGGCCGAGCCCGGCCGGGCCGAGGCCTGGCTGGCGCAACCGCCCCTCCTGGAAGGAGACGGCCGCCCGGCGGCCGACCCGCGATGACCACCGACTCCCTCGCCGACGCCGCGCGACCCGCCGCGCTCCCGCCCAGCCCATGGCGCTCGCACCGCTTCCGTCTGCTGTTCCTGGCCCGCAGTTCCTCGCTGTTCGCGGACGGCATGCTGATGGTGTCGCTGACCGCGGCCGTCCTGCGCACCGGCCACGGCGGGAGCGGCGTCGGCTACGCGCTGGCCGCCTGGATGGCGCCGATCGTGCTGCTGGTGCTGTTCGGCGGTGTGCTGGCCGACCGGTTCACCCCGCAGCTGATGATGGTCGGCGCGGACGCCGTCCGGATGCTCGCCATGCTGGCGCTCGGCCTGCTGCTGGCCACCACGCAGGTGGCGCTGTGGCAGATCATGGCGCTGATGGCGCTGTCCGGCGCGGCCACCGCGATGTTCCAGCCGGGTCTCGCGGGCATCGTCCCGCAGGTCGCCGAGGACATCCAGCGAGCGAACGCTCTGCTGCGCATCTCCGAGGCCGTCTGCACGCTGCTCGGCCCGGGCGCGGCCGGCCTGGTGGTCGGTTACTGGAGCGCGGCCGGTTCGTTCACCGTCATCGCGGCGGCGTTCGCGCTCAGCGCGCTGGGGCTGCTGCCGCTGCGCGGCCTGCGGGCCGCCGCCGCGGAGTCCGAGGACCCGCAGGCCCCGATCTGGCGCCGACTGGCCGTCGGCTGGCGGGAGTTCGGCTCCCGGCCGTGGCTGTGGGGCGTGATCGCGCTCTGGTCGGTGTACGGGCTGCTGGTGTTCGGCCCGGCGCTGCCGCTGGGCGCCGTCGCACTGACGGATCAGCACGGCAGCGCGGGCTACGGCTGGATCGCCTCGGCGGACGGCGCGGGCACCGTCGTCGGCGGCCTGCTCGGCATGCGGGTGCGCCCGGCCCGCCCGCTGGTCGCCGGGGCCTGCGCGATGCTGTTCTTCTCGCTCAACCCGCTGGCCCCGGCGCTGCACTGGCCGTTCGCGCTGACGGCCGCCACCGGCCTGGTCGCGGGCTGCGGCTTCGCCTTCTGGGGCGTCATGTGGTCGACCAGCGTGCAGACCCACATCCCGCTGGGTGTCCTCAGCCGGGTCTCCGCGTACGACGTGGCCGGCTCCATCATGGTCATCCCGGTCGGCCGCGCCCTCTCCGGCCCGGTCGCCGCCGCCTTCGGCACCGACCACGTCCTGCTCTTCTCGGCCCTGGCCGGCCTCGTCCTGCTCGCCCTGATGCTGGCCCTCCCCGCGGTCCGCGCCCTGCCCCGCACCGCCCCCTGACCTCTGCTGCGCCCCCGAACGCCTCTGCCCCGCCCTGCCCGCCGCGGTGTTCGCGGCCTGAACAACCCCAAGGCCAAGGCCCACTGGTTAGCCGGGCCCGCCGCCGAGCTCCGGCCGCAGCGCCGGCCGGCGCCGACCTACGGCCTCGGCAGCGCGCCGGCCAGCGACCCGAGGGACGCCGGCGCGTCCGGCCCGACCGGCGCGAGGACGACGGTGGTGGCGCCGGCCGCGTGGCGGGCGGCGATGGCGGCGCGGGCCTGGGCGGGGGTGCCGGCGATGGCGAGGGCGCGGACCCACTCGGCGGGGAGGGTGCGAGCGAACTCCGCGCCGTCGGCGGCTGCCGCGCGGTGGGCGCGCAGGTCGGCGGCGAACGGGAGGGGGTCGAGGTGGGCGGCCCAGTCGGGTTCGCCGATCGCGCTCAGGCCGGGGCGGACCCGGTCGAGCGCGACGTCCTCGTCCTCGTCCACTGCGGCGGCGTCATAGGTGACGACGGTGGCCTCGGGGCCGAGGTGGCGGCGCGAGCTCTCGATGTACGCGGGGGCGGCGGGTTCGGCGAGCAGCAGTCCGTCGGCGACCTCGCCCGCCGCGGCCTGCGACTTGGGGCCGCGCACGCCGAGGATCACCGGCGGCGCCACCTCCGGGACCTCCGTCAACTGCACGCCCGCGCACCGCACGTAGCGTCCGTCGGCCGGGCCGGGTTCGCCGCGCAGCAGGGTGCGCAGCGCGGTGGTGTACTCCTTGAGCAGGGTGACGGGGCTGGCGGGCCAGGCGCCGGCCTCGCGCATCCAGCCGGGCATGCCGTGGCCGATGCCGGCGACGATCCGGCCGGGGTGGAGCTGGGCGAGGGTGGCGAGTTCCATCGCGGCGAAGCAGACGTTGCGGGCGCCGGCGGGCATGATGCCGATGCCGACGGTGATCCGGTCGGTCACCGCGAGCGCGGTGGCGGCCTGGGCGATGCCGCCCCGCCAGCCGAGGTCCTCGACCACCCACAGTTCGTCGAAGCCCAGCTCCTCCGCTCGGCGGGCGTACGGGATCAGTTCGCGGGCGGGCAGGTCGCGCGGCAGCATGACGCCGATCCGGCCTCGGACACTGGCTGTGCTGGACATCGGGGGCTCCTCACCAACGGCACGGGGGACATCCGCGCGACCGGACCGCCGACGCGGAAATCCGGTGATCATACCCACCGCCCCGACGCCCCGTCAGAGCGTCGCAGCCACCTGCTCGGCCGCCACCGGCTGATCGGCCACCACGACGGGCGCCTTCCGGTCCGCTGCCCAGGACCCGGCGGCGATCAGGAAGCCGATCATCGCCAGTCCCGCGCCGACCAGGGTGGGCGAGGTCCAGCCGAGGCCCGCCGACAGCGCGAGCCCGCCGAAGTACGCGCCCTGCGCGTTGGCCAGGTTGAACGCGCCCTGGACGGTCGCGGAGGCCAGCGTGGGCGCCTCGCGGGCCTTGTCGATCACCAGGGTCTGCACGGTCGGGACGATCGCGAACCCGGCCATGCCGATCAGCACCACCGTCACGGCGGCCGACCAGCGGGCGTGCGCGGTGACGGCGAACAGCGCGAGCGCGCCGGACATCGCGAGCAGCGCGCCGCACAGGGCGGGTCGCAGGGCGCGGTCGGCCGCGTAGCCGCCGATGACGTTGCCGAGGGTCATGCCGACGCCGAACAGGGCGAGGACCAGGGTGACGGAGGATTCGGCGAAGCCGGACACCTCGGTGAGGGTGGGGGTGATGTAGCTGTAGCAGGCGAACAGTCCGGCGCAGCCGAACACCACGGTGGCGAGGGCGAGCCAGAGCTGTCCGCTGCGGAAGGTGGCGAGTTCGCTGCGCAGCCCGGCGCCGGGGTGGGCGGGCAGCTGCGGGACGAGGCGGGCGATGGCGGCGGTGCCGAGCAGGCCGACGGCGACGACGACGAGCATGGCGGAGCGCCAGCCGAGGTGCTGGCCGAGCAGGGTGACGGCGGGGACGCCGACGATGTTGGCCACGGTCAGGCCGGAGAACATCACCGAGACGGCGCGGGCCCGCAGGTGGGGGGCGACCAGTTCGGCGGCGGCGACGGCGCCCGCGCCGAAGAAGGCGCCGTGCGGCAGTCCGGTGATCAGCCGGGCGGCGGCGAGGAGGACGAAGTTCGGGGCGAGGGCGCACAGCAGGTTGCCCGCCGCGAACAGCCCGGCCAGACCCACCAGCACGGCCTTGCGGGGCAGTCGGGCGGCGCCGGCGGTGAGCAGCGGGGCGCCGATCACCACGCCGATCGCGTACATCGAGATCAGCCACCCGGCGTCCGGGATGGAGACCTGGAGGCTGTCCGCGATCTGCGGGAGCAGCCCCATGGCGGCGAACTCGGTGGTGCCGATGGCGAACGCGGTGATGGCGAGGGCGACGAGCGCCAAGGGCATGGGGGTGCTCCACAACGAGGGGGTCGGCGGGTGCGCCGACGTCATGTCAACGTTGTCAGCGCCAACCGATCCTACCGGCCCGGGCCGTACGGCACCCCACCCTCCGCCTCGCCCGGAGCCCGGCCCGTCCGCGCGCGTGCGCGAAAACTGTTTGCCGCCGGCCGGGTGGGCCGGAATGATCCGGACGATGAGCGAACAGCTTCCCGAGCGCTGGACGAAGGCGGGCGTCTTCCCCGACATGTGGGTGGACCCGGACGACGATCCCCGCAACACGGACGGTCCGACACCGGACGGTGAACTGGCCACGTTCCAGGACTACTTGACGAACTACCGGCTGACGCTGCGGATGAAGTGCGACGGCCTGTCGCCCGAGCAGCTCGCCGCCCGTTCCGTCCCGCCGTCCACGCTGTCGCTGCTGGGGCTGCTGCGTCATCTCGCCGAGGTGGAGCGCGACTGGCGCAACTGGATCACCGAGGGCGAGCCGGCGCCCAAGCTGTACGGCGACCCGGACGGCGACTTCGAGGGCGCGCTGCCCCAACAGTCGGTGGTGGACGGCGCGTTCGCCGACCTGGCGCGCGAACAGACGGCCACCGACGCCGCGTTCGCGAGGTTCCCGGAGATGGGCGCCCGGATCGGCCGCGACCACGACGCGGTCCGCGCCCTGTGGGTGCACCGCATCGAGGAGTACGCCCGTCACTGCGGGCATGCCGACCTGCTGCGCGAGCGCGTCGACGGCCGCACCGGTCAGTAGCGCGCCGGGCCGGAAAAACCACATGCGCGGGCCCGGCCCCGGCGGTTAGCGTCGGACGTTTCCGGAAGTCGGGCGCGGCATGGGGTGAAGCGGGATGAAGCAGGCCGGTGGGCTGGGTCGGGCGTTCGGGCTGCTGTGGTCGGCCTCGGCGGTGTCGACCCTCGGGGACGGGATCGTCGCGGCGGCGGCCCCGCTGCTGGTGACGTCGCTGACCAGGGATCCGGTCCTGGTCGGCCTCTCGGTGTTCGTCCAGCAGTTGCCGTGGCTGCTGCTGGCCCCGGTCAGCGGCGTGCTGGTGGACCGGGTGGACCGCCGGCGGCTGACGGTGGCGATGAACGCGGCGCGGGCCGCGCTGACGGCGGTGCTGGCGGGCGCGGTGTTCGCGGGGGTGGTCTCGCTGCCGCTGATCTACGCGGTGGGTCTGCTGCTGGGCTGCTGCGCGGCGCTGGGCGACAACGCGTCCTCCGCGCTGCTGCCCGCGCTCGTCCCGTCCGAGCAGCTGCCGCGTGCCAACTCCCGGATTTTCGGGGCCTATTCGGTGCTCAACAAGCTGTGCGGCCCGCCGCTGGGCGCGGCCCTGTTCGGGGTGGCGGCGGGCGTGCCGATGACGGTCGACGCGCTGAGTTTCGCGGGCGCGGCCGTGCTGATCGCGATGCTGCCGGCGGCGCGGCGCGCGCAGTCGTCGGCGCCGGCCGCCGCCCCGGCGCCGGTGCGCCGCCAGTTCGGCGAGGCGGTGCGCTGGCTGTGGGCGAATCCGGCGGTGCGGACGCTGACGCTGGCGCTGTGCCTGATGAACGTGACGCTGATCGCCGGGTTCTCGATCATGGTGCTGTACGCGCGTGAGCATCTGGGGCTGTCCCCGTTCGGTTACGGCCTGCTGATGGCGTCCGGCGCGGTGGGTGGCCTGCTGGGGGCGGCGGTGGCGCCGCGCCTGCAGGCCCGGTTCTCGTCCTCGGTGCTGCTGCGGGTGGGCCTGGTGCTGGAGACGCTGACGCATGTGGGCCTGGCGCTGGCGGGTTCGGCGTGGGTGGCGGGCGCGGTGCTGTGGATGTTCGGCGTGCACGGCGCGGTCTGGATGAACGTCGACCGGACGCTGGTGCAGCGCTCGGTGCCGGACGTGCTGCGCGGCCGGGTGATGAGTGTCTTCATGGCGCTGGCGGTGGGCGGTTCCGCGCTGGGCGCGCTGATCGGCGGCCCGCTCGCCCGCGCCTTCGGCCTGACCGGGCCGTTCTGGTTCTCGGCGGTGGTGATGGCGGCGCTGACGCTGTTCGCCTGGCGCCCGTTCAGCCGCAGCATCGACGACCGGGAGCCCGCCCCGGCGGCGCCGCGGCCCGTGACGGCGACCGGCTGACGGCACCCGTCCGGCCCTGCCTGCCGCCGCGCTCCGCCCCGGCTGCGGTATACCTGCGGGCAGTGGCGGCGGCGAGCGGGGCGAGGTGGGTGCGGGTGATCCGGCGGCGGGTGCTGGTCTCGGGCACGGTGCAGGGCGTGTTCTTCCGCGATTCCTGCCGGCGGGCGGCGTCCCAGTCGGGCGTGGTCGGCTGGGTGCGCAACCTGCCGGACGGGCGGGTGGAGGCCGTGTTCGAGGGCGACGAGGCGCCGGTCGAGGCGATGGTGGGGTGGATGCGGCACGGCCCGTCCCGGGCGGTGGTCGAGCACGTCGAGGTGATCGAGGAGGAGCTGGAGGGCCTGCTCGTCTTCGCCATCACCGACTGACGCCATCCCCGACTGACGCCATCACCGATCGACGGCTACTCCTGGTAGGGCCACACCTCGTCGGGGAACACCCGGGCGAACCAGTGGGGTTGGACCTCGCGCAGCCGCAGGGTGCGCCAGCGGGTCGGGTCCTCGGGGAGGGGGACGCCCACCTCCACGTCAGGCCCGTACGCGAACAGCCGCTCCTGGCAGACGCCGCAGGGGGCGAGCACCCAGAACCCGCTGCCGTCGTCGGCGGCGGTGACGCACACCGAGGCCACCACCTTGCGGTCGCGCTTGTACGCCTCGCAGATCGCCCCGGTCTCGTGGCACAGCCGCACCGCGTTGTTCGGCGGCTCGGGCGCGGTGCTGGTCAGCACGGTGCCGTCGTCCAGCCGCAGCGCGGCGGCGCCGGCCCACTCCTGCCCGGGGAACCGCCGGCGCGTCAACTCGATCGCGGCGTCCACGAGTTCTTGATCGATGGCCATGCCGGGAACGTTACCGGAGGGTGAAAACCCTTTGCGGGCCCGTTCGGATCGTGACCACACTCCGGCCATGACGACCACCGGCGAATCCAACACCCCCGATCAACTCGACACCGTCAAGCGGGATCTGAAGCTCTATCTGCAGGACGCCCGGGACGCGCTGCTGTGGAAGCTGGAGGGCCTGTCCGAGTACGACGTGCGCCGCCCGGTGACGCCGTCGGGGACGAACCTGCTCGGCGTGGTGAAGCACCTGACGGGCGCGGAGGCGGTCTACTTCGGCGAGAGTTTCGGCCGCCCCTTCGACGGCGGGCCGGGCCTGTGGGTGGCGGGCGCCGCCGAGGCCAACGACGATCTGTGGGCCCGCCCGGACGAGAGCCGCGAGGCCCTGATCGCCGACTACCGCCGGGTCTGGGCGCACACGGACGCCACCATCGACGCCCTGCCGCTGGACGCCCTCGGCCGAGTCCCGTGGCCCCCGCGCCACCGTCTCACCCTGGGCCGGATCCTGCTGCACATGGTCGCCGAGACCCAGCGTCACACCGGCCAGGCCGACGTGGTGCGTGAACTCCTCGACGGCTCGACGGGGTTGCGCCCGGGCGACGCCGTCCTGCCCGAGGTCTCCCCCGACTGGTGGCCCGCCCACCACGCCCGGGTCGAGCGGGCCGCGCGTGACGCTGCCCGCGCGGCGGGCGAGAGCGTTCCCGGCTGACGGCAGAGCGCCGGCCGCCCCTCGCGAGGGGCGGCCGGTGGGGGGCGAGGTGGCGTCAGCTGTCGAAGCCGAGGCCCAGGGTGTCCATGGTCTTCAGCCACAGGTTGCGGCGGCCGCCGTTGCGGTCGGCGCGGTCCAGCGACCACTTGGTGATGCCGATGCCGGCCCAGCGCACGGGCTCGGGCGGGAACGGCAGCGGCTTGCGGCGGACCATCTCCAGCGTGGTGAGCTCGGTGTTCTTGCGGGACAGCAGGTCGAGCATCACCTCGGCGCCGAACCGGGTCGCGCCGACGCCGAGGCCGGTGAAGCCCGCCGCGAGCGCGACCTTGCCGCGGTAGGCGGTGTCGAAGAACGCGGAGAACCGGGTGCAGGTGTCGATCGCGCCGCCCCAGGCGTTGGTGAACCGCAGGCCTTCGAGCTGCGGGAAGGTCTCGAAGAAGTGCCGGGCGAGGGTCCGGTAGGTCTGCGGCCGGTGGTCGTACTCGGTGCGGACCTTGGCCCCGTAGTGGTAGATGGCGTCGTAGCCGCCCCACAGGATCCGGTTGTCGGCGGACAGCCGGTAGTAGTGGAACTGGTTGGCGCTGTCGCCGATGCCCTGCCGGCCCTGCCAGCCGATCGAGGCCAGCTGCTCGGCGTTCAGCGGCTCGGTCATCATCGCGTAGTCGTACACCGGCACGGTGTAGGGGCGGATCCGCTTGACCAGCGAGGGGAACACGTTGGTGCCGAGCGCGACCTGGCGGGCGAACACCCGGCCGTAGGGGGTGCGCACGGCCATGCCGGAGCCGGACTCGGCGATGTCGGTCGCCATGGTGTGCTCGAAGATCCGCACGCCGAGGCCCTCGCAGGCCTTCTTCAGGCCCCAGGCGAGCTTGGCGGGGTGGACCATGCCCACGCCGTCCTTGTCCCACAGCGCGCCGAGGTAGGTCGGCGAGTTGACCTGGGCGCGGACGGCGTCGGCGTCCAGCAGCTCGTAGTCGCCGTACTGCTGGGCGAGTTCGTACAGTTCGGCGAGTTCCTCGACCTGGTGCGGCTCGGTGGCGACGTCGAGTTCGCCGGTGCGCTCCCAGTCGCAGTCCATGTCGTAGGTGCGGACGGCGTCCTCGATGGACTGCAGGTTGCGGGCGCCGAGCTGTTCGAGCGCGGCGAGTTCGTCCGGCCAGCGCTCGAAGCCGTTGCCCAGGCCGTGGGTGAGGCTGGCGGCGCAGAAGCCGCCGTTGCGGCCGGAGGCGGCCCAGGCGATCTCCTGGCCCTCGATCAGGACCACGTCGCAGCCGGGGTCGCGTTCCTTGGCGATCAGCGCGGTCCACAGGCCGCTGTAGCCGCCGCCGACGACCAGCAGGTCGCAGCGGACGTCTCCGGTGAGCGCCGAGTTGGCCTGCGGACGACCGGGGTCCTCCAGCCAGAACGGGGTGGGCTTGGCGTCCCGCAGGGCGTGTACGGGGTCCATGTTCTCGGTTCCTTGCCTTGGGAGGGTCGCCGGCCCGGCCGTGGCGGCGGCCGGGCCGGCTGCTGTGCCGTTGCCGGCGGTTATCGGTCCTCGTCCCCGGCCGCCTCGGGGCCGAGGTTGATGCTGTAGACCTTGCGGAGCGTCTCGTGGACGGTCCAGGTGGTGCGGTCGCCTTCGCGCAGCACCGCGAGGTCGCCGGGGCCGACCTCCAGGACGGGTCCGTCCTGGAAGGCGATGGTGGCCCGGCCGCTGAGGACGACGAACATCTCGTCGGCCTCGGTGTCGGTCACCACGCCGGGGGTGATCTGCCAGATCCCGCGGATCTGGCGGCCGTCGGCGGACTCCCAGACCACCTTGCCGGTGACCTCGGGGGTGCCGGAGACGATCTGCTCGGGGTCGAGCGGTTCGGCCTCCAGCTCGGCGTCCGGGACGTGCAGGGCGAAGCTGTTGATCATGCCTCGACGCTATCCGTTCCGCCGCCCGCGGCGGCCTTGTCACTGTGTGCCGAGTCCCGCTGCGACCCTGACAGCCCGTAGACCTCGCCGGGCACCGTCCCGTTCGCGACGGCCCGGTCCAGCGCGGCCGACTGCCGGGCGGCCCGGCGCAGCGACAGCAGCGGGTAGAGCAGCAGCGCGGCGCCGACCACGATCAGGCAGTACTTGACGGCCTTGCCGCCCTCCTCGTTGTACTGCTCGATGGCGGCCCAGGCGCTGACCGCGGTCAGGCAGGCGGTGATCAGGCCGATGCTCCACCAGCCGCCGGGGATCTTGTAGGGGCGCTCCAGTTCGGGCTCGCGGATGCGCAGTGCGATCAGCGCGGCGACCTCCAGCAGGATGCCGATGTTGGTGAGGAAGACGTCGAAGACCACCAGGTCGCTGAAGCTGGAGAAGCAGAACAGCGCGTAGATGACGGACGATCCGATGATCGACGCCATCGGCATCCGGTAGCGCTTGCTCTCCTTGGAGACCCACGGAGGCAGGTAGCCGTCGCGCGACAGCGAGGACGGCAGCCGCGAGTAGGAGGCGAGCAGCGCGGAGAACATCGCGACCGAGGCGAACAGGCCGCCGACGGTGACGGCGTACTGGAGCCAGGGGCCGGCCAGTTCACCGGCGATGTCGGGGAGCGCGCCCTCCTCCCAGCTCTTCCACCCGTTGTCACCGTCCGCGCCGACCGCGAGCGCGGCGAGCGAGGGCAGCAGGTAGCCGACGATGATCAGCAGGACGGACCAGAACAGCGCCTTGGGCAGGTGCTTCTTCGGGTTCTCCATCTCGCCGGCCACGGTGGAGACCGAGTCCCAGCCGGAGTAGTTCCACATCACGATGAACAGGCCGGCGCCGAAGGCGTTCCAGGTGGACTGGCCCTGTTCGGCGGTCAGCGGGGTGACCGGGTTGATGCCCTCGGTCAGCAGGTGGTAGCCGCCGATCGCGGTGAGGACCAGCATCGGGGTGAGGCAGATGATCGCGAACAGCACCGAGGAGTCGCCGACCCAGCCCGCGCCCATCAGGTTCAGCAGCGTGAAGAGCACGATGACGCCGGCGCAGATCACCCAGTTCAGGTCGACCTCGATGGTGAACCAGCGCAGGCTCAGGTCGAAGAACACGTGCTTGCCGGGGGCGACGGCGCCGATCAGGCTGGACAGGTACGAGGTGAACATGACCGGGTAGAGCGCCATGTCGACGAAGCTGCACACCCAGGCCAGCACGCCCTGCTGGAAGGCCCAGAACCGGCCGAGGCCGCGCTTGACCCAGTGGTAGTAGCCGCCCTCGACGGGGATGGCGGTGCCGAGTTCGGCGCACACCAGGGCGTGCGGCACGCTGTAGATCAGCGGAGCGATCAGGATCAGCAGGATGCCCATGCCGGGCCCGGAGGTCGAGAACAGCGGCTCGATGCCGTAGGCGCCGCCGGAGACGCTGAAGAAGATCAGGGCAACCAGGGGAACCAGGCTCACGCGCTTGGGCGTTGCCCACCGGGTCTCCGGCGGGGCCACGGGGATGGCGGTCATTTTCACCTTGGCAATCGGGTGTCGGCTCGGATGTTGAGGTGCACGAGTCTGACGGCCCCGTTGACATAGGACAATCATTCAATCTGTCAGACGTCTTGTTGCCGCCCTGACACTCTGGCGGGCCCCGCCGGCACCGCCGACGAGGCCCACATCATCGCTGCTCAGAGGCCGTCAACGTGCGTTCAGGCGGGGCAGCCGGAGTCCGCGAGCACGAAGTACCCGGCCGAGGTCTCCTGCAAGGTGTGCGTCACGAACAGGTTCCACAGCCCCATGTTCTGGTTCGAGCCGTTGGCGTACGCGTACCCGCCGCTCTGATGGGCCCGGCCCGCCGAGACCTGCTGGTAGTTGGTGTCGGTGTAGCACCTGGGCGTGAACACACTCCCGGTGGTGGTCGCCGTCACGGCCGAACTCGCCGTCCCCACCGCGCCGTTGGCGTCCACCGCCGCGACCGTCCACGCGTACCCGGTGCCCGCGCTCAGGCCGGTGTCGGTGTACGTGATGCCGGTGCCGGTGCCGACCTGGGCGCCGCCCCGGTACACGGTGTAGGACGCCGCCCCCGCCACCGCGTTCCAGCTCAGCGAGGCGGTGGTGTCGGTGGTGCCGGTGACGGTCAGCCCGCCCGGCGCGGGCAGCCGGGTACCGCCGCCGGTGCTGCCGTCCAGCCCCCAGAACAGGCCCGTCCAGTACGACGAGCAGATGGTGTTCAGGAAGTAGGCGCCACTTCGGCCGCAGTCGGCGGTGCCGCTGCCCGGGCTGACCGGCAGGCCGTGGCCCATCCCGGAGACGCTGTACAGCTGGACGGCCGGCCTGCCGGTGCTGTCGTTGTACACGCTCAGCGTGGTGCCGCCCGGCAGCGACTGGGTGGCGGAGGCGGTCTGCGGGATGCCCCACACATTGGTCCACTGGTCGCGCAGCTCGGTGGCGTTGACCGGGGCGACGGTGGTGTCCGAACTGCCGTGCCAGATCGCCACCCGCGGCCAGGGCCCGGTCCAACCCGGGTTGGACGCCCGCACCTTGTCGCCCCACTGGGCGGGCGTCAGGTTCTGGCCGGAGTTCTGGCAGCCGGACGCGGCGGACTGCGTGCTCGCGCACTGCGCGGGCAGACCGGCGGCGATCGAGCCGCCCGCGAACACCTCCGGATAGTCCGCCAGCAGATCGGCGGCCATGCCCGCACCCGCCGAAAGCCCCGTCACGTACACCCGCGACGGGTCACTGCCGTACAGCGCCACCGCCTTGTCGACCATCTGCTTGACCGACAGCGCCTCGCCCTTGCCCCGGGTGTCCTTGGCACTGTCGAACCAGGAGAAGCAGGACAGCGGGTTGTTGGTCGAGTTGGTCTGCGGGAACACCACCGCGAAGCCCCAGCGGTCGGCGAGCTGTGCCCAACCGGAGTTGCCGTAGTAGTCGTTGGCGGTCTGGGTGCAGCCGTGCAGCGCCACCACCAGCGGCCTGCCGGTGGCCAGCCCGCTCGGTGTGTAGCTGTACATCGCCAGGTTGCCCGGGTTGCTGCCGAAGCCGGTGACCTGCCCGAGTCCGGCCGCCGAGGCCTGCGGCACGCCGGTCAGCATGCCGCCGGCCAGCACCGCTCCCGCCACCAGCGCTTTCGCCGCCGGCGCTTTCGTCATCAGCGCTTTCGCCCAGCGCCCGATCCGTCCTGTGCCGAAGTGTCCTGTCATGTGGGGGCTCCGCTCTCGCGAGTGTGCTCATCTGCCTCTGGACATGGGGGGTTGGCCGAGCACGTGTGGCGTGCATCATCGGCGCGCTCCGGGCGGCCGCCCATGGCCCGGCGCACCACCGGGGGCCCGAACGGCATGGTGGCGGCGGCCATTGAGCCACCATCGGCCCCGCGCAGCGCCGATCCCCCTGCCACGTTGATCATTTGGCCGGTGTCACCCGCCCGCGCCTCCCACACCTGAACGCGCCACCCGGGTACCGTTCACCGGGTCATGCCCACGATTACCGACAAACCGGATCCTTCGCGGCCCCGTCCGGTCCTGACCGCCTTCACCCGCCTGTCGCCGTTCCTGCTGATCGCCGCGGCCGCCGCCGCGGACAGCGAGACCCCGGCCGGCCAGCGCTACGACCGTTTCGTGGTGGCCGCCCCCGCACTCGCCGCCGCCAGTTGGGGCCCCGCCGGGACGCTGGCCATCGGCGGCCTCGCGGTACTGACCGAAATCGTGCTGGCGCTGATCCGGGACCACAGTGTCGGCGCGGCCGGCGCCTCGGTGATCGCCGCGACCGTCACCGTCACCCTGGCCGCCGCGTACACCGCCGCGCAACGGGTGCACCGCGAACGCGACCTGGCGATGGTCCGGTCGGTCGCGCAGACCGCCCAGGAGGTGGTGCTGCGCCCGCTGCCGGACCGGATCAACACCGTCGATCTCGCCCTCTACTACAAGGCCGCCGCCGAACAGGCCCAGATCGGCGGCGACTTCTACGAGGCGGTGCGGACCCCGTTCGGGGTGCGGATCATCCTCGGCGACGTCCAGGGCAAGGGTCTGCCGGCGGTCGAGCTGGCGGCAGCACTGCTCGGCTCGTTCCGCGAGGCCGCCTACGACTCCACGGACCTGCCCGCGCTGGCCAGCCGCCTGGAGACCGGCCTGAGCCGGTACGCCGAGCGGGCCTCCTCGCCGGACGCCGCCGAACGCTTCGCCACCGCCGTCCTCTTGGAGATCCCCGACGACCGCCCCGAGGCCCGCCTGCTCAACTGCGGCCACCCGCCGCCCGTCCTGATCCAGCCCGGTGGCGTGCGCCTCCTCGAACCCGAGGTGCCGCTCCCGCCACTCAACCTGTCCGGCCTGGTCGCCTCCGACTACCGCTCCGTGACCATCCCCTTCGGCCCCGGCGACCGGGTCCTGCTCTACACCGACGGCGTCTCCGAAACCCGCGACCGCCAGGGCGAGTTCTACCCCCTCCCCGACCGCCTCGCCCGCTGGACCGCCGACCCCTCCGCCACCCTCCTCCACAACCTCCGCCGCGACCTCCGCCACTACGCCGGCGGCCCGCCCGACGACGACGTGGCCGCCCTCCTCGCGGCCCGCCACACCGAACCCGCCAGGCCGCCGGAGCACTGACGGGGAAGGTGACCGGGCGGTAACCTCGGGGCCGTTGCCGTCCACGAAGGAGCCCGGGTGTCCGAGGACCGTTCCGCCTCCCCGCTGCGGATCGCCGTGTTCGGGGCGGGCAGCATCGGCTGCCGCCTCGGCGGGGCGCTCTCGACCGTCGCCGAGGTGACGCTGATCGGACGTCCCGCCGCGATGGCCGAACTCGACCGCGCCGGCCTGACGTTGACCGGCCCGGGCACCCGCCGCCTGCACGCCCGGCCACACACCGCCGTGAACGCCTCGGCCGCCGCCGGAGCCGACTACGTCCTGGTCACCGTCAAGTCCGCGGACACCGCCGAGGCCGCCCGCCAACTCGCCCCGCACCTGGACGAGCACACCACCGTGATCAGCTTCCAGAACGGCCTGCACAACGCCCGCCTGCTCGCCGAAGCCCTCCCCGGCCACCGGGTCCTGGCCGGCATGGTCCCGTACAACGTGGTCCGCACCGGCCCGAACGCGTTCCACCAGGGCACCGACGGCCGCCTGACGCTCGCCCGCACCCCCACCACCGCACGACCCGGCACGACGCCGCCCCCGACCGCCGAACGGTTCGCCGCCACGAACCGACCCCCGGCGGCCAGCCACACACCCGCCCCCGAGCAGGCCGAACCCACAGACGAGGCCTCGGCCGTCCCCGCAACGCAGCCGCCCGCAGGACACTCCCCCACGCCCGCCGAGCAGTTCGCCGTCACAGAGCAGCCCCCGGCCCCCGCACCCTCCCCCTCCACCGACCAGCCGCCCGCAGGACACTCCCCCACGCCCGCCGAACACACCGACGCCGCTCAGCAGTTCGCCGCCACGGCCCTTGCCGCCGGCCTGCCGGCGGAGTTGCGTGACGACATGCCGCAGGTGCAGGCGGCGAAGTTGCTGATCAACCTGAACAACGCGGTGAACGCGCTGTCCGGCCTGCCGCTCCGTGAGCAGCTCGGCGGTCGGCCGTACCGCCTGGTGCTGGCGCGGTGTCAGCGTGAGGGCCTGGCCGCGTTGCGGGCGGCGGGGCTGACGCCCGCCCGGCTCGGGCCGGTGCCGGCGCGGTGGATGCCCGCCGTGCTGGCGCTGCCGGACTCACTCTTCCGGCGGCTCGCGGCAGCGAGTTTGCGGGTGGACGCGCAGGCCCGGTCCTCGATGTGGGAGGACCTGCAGCGTGGCCGCCGCACCGAGGTCGACGAACTCCAGGGCGAGGTGCTGGCCCTCGCCGCCCGGCACGGGCTGGCCGCGCCCGCGAACCGTCGGCTGCTGGAGCTGGTCCGGGAGGCCGAGTCCGCACCGACCCCGCCGTCCTGGTCGGGGCCCGAACTGCTGGCCACCCTCGACGCTCCGGCCCGCTGACCAACCCACCGCCGGAGCCGGCCGGGGGGGGGCAGGGCCCGCCCCGGCCCCGCCGTCCTGGCCGCGCTCCACGCTCCGCGCTCAGGCCCGCTGGTCGCCCGGCTGCTGCATCGTCACGTTGCTGGTGTCGACCCGGCCGATCTGCAGGGCGATGCCGTGCACGTCGGCGCTGATCTCGTTGTGGATGGTGGTCACCTCGATCCGCGGCGCGCCGGCCTGCGGGGCGATCTCGTCGAGCAGGGCGCGCAGTTCGGCGACGGCGGTCGGGTCCTCGCGCAGGACGGTGAGCAGGCGCTGCTCCCAGTCCTGGCGGACGTTCTCGCGGACTGCGGGCAGGTCGTTCTCCTCCGCGTCCAGCACCTCGGCGTAGGCGAGTTCCATCCGGGCGGCCTCCACCCGGCTCTCGCGGCCGCGGGTGAGCAACCGGCCGACCCGGTCGCGTACCTGGCCCCACAGGTCGGTGGCCACTGCCCCGACCAGTGCCGTCGCTCCTGAGGCCGCCAGTTCGGCCAGTTCGGTCCCCACCATGTCTGCTGCCACCCCTCGTCGTTCGCGTGCTGCTGCCCCTAGCCTAGTGACGCGCACCGACCGCCGTGGGCGGCTTTTCCTCCCGGACCGGAGAGCAGGCGTACCGCCATGACCCACCCGTGGACCACCCATGGTGTCGAACTCTTCTCCCCGACACCGTCCGCAAGCGTTTCCGCCCGGACGCGGACGGCGACCCGGATCGCGAGTGGCGGGCGCTCACCCTGCTCGACCGGTTCGCGCCGGGCCTGGCACCCCGCCCGCTGTCGCTGGCCGGACGCACCGTCACCATGACCAGATTGCCCGGACTTCCCCTGCGCGGCGCCGAGTTGACGCCCGCCCAGCTGGACGCTGGCCCTCGCCACCGACCGTCTGCTGCACGCCGTCCCGCCCGAAGCCGCAGCCGCGCTCCCGGAGCGGCGCTGGTACGTCCGCGACTCGGTGGCCGCGATCCGCCACCGCGCGATGCGGCCCTCGCCGCCCGCGCCGGCGGCCGGACTGGCAGCCGCGCTGGCGGCCGGGCTGCGCTGGTTGGCAGGCGCGGAGGCCAGGTTGTCGGCGGGGTGTGCGGCGGCGCCGGTGCTCGGGCAGGCGGACGGGAACCTGGCCAACTTCCTCTGGGACGGCGCCGAGGTGCGGCTGGTCGACTTCGAGGACTCGGGGCGCAGCGACCGCCCGTACGAGCTCGCCGAGTTGGTCGAGCACCTCTCGGCGTGGGTGGACACCGACCTGGACGCGGCGGCGTTCCTCGGCCGGTTCGCGCTCTCCCCCGTCGAGCAGGCCCGCCTGTTGGAGTGCCGGCGTCTGTTCGCCCTGCTGTGGCTGGTGTTCCTGGTCACCGACCCGGCGACGGCGGCCCGCAACCCGGCCGGCACCGCCGAGCGGCAGGCCGCCCGCCTGCTGGCCCTGCTCGATGTCCCTTAGGCCAGCGTCTTCTTCAGCACCGTGGAGCTGTGCCGGACCGTCATGCCGGCCTTCAGGTAGAGGTCGAGCGCGCCGGTCGCGGAGTGCGTCCACAGGGTGCAGCTGCGCAGGCCGGCGGCTCGGCAGGCGTGGAAGGTGTGGCGCAGCAGGTGGCGGGCGATGCCGCGGTGGCGGTGGTCGGCGTGGACGGCGACGGTCTCCACGTAGCCCTCGTCGGTGTCGGGCCGGTCGAGGGCGAGGGCGGCGCCGACCAGGTGGCCGTCGGGGGTGAAGGCGAGCGGGGAGCGGTCGGCGGCGAAGGCGGGGCGGCGCACGGTGTGGGTGGCCCATTCCTCGAAGTCCTTGCGGCGTTGCTGCCATTCGTCGAAGGCGTCCTCGGTGAGGCGGTGCGCGGCGTGCTCGTCGGCCGGGTCGCCTGCTCGGAAGGGGCGGACGGTGATGCCCTCGGGTGCGGGCGGCAGGTCCTCGGGCAGGTCGTCGAGGCCGATGGCGAGCAGCCAGCTGGTGACGGCGGGGCGGAAGCCGTGGGCGTGCAGCAGTGCGGTGGCGGCGGTGTCGCGGTCGGGGACGACCTGGGCGAGTTCGGCGGTGCCGCGTTCGCGGGCGCGTTGTTCGATCCAGCGCAGCAGTGCGGTGCCGATGCCGCGGCCGCGGTGGTCGGGGTGCACGTCGGCGTCGGTGCGCCGGTCCGTCCAGGCCCAGCCGGCGAGTCGGCCGTCGCTGTCGTGCACCAGCAGGGTGTCGGCGGCGGGGTCGAGTCCGGGGCGGGCGAGCACGGTGGCGAGTGCGCCGGCGTCAGTGGTGGCGGTGCCGTCGAGGGCGCGCTCGCAGGTGTTGACGAGGGCCTGGACGGCGGGGAGGTCGGTGACCGGGTCGATCGGCCGTGCGGTGTGGCCGGGGGGCAGTTCGGCCTGCGCCATGAGGGCTCCTTCGGTGGTGCGGACGGGGTGTCGGCGGGTTGCGGACGGGGTGTCAGCCGGTGGTGGCGCGCAGCAGTGCGGGCAGCTGCCGCAGGTCGGAGAAGAGTACGGTGCCGGGGCCGGTGAGCGTGTCCGCGCCGGTGGGGCCGCCGGTGTGTGCGGCGACGTCCTCGCCGAGGCGCTCGGCGACCACCTGCCGGCCGGCGCCGTGCGAGCGTCCGGTGAAGTGCCGTGCCACTTCGGCCTCGGTGAGCGGCCGGCCGAGTTGCGCGCCGACCTCCTGCTGGACCCGCACGGCGATCCGCTCGCTGTCCGCCAGGACGCCGTCGCAGTCGAAGATCACCAGTTCGACAGGTTTGTTCGAGTCGATCATCCGGTCAGCATATTTCGCGTCCGCCCGAACGCCCGTTTCAATAACGGAAATTGACTAGCCGTCGGGGCGTGGCGTCGATCACGGATGCCCTCGGGGCGTGACGACGCGGCCTCCCGGGCCACCACCGCCCGGGAGGCCGTGCTCACCTCCGCACCCTCAGCCCAGCGTCAGCCAGGTGATCCCGGCGCGCTCCACCTCGGCCTGCTCGGCGGCGTCCAGCTCGGCCCGGCCGGTCGCCTTGCGCAGCAGTGTCGCCCGGTCCCAGCCGAGTGCCGAGCGGACCGTCGGGCCGTCGGCATCCGTCAGCAGCAGGTCCTCCAGTACGTCCGAGGCCTCGTCCGTCAGCCAGGCCGGGCGGCCGAGCGCGTCGGCCAGGTCGAGCCCGTGGACGGCCAGTTCCACCACGCGGGTGACCATGAAATCGGTGAGCAGCATCGGGTCGCCGTGCCGGGTCCGTACCACCCGCGCCTCGGCCTCCGTCTCGAACCGGTCGGCCACGCCCCGCCACGTCCGCTCGAACTCGCCGACCGGATCGGTGCCGCCGCCCGCCGTGTCGCGGGCGAGCGCGATCCGCGCGCTGTTGGTGGCCGCGTCGAACCGTTCGCCGGGACGGTAGTACCCCACCGCCGTCACCTCGGCCCGCTCCGGCTCGGGCGCCGCCACCATCGCCTCCACCCGCCCGACGGCGACCCGGACGTGCGCCAGCAGTTCCACCACCGTCCACGGCGCGCACCGTGTGGCCCGCGCCCACTCCGCTTCGCCCAGCCCGGCCATCGCCACCCCGAGCGCCCCGGCCTCGGCCCGAAACGCCTTCCCCACCAGTTCGGTTCGCATACCGGCTCACGCTACCCGCCCCCGGCGGGCGGTCGGAACGCGCGCCTCCTGCGGCGGCTCGGGACCCGGGCGACGACGCCGGCGCGTCCGGCCGCGACCGGCCCGGGCTCAGGACCGGGGCGGGGTGCGGATCGCCAGGACGGCCATGTCGTCGTGGCCGTCGCCGGGGTGCCGGTCGGCGAGGAGGCGCACCAGCTCCTCGAGTGGCCGATCGGCGTGCGCGGCGGCGAGCCCGGCGAGGGCGTGGAAGCCCTCGTCGATGTCGCGGTCTGGGCGTTCGACCAGGCCGTCGGTGAAGAACACCACGGTGGCGCCGCTGGGGAGCGGGTCGGTGTGGTCGGGGCGGTGCAGGTCGGGGTCGACGCCGATCGGGATGCCGGGCTCGCCCTCCAGGTACCAGGTGCGCCCGTCCGGCCCGAGGACGAGCGGCGGCGGGTGCCCGGCGGTGCTCCAGTGCATGGTCCAGCCGTCCCCGGCGGCGGGCTCGATCCGCGCCAGGCACGCGGTGGTGACCGGCAGGTCGGTGATGGCCTCCACGGTGCGGTCGAGCTGGCTCAGCACCGAACTGGGCGGACTGCGGCGGTCGTACAGCAGCGCGCGCAGCATGTTGCGGGCCTGGGCCATGGCGGCGGCGGCGTGCAGGTCGTGGCCGACCACGTCGCCGATGACGGCCGCGCACGCCTGGTCGGGCAGGATGACGGCGTCGTACCAGTCCCCTCCGACGCCGGCCGGATCGGCGGCGGTGCGGTACGCGGCGGCCCCGGTGAACGGCGACAGGTCCGGCAGCGTGGGCAGCAGTAGCCGCTGGAACTGCGCGGCGCTGTCCCGCAGGTACCCGAACAGGCGGGCGTTCTCGATCGCGATGCCCGCCGCACCCGCGAGTGCCTGCACCACCTCCTCGTCGGCCCGGTCGAACGGTTGCCCGTCCCGCCGCTCCGACAGGTACAGGTCGCCGTAGATCGCCCCTCGGACGGTGATCGCCACGCCCAGCAGCGTCCGCATCGGCGGATGGCCCGGCGGAAAACCCACCGACGCGGGATGCGCGGCAATGTCCGCCACCCGCAACGGCTCGGGGTGCCGGATGAGTTGCCCCAACACGCCCCGCCCGCGCGGAAAATCGATCCCTGCCAGGTCCGCCCGCTCCTGCGGCGACAACCCGGCCGTCACGAACTGCTCCAGCCGGTCCCCCGACGGCGCGAGAATCCCGAGCGCACCGTACCGCGCACCGGCCAGCTCCATCGCCGTGGTGACGATCCGGTGCAGCACCGCCGGCAGATCCAAGTCCCCGCCGATGGCCAGCACCGCCGACAGCAGCCCCTGCAACCTGTCCCGCGCCTCGCCCAGCGCACGCAACTGCGCCGCGATGTCCTCCGCCTGCTCGCTCATCGCCCCCAACGGTACGCACGAGAGCACCGTCCCCACCGGGCAACACGCGCTGCACGACCCGCGCGCCCTCCTTTTTGCCGGGGCCGCAGGGCACCGGTCGGCCACAGCACGCACCATCTCGCACAGGCCACCGGCACGTTGTCCTGTCGTCCACAAGGTCCGGGCGCCCGTTCATCGATCAACTGCCTTGCCACTCCCCGCCATCGGGGACGCGGGCCACCTGCTCCAAGCGGCCCGCGCCGAGCACCTGCGCCACCACCGCCCGCCCCTCCTCCCGCCCGCCAGGTCGCCAAGCAGTTCACCGGCCGCCACCACGGATTACCCACCCGCCCTGCTACGGCAGCGCGAAGCGCCACATGTCGCGCAGTTCGCCGCCGACCTCCTGGTGCGCGGGCACCAGCGTCTCGCGCCGATAGCCGGCCCGTTCGGCGGTGCGCAGCGAACCGGTGTTCCACGGCTCCACGTACAACTCGACGCGCGGGATGCCGAGTTCACCGAATGCCCAGGCCGTGACGGCAGTCAGCCCGGCGGCCGCGACACCCTGGCCCCGCCCGCTTCCGGACACCCAGTAGCCGGCGGTGGCGCAACCCCGCAACGGCAGTTCGCCGACCCACAGTCCGACGTTCCCGACGGCCCGTCCGTCGGGGGCCTCGATCACGAACGGGTACCCGGTGCCGATCGCGGTCCGCCGCCACTGCCGGTGCACGAACGCGTCGGCCTCCGCGTCGGAGTACGGCGCGGGCACGGTGGTGATCAGCGGGATGTACGGGTCGGTGGCGGCCTCCCGCAACAGCGCCCGGTCCGTCAACTCCCAGCGCCGCAGCCGGAATCCGTTCTCCGCCGCGATCTCCGGCATCACTCTGGGCAGGTCCACCCGACCAATCCTCGCCCATCGGGCCCGCCGCCGGCCAATCCACTCCGGGCCGGACTCCCGCAACGGTGATGTCGGAAAGCTGCCAGCCTCCGCCCGGGTGGCCTGCTGAACTGGCCGGACACCGAACGGCCCGGCACAGGACGGAATTCATGACCCCGACGACCTCCGCTGCTTCCCGCCCCCGGACAACGGGCCGACCGCACCGATCGCCCGTGGTCGGGTGGCTGTCCGTGGTGGCGGTGATGCTGGGGATCTTCTCCATCGTCACGACCGAGATCCTGCCGATCGGCCTGCTCACGTCGATCGGGTCCGACTTCGCCGTCTCGGACGGGACGGCGGGGCTGATGATGACCATGCCCGGCTTCCTCGCGGCGATCTCGGCGCCGCTGGTCACCGCCGCAACCGCACGCATCGACCGCCGGACGATGCTGGGGGCGTTCATGGTCCTGCTGGCCTTCGCGAACGGCCTGGCGGTGGTCGCGCCGAGCTACGGGCTGGTGGTGGTGTCGCGGGTCCTGGTGGGCGTCACCATCGGCGGCTTCTGGTCGATCGCGGCCGGGGTCGCGGACCGGCTGGTGCCCGCGGACCAGGTCGGCCGCGCCGTCTCGGTGATCTTCTCGGCCGTCCCGCTGGGGTCGGTGCTCGGGGTGCCGGTCGGCACGTTCATCGGCGATGTGGCGGGCTGGCGTGCGGCGTTCGTCGTCATGGGCGCGCTGTCTGTCGGCGTGGTCGTCCTGCTGCTGGCGGTCACGCCGCCCCTGCCGCCGGCCGAGGCGACCCGGCTGAGTGTGCTGGGCGGCCTGTTCCGCCGCGTGAACATCCGCTTCGCCCTGCTGCTGACCTTCCTCGTCGTGCTGGCCCATTTCGGGGCGTACACCTATCTGACGCCGTTCCTCGAACAGGTCACGCATGCGGGCCCGGAGCTGATCACCGTCTTCCTGCTGACCTACGGAGCCGCGGGCATCACCGGCAACTTCCTCGGCGCTTCCCTGGTCGCCCGGCGTCCCCGCACCGGTTTCGGCGCGGCGGCCGCGCTGCTCGGCGGAGCCACTCTGCTGCTGCCGGTGCTGGGCGGCTCGAAGACCGGCGCGGTGAGCCTGTTGTTCGTGTGGGGTGTCGCCTACGGAGCGGTACCCGTGGCCTCCCGGACGTGGTTCGTCAAGGCGGCCCCCGACGCGCCCGAGGCGGCGTCAGTGCTGTTCACCTCCTCCTTTCAGGCAACGATCTCGCTCGGCGCCCTGGTCGGGGGAGGCATCGTGGACCGCACCTCCCCGTCCACGGTCATGGCCCTCGGCGGCATCACGGCCGTCCTCGTGGTTCTGGCCGCACTGACCCACTCCGCCCGCGGCCTCACCTGGCCGGACGGCAACCGCCGCTGAGATTCGCCCCATGCCCGGCGCCGGAGTTCGGCCGCCGGTCATGGGGCAGAGGGCTCGGTCATCAGGCAGTGCGGCGAGTGGGACGGCACTGCCCGCACCACATTGCCGGGGATACGGCGCTGAAGTCGTCAGGGGTTGCGTTTATCCATGCTCCGCCCGCCGTTCTGCGCCTGCAACCGAAGATGCACATGCCTGGGGTGACGGATGGCGGCGGCACGATTGACGTGCAATGCTTTCTGCAGTTTCGGGTCCGTAACTCATATCCCCAGCCCAACGGCGGGGCATCGAGCGGCCGTACTCGACCAGTTGCGGATTGTTGCAGCCGCGCCATCCTGGAAATAGGGTTGGACAGCTCGTAGAGGTGGCCGCCGCTTCGACTGTGGACGCCTGGGCGCGGTCGCAAGTCCCGCCTGTGCCCGGCCCCCTCGCCGCCGGCGCCACCCTGGTCATGACCCTTCCCTTCTGGATCCCGCCGGCATCAAGACCCATGGCGTCTCTTACACCGCAGAGCAAGCCAAGCAAGAGGGTTGGCCGATCGTCTTTTGAGCGCCAGGCCTGCGAGGATCTCGGTGCAGCCACCGGATCAGCGTTCGCGCCTTCGCTGGAGGACAGACATGGGACAGCAGCTGAAGATTCCATTCGTGAACGGGATGAAGGTTGGCCTGGGCTTCGATCTGCTGACCGGCAGCCCATCGAGCGACCCGGCAATCCAGAACCCGCAGACCAGTCCGCCACAGACTGGCGGCGGGCAGACCGTCACGACGACCTTCCGCCTGGTGCAGGAGGCCGACTCGCTCCAGGATGCCTTGGGACTGTCCGCCGCAGTGTCCGGCAGCTACGCGGGTTTCTCCGCGACGGCGAAGATGCAGTTCGCGAACCAGTGCGCGGTAACGCAGTACTGCCTGTACGTGGTGCTGGCGGTGGAGGTCATCAACTCCTGTGTGACGGTGGACGCGCCGGCTCTCGTTCCGGACGCGACCGACCTGCTGACCACCGGGAAGACGGATCATTTTCGTGAGCGCTTCGGCAACCGATACATCTCCGGCCTGAAAACCGGTGGTGAGTACTACGCGGTATACCGTGTGCAGAGTTTCGACGAGCAGGAGCGCACTGACATTGCGGCGCAAATCTCGGCGAGCTTCCACAACCCAGCCTTGCGGGCAAATCTGAACACTGCCGTCGAGAGCAGGAAGTCCACCTCGCGCAACGAGCTGAACGTGGACGTCTTCGTGTACTCGGCCGGCGGGATCAGTGAGACGGAAACGGCGCTGTCAGAGATGATCGAGAAGGCACACAAGTTCCCGACCCTGGTCTCGGGCGGCCAGGCTATTCCCTACCAGGCCCTCCTCGACGAGTACAGTGGGTTGAAACTCCCGGGTGACAATCTGAATTTCTTCGATCAGGAGCAGCAGACCGAGTGCCTCCTCTTCAATTCCCGGCTGCTGAACGACTTCACGACGCTGGTCAACGATATCGACTTTATCCGCAAGCATCTCGATCGATTCCACAATCCGGACGGGTCACCGCCGGACGACGCGGCCCTGCAGCAGGCCCGTCAGCAGTGCCTGGCCATCGTCGACCAGTTGACCAGGGCCATCTCCGACTGCACCCGGGATGCCTCCACCTGTGTGCACTTCACCCAGTCACCCGAGGACTTCACAAGCCGGCTGCCGATCCTGCGCGAACCCCGGCCGGGTCTGCAGCGGGTTCCGCACCTGATCGGGACGAAGGCCGTAATGCCCTCCGGGATCTTTGAGTTCACGAAGAACCGGATGGTCGTGGACCTCCTGGGCGAGCAGGGGCTCTACTTCATCATCGACAACCCCGAGGTACTGGACTTCGGGGCGCTGGGCTCACCCCCGTTGCCCGACGCGGGCACCATCGTCGGACAGACTCCCGCGAACGGCACGTTTGTTCCGAGCGGCAGCGTACTGCACGTCAGAGTGTCCCCACTGCAGGCGAATCCCGGACCGGAAGTCTGAGCGAGGCGACGATGGCGGCGCAGACAGAGATCCCGTTCCTGGACGGAATGAAGGTGGGCCTGGGCTACGACGTGCTGACCGGCGTAGCGACCAAGAGCCCGGCGGTGATGGGCACGTCGCTGACGGCGCCGGCGCAGGCCGGCGGGCAGACCGTGACGAAGACCCTGCAGATCGTGCAGGAGTCGAGCGTCCTGCATCAGGCACTGGGCATCTCCGTGGACGTGAGTGCGGGGAGCATGCTTGGTGATGCCAGCGCGAAGTTCAAGTTCGCCAGCGACATCGCGGTGAACAGCTTCTCGCTCTACGTGGTGGTGGGCGTCCAGGTCTTCAACGCGACCCGGACGCTGGACAACCCGGTGCTGTCGAAGGAGGCTGCAGACCTCCTGCGCGAACACAAGACCGCCCGTTTCCGCGACCGGTTCGGGGACCGGTTCGTCCTCGGGGTCAAAACCGGGGGCGAGTACTTCGCGATCTACAAGGTGGAGAGCCTGGACGCGACGGAACGCTCGTCGATCGCTGGGGAGATTCATGCCCGCGCAGGCGCACCCGGTGTCGCGGGCGGCTCGCTCGACGCCGACATCTCCTCGAAGATCGCCACCTCCAAGGGCAAGCTCGACGTGAGCGTCTACGTCTTCCAGGCTGGTGGCTCCAATAAAGGGACCGAGACCACCCTCGACGCGATCATGCAGAAGGCTCGCGTGTTCCCGACCCTGGTCGGAGTCGACCAGGGCGTGCCGTACTCGATGCTGGTGCACGACTACAGGGAACTGGCGCTCCCCGGCGACGAGCTCACGTTCATCGACGTGCAGAACCAGCAGGACGTCCTGACCTTCAACGCGAGCCTGCTGGACGGGTTCAGCACCGTCATCAACGACATCGACTTCGTCCGCAAGAACATCGACCAGTTCAAGAACGCGGATGGCAGCAACGTCGATGACGCGGTGCTGGCCAAGGCGCGTAAGGACTGCTTGCAGCAAGTGGATGCGATCCGGTTGCAGATGTCGAGGTGCTCCAACGATGCCACCACGTGCATGCGCGTCCAGTCCGCTCCGGAGGACTTCGCGCGCCTGCTCCCGAAGATCGGGGATTCCACCCGGGTCACGGTCCCGAATATGGTGGAGCAATTCCCGATCGCCACCCTGGGCTTCACGTTCGGCGATCACCACAATCTTCTCGTACCCCCGTTCCCGGCGGGCTTCCCCGCCCCGTTTACCGGCGAGCCGATCGTCCTCGCGGGCGAGTTCGGAAACCTCGCGTATGTCGCTGACCTCGCCGCCGACGACATCCATCCACCACCGTTCGGTGGGGCAGTCTTCGTTAAGGCGCAGGACCCGCCAGGCGGGTCGGTGGTGTCGAAGGGGTCCACAGTCAAGCTGGCGCTGCGAATCGGCGACACGGCGCCGTGAGGCCGTCCGTACCGGCGGTTCGATCAGTCGTGGACGAGGCGTCCCAGGACGGTCATGGCCGCGATCACGGTCTGCCGTTCCGCTTCGGTGCACTTGGCCTGGAGTTCGGCGGCGAGCCATTCGCTGCGGGCCCGTCGGCCGTCCTCGGCGCGGCGGCGGCCCTCGGGGGTGAGCACGATGAGCATTCGGCGGCCGTCGTCGGGGTCGCGGCGCCGTTCCACCAGGCCCTGTGCGGTGAGGGCGGCGATGGTGGTGGCCATCGACTGGTGGCGCATGCCCTCGGCGACGGCCAGGTCGCTGGTGGTCAGGCCCTGTCCGTCGCTGTCCAGCAGCCGTCCCATGGCGGAGGCCTGGGTGAGCGTCAGGTCGCCCGTTCCGGCGGCGGCCCGGATGCGTCGGCGCAGGCGGCCGATCACCGACCGCACCTGCTGCGAGGCCTGCACGGCGGACGGTGCGGCCTCCGGGTCTTCACTCATGGGGGCCACCCTAGGTTCCCGGCGGCCCGAATGTACCGGCGAACTGTACATTCGGGCCGCCGGGAAGCCCCGCCCGGAAACCGCCCCCGCCCGGAAGCCCGGCCCGGATCCGGCGCCCGGAAGCCCGGCCCCGGCGCCCGGAGGCCCGGACCCGGCGCCCGCCGGAGGCTCACTTCGGCGCCACGAAACCGCCGATCTCCCGCTCCAGCAGTTCGGCCAGCCGCAGCGGAGTGCGGTCCTCGTACATCGGGCCGATGATCTGCACACCCACCGGCAGGCCCTCGGGGGACGGCCCCGTCGGCACGGCGGTGGCGGGCAGGCCGGGCATGGTGGCGACGCCGGCCCAGACGAGCTGGTCGAAGTACGGGTACTCGACGCCGTCGATGTCGAGCAGGCGCTCCAGCGGGTTTTGGTGGTGGTCGTGCGGGAACGCGGGCGTGGGCGTGATCGGGCACACCACGGCGTCGTACTCGGCGAAGAGCTGCCGCCAGCCGTGGCGGTGGAGCTCGCGGCGCATGTTCAGCGCGACCCAGTCGCTGTGGCTGAGCACCATGCCGCGCAGCCGCGCCGCGTCGAGGCTCTGGTCGTCAGCCGCCAATTCGGCGGCGCGGGCCTGGAGTTGTGCACGGGCTTCGACGGGGAAGTGTGCGGTGGCGCCGGAGAACAGGAACTGCTTGTAGATCACCGCGGCTTCGGCGAGATCGGGCAGCAGCGGGCTGTGCCGTTCGACGCGGGCGCCGCCGGCGGCGAGCGCGTCGGCCACCCGGGTCAGGCCCGCCCGCACGGCGGACCCGGTCGGGATGAACGGGTGCTCCTCGACGATCAGGGCCCGGAAGTCGCGGAGCCACTCGTGGCGCGCGGGCGGCAGCGCCAGCCGGTACGCCACACCGTGCGTCAGCGGGTCCGGCCCGGCCATGACGTCGAGCAGCAGCGAGAGGTCCCGGGCGGTGCGCGCCATCGGGCCGACGACGACGAGGTCCTGTTCGGTCGGCAGGGCCGGCCCGGGCGGCGGAACCGCGCCGCGGCTCGGCAGAAGCCCGAGTGTCGGCTTGTGCGCGTAGATGCCGCAGAAATGTGCGGGGGTGCGCAGCGAACCGGCGAGGTCGGAGCCGATGGACAGCGCGCCGAAGCCGGACGCCAGGGCCGCCGCCGATCCGCCGGAGGATCCGCCGGAGGTTCGAGCGTGGTTCCACGGGTTGTTGGTGGTGCCGTAGATCTCGTTGAAGCTCTGTATGTCCTGCAATCCCCGGGGCACATTGGTCTTGCCGAGCACCACCGCACCCGCGGCCTTGAGCCGCGACACCTGCAGCGCGTCCTCGGCCGGCACGAAGTCCCGGTGCGGCGGCATGCCCCAGGTCGTGGGCAGGCCGGCGATGTCGTAGGACTCCTTCACCGTCACCGGGATGCCGAGCAGCGGCCGGTCCTCGCCGCGGGCGCGGGCCTGGTCGGCACTGCGCGCGGCGGCCCGGGCTCGTTCGAAGTCCGGCACGCAGATCGCGTTGATCGTCTTGTCGTCCCGCTCGATGCGGGCGATCGCCTCTTCGGTCAGTTCCGCCGAAGTCACCTCACCTGCGCGCAGGGCAGCGAGGAGTTCTTCGGCCGATCGGAAGTTCCGCTCCATGAATCGGACCGTACCCGCCTCCCGGACAGGGCACGAAACACCATTCCGCACAACAGATCGCCGCTCCGAAGACCCGTCAATTCCGGTCCGTGCGCAGGCAATCGACCCGACCGGAAGAGAACCTCAGGACAGCACCAGCCCGTAGTCCGCCAGCCAGCCGCGCACCTGGGACCGCTCGGCGCGGGCCAGCGAGCCGCCGGTGAAGCGCGGGTCGTCGGTGACCTCGGCCAGACAGGCCGCCGGCGGCACGAACGTTTCCGCGTCCTCCGCGGTCTCGAACTCCGCCTCCGCCAGCACCAGTCCGAGCAGCCGACCGTCGAAGACGTCGATGCCCAACGGGGGGACGCTCAGCCGGGTCTTGGTCAACTCCCGGCCGGGCAGCGAGTCCAGCAGCAGGGCGTACTCCTCCTCCGAGAGGTACAGGTTGGTGATCAGGCCCTGCTCGGCGCCGGTCGTGCCCGGCGGCGCCGGGATCTTCTGGGTGAGCTTGTGGGCGCACTCCCCGGTGTCGATCCGCTCGACGTGCCGCAGCCGCAGGCGGGTACCGTCCACGTACCGGTCGGTGATCAGCCGGGCGCAGGTGACGGCGCCAGGGGCCGGGACCCGGGCGAGCAGGAAGCGCCGCTCCCGCTCCACCCTCGCGTACCTGCTCCCGACCGCCTCCGCCGGGCCGTGCCCCGCTGCCTTCGAACCTGCCGCCTCCGAACCCGCCCTCGCCGGGCCCGCTCCCGTCCTCACCGGGCCCGCTCCCGTCCTCACCGGGCCCGTTCCCGTCCTCGCCGCCGGCGAATCGCCGCAGCGCCGCCCCTCCGCGTCCTGCGCCCCCATGCCGTGTCTCCCCGTTGCGTGTTGTGCCGCCGCGCCCGCACCGCTCGTGGCGGCACACCGCGCGACCTCCCCGGACCGGCCCCGCGTCCCCTCGGGGGCGGCCGTCCCCAGCGTAATGTGCGAACCGGCCCGGGGCGGCTGGATGTTCCTCATCTCCGCCGCTCCGGCTACTGGTTGAGCGAGGGGAACAGGTCGAGGAACGGTTGCGTGGTGACCGACATGCCGCGCCCGAACGGGTCGTCGAAGTCCCAGATCAGGAACAGCGAGAAGCCGATCAGCGCGCTGAACGTGCCCGCCAGCACCAACTCCCGTCCGGAGCGCCGGATCTGGAGCGCGAACAGCATGCCGATGGTGACCAGGGCACCGACGATCAGGCCGAACCAGACCACACCGGGCATGGTCGGACCGGTGTTGCCGCCACGGGAGTTACGGGTCTCGTCGGCGATGGCGATCTTGTCCATCATCGACTGGTACGCCTGCGCCTCGATGTCGTTCTGCGGAGCCCGGGAGGCCACGTCGGTACGCAGCTTGGCGAGCAACTCGGTTCCCTCGGGGGAGAGTTCCCCTTCGGTACGCATGTGGTGCCACTCGTTGTTCACCACGAACGACACATAGGCGTCGATGTCCTTGACGACCGTCGCCCGGTAGTCGGCGGGGAACACCTCGGCCCGGACGCCGACCTCGTGCAGCGACTGCGCCTCTCGCTGCACCTCGTCCTGCGCGGACGACCGGGTCTCCCAGACGCCGGCGATCGCCAGGCCCAGCACGATGGCGTACACGACGCCGATCATCATGGTGATGTACTCGATGACGTCGGGCGTCTCCGAGGTGTCCTCGTGGCCGTCGGTCTTCCGGTGCCTCACCAGCATGACCGCGACGACGACCAGGCACGCCCCGGCCATCGCGAGGGCGAGCGCCACCCATTCGGACATGACAGGTCCTCTCCTGTAGCTTGCGTCAACAACTTGACTGAAACGACGTCTACTTGACGTAGCGTCAGGAACGCCCGCGCCGCCCGGCCGCAGCCCGGGACTTCCCGCTCGGACGCAGCGCCGCGGCGGCGATCACCGCAGGAACGGTGACCACCAGCATCCGGGTGGTGGTCGGGGCACCGTGACGCTTGGGCGGTGCGGCGTGCACCAGCGGCGGCGGCAGCCGGACGGACGACGTCGGCGCGGGGCTCGGGGCAGGCGTCTCCGGTACGGGGGTGGGCGGCGCGGGCGCGATCGGCGCGGCGGCGCTGCCAGTGGGCGTGGGCCGCACCGGCGCGGGTGTCGGCGGCGCGGGCTTCGGCGGTGTCGGCGTCGGGGTGGGTACCGGCGAAGGCGAGGGCGCGGGCGAATGCGTCGGCGACGGACTGGGCTTGGGAGTTGGTGCCGGTGTCGGTGTGGGACTGGGCGTCGGCTTCGGGTGGCAGTGGTGCCCGTGTCCGTCCCCGTCCCCGTCCTGGTCGTCTCCCCCGCCATGGCCATGGCCGTGCCCGCCGTGACCCCCCTTGTCCCCGTGTCTCCCCCCGTCCCCCTTGTCCCCCTTGGCCCCCTGTGGCCCGTGCTGCGGGTTCAGCGGGAACGGGACGCCGGCCCCGCCCTCGACGTCCATCTCGACGTACGACCCGGCGACGTCGACGGAGGTGTGCACGTGGACGCAGATCTCCATCCACCGCCCGTCGCCCCGACCGCCCACCGTCGTGTCGGTCCGAGTGGTGGTCTGGGTGGCCCCGGTGAGCACCGCGCACCCCACGGCGACGCCGACAAGCACCCCGGCCGTCCGAACTCCACGTTGCGGCACGGGCGCAGGTAAGGTCTCCGCCGCTGCCCCGCTGTTCGCGGGCGGCCGGTCGTTCCGCTGCCTGGGCGTGTGCATGGGCATGGTCCAACCTTCCTGTGGCTGTGGACGATCGAGCCGGCCCCGTGACGGCCGGAGCGCAGTCGAGGGCACGTCGGAGGACCGGTGCCGTTCCGCCGCAGAAACGAAACAGCATGATCAATCCGACGTACCCTCAACTAGGGCCTGTCCGGCCGATCTTGTCGGATCAGCGCGCGGCTCCCCCAGCCCTTGGGGGCTGGGAGGTACCCCCATTTCGCGCCCGGCTGGGCGTGCCGCCGGAACGTCCTCGTACTGGGTGTACTTGGATGTTTCGGCGGTGCGTCCGTGGGGGCACCTCCCAGCCCGCCAGGGCTGGGGGTGGGGGCACCTCCCGGCCCGCCAGGGCTGGGGGCGGATGATCCGGCGTCGCGCGCCCGGCAAGATCGGCCGGACAGGCCCTAGGTGGAGCGCCGTTTGGTTACGGCCTCCGACGGTCCACCGTGGTCTTCCTCGTAACAGCTCTCGGCCCCTGCCTCAGCGGACGGCGATCTCCACGTTCTCGAGCACGCCGACCGCGTCCGGCACCAGGATGGCCGCGGAGTAGTACGCGGTGACCAGGTAGTTGATGACAGCCTTCTCGTCGATGCCCATGAAGCGGACCGACAGGCTGGGCTGGTACTCGTCGGGGATGCCGGTCTGGTGCAGGCCGATGACGCCCTGGTTGTTCTCGCCGGTGCGCAGCACCAGGATGGAGCTGGTGTTCTCCCGGGTGATCGGGATCTTGTTGCAGGGCAGGATCGGCACGCCGCGCCAGGCGGGCACCTTGTGGCCCTGGAGGTCGACCGTGTCGGGGTACAGGCCGCGCGAGTTGAACTCGCGGCCGAGCGCGGCGATGGTCTTGGGGTGGGCGAGGAAGAACTCGGAGTCGCGGCGGCGGCTGAGCAGTTCGTCCAGGTCGTCGGGGGTGGCCGGGCCGGCGTGGGTCTGGATCCGCTGGTCGAAGGCGCAGTTGGAGAGCAGGCCGAACTCGCGGTTGTTGATCAGCTCGTGCTCCTGGCGCTCGCGGAGCGCCTCGACGGTGAGCTTGAGCTGCTGCTCGATCTGGTTCATCGGCTGGTTGTAGAGGTCCGCGACGCGGGAGTGGACCCGGAGCACGGTCTGCGCGATGGACAGCTCGTACTCGCGCGGCTTGAGCTCGTAGTCCACGAACGCGGTGGGCAGCTGGAACTCGCCCGCGTGGCCGGCGGACATTGCGATCTCGGCCTCGCCGAGCTCGTTCTGCCGCTGCAGCGGCAGGCTGGCGAAGTCCCGGATGTGGGCCTGGAGGCTCTCGGACTGCGCGAGCACCGACTCGAAGTCGGCCCGGCTGAGGGTGAGCAGGGTGCCGGAGGTCTTGGCGGTGGCGGTGTAGTCCCAGCTGGCGTCGCCGTCCAGCAGGGCGTTCTCGCCGAACCGGTCGCCGTCGCCGAGGACGCCGACCACCGCGTCGTCACCGTACTTGCCGGTGGAGACCTGGTTGATCTTGCCGTGCGCGATCAGGTGGATCTTGTCGGACGGGGTGCCGCGCTCGGCCAGGGTCTCCCCGGCCCGGAAGTCGCGCTGCACGCAGCGGTCGGCGATCGCGGACAGCACGTCGTCGTCCTCGAAGCCGCGCAGCAGGGCGAGTTCACCGAGCTCCCGGGGGATGACCCGGACGTCGCCGCCGGTCTGGATGAACTCGATCCGGCCGTCGCCGACCGTGTAGGTCAGACGCCGGTTGACCCGGTAGGTACCGCCGGAGGTCTGCACCCAGGGCAGCATCCGCAGCAGCCAGCGGGAGGTGATCTCCTGCATCTGCGGTGCGGACTTGGTGGTGGTCGCCAGGTTGCGTGCGGCGGCGGTGGTGAGGCTGGTCTGCTGGCGCTGCGCCTGCTGAGTCTCCGGGCTGCTGTCCACGGACATCGGGCCGGGCTCTCCTTCGTCTCGCCACGAGAGCTGACGCTGCGTCAGATCCGTGGGTGGGTGGGGTTCTTGGCAAAGATCAAGATCAAGGGGAATGGCTGAGGGTCTCGGCGGGACTTCGGGTCACCGGGCCGCCCACCGCCTCCCGAACAGTAGATCTTCGCCACTCCCAGGGCCGCCCGCATGGCCGAGGGTGCACCCAATCAGGTGAATCTTGCCCCCTGGAGGATTGGGACTGACTCCGTCCGGTTTGCCATCCGGATGACAGCGCGGCAACTCAGATTGACCGCGAACCACCCGCCCCGCACGCCACAGCGCCCCACTCGACCGGATCGACACCCCGCCGACCGGCCTCGGACCGGGCGCTCTCCGAGGCCGCCGCGACAGTGGAGCACCGACCGCCCTCCCCTCGCCGTCGCACTGCTGCCGCCCCGGCGCGACGCACCGCCGGCCACCCGCCCCTCGCCGCCACCCCGCTTCCGGCCCGGTGCGACACACCGCCCCTCGACCCGGCCTGCCGCCGTTGAACCTTCCGTTACCGCCCTGCCGGGCAGGAAACACCCGCCGGCTCCGCGCTTTCCCCGCATTCCACTGCCGCCGCCGCTTTCGTCCGCCCCCGCTGTCGTCCGGCCCCGCTGTCGCCCGGCCCGGAATTCCGCAATCTTTTACCTGACGGACCGTCAAGATGTCGCCCCAAGGCCGAGAAAAGGCCATCGATGGGTGCCAGGAATTGGCCGTCCCCTCCTCCCGACCTGTCACGCCGGTGAGCGTTTCCGCCCGTCCGGCCTCCCGGACGGGGCCCGCATGCCTGCGCCGGGCCTATTGACCGCCGGGTTGCGCCGCCGCATACTCCCCCTGTCCCCGACCGCCACCGGTGTTCGCGGGGACTCCGGTGGAACGGATTATCGCTACCTGGAGGATCGGAATTGGCTGGGCCGTGGGAGGGACTTCCGCGCGATTTGTCGGCCGAACTCAGGGCGGAGCAGCAATCCTTGGCGTCCGAGATCATCCGGGAGATCAGGTCCGCCGTCCCGGAATTCGCCCGCCCGCTCTCCGGCCAATTCGGCGCCGGAATCCAGCAGGGCGTGGAGACCGCGCTCGCCGAGTTCGTCGACCGGGTCGCGGGGCTGCCCGCCCCCGGCCCCCGGCAGGTGCGGGTCTACCGCTCACTCGGCCGGGGCGAACTCGCCGAGGGCCGCAGCCTGGACGCCCTCCAGGCGGCGTTCCGGCTCGGCGCCCGGATCGCATGGCGCCGGTACGCCCGGGTGGCCCGCCGTCGCGGTCTCGGCCCGGAGCAACTGGTCACGCTGGCCGAGGCGGTGTTCGCGCACATCGACGAGGTCGCGGCGACCAGCGTGCAGGGTTACATGGACGCCCGCACCGACCGGGCGGGCGCACTCGGCCGGGCCCGGCACCGGCTGCTCGACCTGCTGCTGTCCGGTGCCGGGCCCGCCGAACTCACTGCCGCCGCGCAGTCCGCGGACTGGCCGCTGCCCGCACTGCTCGCCGGGGTGTCACTCGACCCGCGCTCCCCCGCACCGCTTCCCACCGCCCGTCAACCACTGGCCCGCGTCGCCGCGTTCGGCTCCCGGCCGCCGGGTGGCGGGCGGTTGCCCGAGCACGTCCTGGTCAACCTGGACGGCCCGCAACCGCACCTGCTGCTGCCCGACCCGGCGACGACGCTGGCCGACCCGCGAATCGCCGCCGCCCTGCACGGGCGCGGCGCGGTGATCGGCCCGCCGGTGCCACCTGCCCTGGCGGCGCAGTCGCTGCGCTGGGCCCGGCTGCTCCGCGCCTCCCTCCCGCAGGCCCCGGAGCAGCCGGTGGACTGCCGCGAACGCCTGGCGGACCTGCTGCTGCTCACCGACCCGGCCCTGGTCCGCCTGATCGCCGAACGCCGCCTGGCCCCGCTCGCCCCCCTCACCCCCAAGCAACGCGAGCGCCTCGCCGCCACCCTCCTGGCCTGGCTCCAGACCGGCCGCGGCACCGCCCCCCAGGTCGCCGCCCGCCTCGGCATCCACCCCCAGACCGCCCGCCAGCGCCTCCACCGCGTCCACCGCCTCTTCGGCCCGTCCCTGTCCTCCCCCGACGCCCGCTTCGAACTCGAGGTCGCCCTCCGCGCCACGCCCGTCCCCTAGCTCCGGCGGCTCCCCCGGCAGCAGCAGCCGGGCAAGCCCTCGCGGGCGCGGTCAGTCGCAGGATCTCCCAGCGACCTGCTTCGCAGGTGTTCAGGCAGAGCCGACTCTTCGGCGTGGCCCGGCGCGAAGTTGACGCCGCGCCCACTCCTCCACAGGTGCCGAACTGGCAGGCGGGTCACGGCCGTTCGAGGGTGGACGGTTACGATCCAGGGGGAGCGATCAAGGGGAGGGCATGAGCGTGCTGGACGGGTCGGGTGTGCTGGACGGGCTGGACGAGTTCTGCGAGCAGGCGCTGACGGCGCACGGGTGCCCGTCGGCGAGCATGGCCGTGGCGCAGGGCGAGGAGCTGGTGTTCGCGCGGGCCTACGGACTGGCGGACGTCGCGGCGAACCGCGCCGCCACTCCGGAGACCGTCTACGGACTGGCGTCAATAACCAAGTCGTTCACGGCAATCGCCGTGTGCCTGGCCGCCGATCGCGGGCTGCTCGACCTGGACGCGCCGCTGCCCGGACGCCACCCGTGGGCGACGGTGCCGACGCCGCGTCAGCTGATGCAGCACCGGGGCGGGTTCCCGGCGTACTACGACTTCCACTACAGCGAGGATCCGTCACCGATCGACCCCGCCGCCTACTGTCGCCAAGTCCGCGAGCCGGGCAGCGACTTCGAGTACTCCAACCTCGGCTACCGGGAGCTCGGCCGTCTCCTGGAGCAGGCCACCGGCCAGCCCCTGCGCACCTTCCTGCGCGAGCAGATCGCCGCCCCGCTCGGCCTGTCCTCCTTCGACCTGGCCGACCTCCCGCCCGCCGACGCGTCTGTCGCGCAGCGCTACACCCCGGACGGCCGCAGCTACCCCGGCTGCCGCAGCAGTGTCTCTTCCGCCGGGGCGGGCTGGGCCACCGCCGGCGACATCGCCCTGTTCGCCCGCCGTTGCGCGCGGCTGCTTCGGCCGGCAACCGCTGCGGCCGTTCTCGATGCCCCGCCCATCACCGACCGGCTCGGTTACGGTCTCGGCCGGATCGTCCAGCGCGCGAACGGTTCGGTGATCTCCAGCCACGGCGGCGGCATGGGCGGCGTCGCCACCATGATGATTGACCTGCCCGACCGTGAACTCTCGCTCGCCATCCTGACCAACAGCACCGACAAGTCCGCCCGCAACGCCGTGGTCCGGCACCTGATGGACGCCCTGGCCCCCGAGTTCGATCCGGGCCACCTGCAGCCCGTCACCGACCCGGCCGCCGCCCTGACCCTGACCCCGGGCAGCTGGACCGGCCACATCGAGACCGCCGACGGCGAAATCCCGCTCGACCTCTCCCTCTTGACCGACGGTCACGTCCGGGTCCGGCTCGCCGACCTCCCCCCGGTCACCGTCCCGGCGGTCGCCTCCCGCAGCTGGAGCATTCAACTCGCCGCCGACCTCCAACTCCCCACCAGGGACGCCCGGTTGAACAGTCCCTCATTCGGACTGGAGCTCCGCACGGACGGCACCGGGCTGACCGGCCGCGCCATCGCCTACAAGAACGGCGACCGCGAAGGCCTGCTCGGCCCGTACCTGGTCCACCCCTGCCGCCTGCGCCCCAACGCCTGAGATCCCGCTACTTCGGCCAGAGCACCGCCTGGGCCACGATGACGCGCTCGCCGTCGAACGTGACGGCGGGCCCCTCGTGCAGTTCGTAGCCCAGGGCGAGCGCTTCGCTGACCCGGTGGCAGAACGCGGCGTCGTCCGGCCCGGTCAGGACGCGGTAGCGGGGCAGTCCGTCCGGCGGCGTGCTCGAAAGTGTGCTCATACCAACAGGATCCCAGGCTCGCCTCCTCATCCCACGCCGAAGGGGCGCTCCGCCCTCACCGAACACTCCGTCCGCACCCCACCCGCGGCTGCCGCAGGGCAGGGACCCGCCGCTGGTTTGGAGGCAGATCCAGGCCCCATCCCCCACGGAGGGTCAGAGCATGAAGCTGCGTGTCGCGGCCGCGCTCGGTACGGCGGCTGCGCTGGTCTCCCCGGTCGCCGGCTCCGGCACGGCAGCGCACCCGGCCCACCCGACCACCCCTCGGACGAAGCGCCCTACGCGCCCGCCGCACCCCGGCCGCTGAGGTCGCCGCTGAGGTCACCGCCGAGGTCACCGCCGAGGTCACCGCCGAGGTCACCGTTGAAGAAGGCGGCCACGCCCCGGGCACCGGCCGGCGAGTGGACGAGGGCCATCACCCGGTCGGAGTCGGCGGCGGCCTCGGCGGTGCGGACGAACATCTCGGACTCGTAGGCGTGCAACGCCCTCCCGGGGTCGGCGGGGTGGGCAGTGAGGGCGTCGGCGAGTTCGAGGGCGTCGCGCATCGCGGTGTTGGCCCCGAGGCCGACGGGCGGCATCAGATGCGCGGCGTCGCCGAGCAGGGTGAGGCCGGGGCGGTGCGGCCAGCGCAGGCCGACGGGGAGAGCGGTGAGCGGACGGGACGTCAGCTCGCCCTCGCAGGCGGCGATCAGCGCGCGGCAGGTGGGCGTCCAGTCGGCGAACAGCTCCAGCAGCGCGGGCCGGGCCTCGGCGGGGCGGTCGAACGGGATGCCGCAGCTGGCCGGCCAGTCGGCGGGGCCGTGGAAGGACAGGTGGACCAGGACCCGCCCGTCGGAGCAGCGCTGCGCGGCGAGCGACTGGCCCTCGCCGATCACCCAGTAGCTGCCCCGCCCCACGGCGGCGGCCAGCTCGGGGTGGGTGCGGTCGATGGCGGGGATGGTCCCCTCGACGGCGTTGACGCCCAGGTGGCGCGGCTCGGCGTCGGTGAGCAGCGGGCGCAGCCGGGAGCGGGCGCCGTCCGCGCCGATCAGCACACGGTGTTCGGCCGTGCTGCCGTCGGCGAAGTGCAACTCCCAACCGCCGCCCGGCGCGGGGTTGGCGGCGTGCAGGGTGTGCGCCCACCGGACGGTGCCGGGCGGCAGCGAGCCGAGCAGCAGCTCGCGCAGGTCGGTCCGGTCGATCTCGGGCCGGGGCGCCGGGGCGTCCCCGGGCGCGGGGTCGGGGGTGTCCTCGCGGTACACCAGGGTGCCGGTGTGGTCGAGCAGGCGCATGTCCTGCCCTTCGGGGCGGGCGTGCCGACCGAACGCCTCCTCCAACTTGGCTGCGCGCAGCGCACGTTGGCCGGTGTCCAGGTGCAGGTCGAGGGTGCCGCCCTGGAGCCTGGCGTCCGGCCCGGCGTCGCGTTCGTACACCGTGGCCGGGATGCCCCGCATGGTGAGCAGCCTGGCCAGCGTGAGGCCGCCCGGGCCGCCTCCGACAATTCCGATCTCGGTAGCTGTCTGCGTGGACATCGTGGACATGCGTGTCCCCCTCCTGGTTGATACACCGTATCGCTCGATACACTGTATCGCCAGGGGTGAGCGCGCCCGACATCATCTACGCGGAGACTATTTTCATGACGCCCCACCACACCATCGACCCCACCTCCCCCACCCCGATCTGGGACCGCCCCGAACCGCCCGCCCGGCGGACCCCGCACCCGCTCAGCCGCGAACTGATCGTCGGCGCGGCCCTCGAACTCGCCGACGCGGACGGCCTGGAGGGCGTCTCGATCCGCCGGGTGGCCGCAGCGCTTGAGGTCGGCCCGATGCGGCTGTACGGGTACGTGGACACCAAGGACGAGCTGCTTGACCTCCTCGCGGACGCGGTCTACGCCGAGATCGTCCCGCCCGCCCCGGCCCCCGGCCATCCGTCACAGGACTGGCAGTCCGGCCTGCGGCTGATCGCCACCCTGACCAGGCGGGCCGCACTCCGCCACGAATGGTTCCCCGAACTCCTCGGCGGCCGCCCGCACTTGGGCCCGAACGCACTGGCCGCCCTGGAGGCCCGGCTGTCCGTCCTGAACACCGCCCCGAACCTCACCGGCCGCCCCACCGAACTCCGCCGGGCCGCCGCCGCCTTCCACGCCTACCTGGTGGGCGCCCTGCGCACCGAACTGGCACAACGTCACGCGGACCGGTCCGAGAACCGCTCCGAGGAGCAGTGGCGGAAGGCGATGTCCCCGTACCTGGGACGTGTGCTGGACGCAGGCCGCCACCCGCTGCTCGCGGAGGTGATCGTGGGGGCCGAACACCCCACCCCCGCCGCGGAGTTCGAGGCGGGCCTGGAGATCGTACTGGCCGGCATCGCCGCACAGACCTCCTGATCCGGAGACCGTCCCCGGCAGTCCACCGACTGCCCCCGGCCGGGGCGGCAGCCGTCCCACCCCGAGTTCGAGGCAGACCCGAATGGACCTGCGGACGGAGAGCTCACCGCACGTCGGCGTCAACCGCAGGCGGACCGGACAGGCCTTGATCTCGGCCGCCCACTCCGCCGCCGCCCTCGACACCGAGCCGACCGTCAGCCGACCGTCAGCCAACACGCGACCACGAACGGCTCGCCCGAGCGGGCCCCGCGCCGCCGGAGAGATGAGAACTCAAGATCCAGGCTGCCGCGCAGTTCGACCGCTCGACACCGAACCCGCCGCTGTCGATCGGCCTCACCGGCCCAGCGGTCCAGCGGTCCAGCGGTCCACGCCGGACGGCCGTCACCGCACAACTGTCCTGCCCCTGAGGTCATTTCGGGCAGACGGCCGAACATCCCCGGCCGGCGCCGACCGTCGCCCGGCCATTCACCACCAACGGGCTTGCCGGACAATCGCATCGCCGCAACCCTGGATTCCGCTGCCCCGCCGTCCCGCCCGCCGGCCCCACCGGTCGGGCGGGCACGGCGTGCGGCCACCACCTCTGGAGGGCTGCCCGCCCCCAGCCCCCGCCACCGCCGTTCACCGGATGGAGGCAGGGCCGCGTGCGAAGGTGATGCCGCCCGCCTCGTCGTGCAGGTCCTCGACGGCGAAGCGCGGCAGGATTTTGGCGACGGGCGGCCGCAGGCGCAGCGTCTCCTCCACCACGTCGGACCACCGGGACGGGTCCTTGCGGAGGGCGTCGAGCTGTTCGGGGTGGGTGGTCAGTGCGATGATCGCGCTGCCGAGCAGGTTGACGGTGGTTTCGTGGCCGGCGCCGATCAACAGCAGCAGGCTGTCGAGGAGTTCGCGTTCGGTGAGGCCGGTGCCGGTCTCCTCGTCGTGGGCCTGGATGAGCGCGGTGGTGACGTCCTCGCCGGGGGTGCGGCGCTTGGCCTCGACCAGGTTGGCGAGTTGGACGTAGCCGGCCTCGCCGTTGCGGACGGCTTCCTCGGGGGTGGCGTGGGTGTCGAAGAGGTGGCCGATGCAGGCGCGGAACGCGCCGTGCAGGTCTTCGGGGACGCCGAGCAGCGTGTTGACCACCATCAGCGGCAGCACCCAGGTGAATTCGTTCCGCAGGTCGACCACGCTGTCCTGCGGCTGTGCGGCAATGCGGTCGATGAGCTCGGCGGCGATCCGCTCGATCTCGGGGGCGAGCCCCCGGATCCGCCGCGCGGTGAACGCGGGGCTGATCAGGCGGCGCAGCCGGCCGTGTTCGGGTCCGTAGGCGTGAGGGCGCTGCGGACATCGGTCCGCATGCGCAGCGGCCGGTCCTCGGCCATCTCGCCGTTCATGTGGGCGGGCCAGTGCTGGTAGGCGTCCTTGGAGAGGCCCGGAACCGGCCCCGGACCCGGTCGCCCGGCTCGGCCGTGATCAGCCGCGATCAGCCGCGATCAGCCGCGATCAGCCACCCGGCGGGGCGATCACCGGCACCGGTTGTCAGAGGTGCGCACTAGGGTGTCGGGCGTGCCAATGATCATGGATCGTGATGGGGTTGCGGAGCAGCTGGAGCCGTTCCGGCGCGAGCTGACGGCGTACTGCTACCGCATGCTGGGGTCGGCCTTCGAGGCCGAGGACGCGGTGCAGGAGACGATGGTCCGCGCCTGGTCGAAGTTCGACGGGTTCGAGGGGCGGGCGGCGCTGCGGACGTGGTTGTACCGGATCGCCACCAACGTGTGTCTGGACATGGGTCCGGCGGCGCAGCGGCGGGCGCGTCCGATGGATCTGACCTCGCCGTGTGCGGCGGGGGCGCCGGATCTGACGCAGTTGGAGGAGAGCATCTGGGTGGGCCCGGTGCCGGACGGGCGGGTGCTGGCGGGTGATCCGGCGGAGGTGGCGCTGGGCCGGGAGTCGATCCGGCTGGCGTTCGTCTCGGCGTTGCAGAAGCTGCCGGCCCGGCAGCGCGCGGTGCTGATCCTGCGCGAGGTGCTGGCCTGGTCGGCGGCGGAGACCGCGGAGTTGCTGGAGACGTCGGTGGCGTCGGTGAACAGCGCGCTGCAGCGTGCCCGGGCGACGCTGGCGGACGGCGCGGGGTCGCCGGGTGACACCTTCAAGCCGCTGGACGAGGCGCAGCGTTCGTTGCTGGCCCGCTATGTGCGGGCGTTCGAGGCGTTCGACATCGAGGGCTTGAAGCGGCTGCTGCACGAGGACGCGGTGCTGAACATGCCGCCGTTCCGGATGTGGCTGCAGGGCATCGAGGAACTCGAGGTGTGGTGGAAGGGTCCGGGCCGGGGGTGTGTCAACTCGCGGATGCTGCCGGTGGAGGCGAACGGTTCGCCGGCGTTCGCGCAGTACCGGGCGGCGGAGGACGGCAATGGCTGGACGCCGTGGGGCATCATGGTGTTGGAGATCGTGGACGGTCGGATCGCCATGATGACCAATTACATGGATGTCGATCGGCTGTTCCCGCTGTGGGGTCTGCCGATGCGGTTGACGGAGGATCCGCGGGGCTGACATGCCCTCAGCCCTCGTGGAGGGTGTCGGCCAGCCCGGTGAGGTCGAGCACCGTTCTCAGTTGGGGGCCGACGCCGCGCAGGACCACTTGATGGCCCGCCCGCCGTGCGAGTACTCCGAACCTGCAAAGGCGTTGGAGGTCGCCGGGGGCGGGCCTCAGCACGTTCCCGACCAGCAGGGCGATCCGCACGGGCCGGCGGTGGGCGTCCAGTAGTGCGGTGTAGTGGTCTTCCAGTGCCGGATGAGCGGCATGGTGCGGCGGTACGTCGAACTCGACGGTGTCCTCAGGGCTCATGCCGGTGCTGACCGATCGACGCTCGTGGACTCATCGGTGGGGCGGGCAGCACGGGTCGAAAAAGTTTTTCGGATTTTCTTCGCGGGGACCGATGAGTCCGCCGAGCGGGCTCCGTCTGACCGGTTGTCAGCGAGCGACGCACACCGAGAGCCAGCAAGGAGCACCACCCCATGAGGAAGATCACCGCCGGTCTGTTCATCTCCGCCGACGGAGTCGTGGAGAGCCCGGAACAGTGGCACTTCAAGTACTTCGACGCCGAGTTGGGCGCGGCGGTCGGCGCGCTGCTGGGCGCGTCGGACACCGTGCTGATGGGCCGCACCACCTACGAGGTGTTCGCGGGTTCGTGGCCGGCCGTCGAGGCGGAGGGCGGCGACGAGGCCGAGATGGCGAAGGCGATCGGTGACACCCGCAAGATCGTGGTCTCGCACCAGGAGCTCTCCTTCACCTGGCGCAACTCCGAGCAGCTGAAGGGCGAGCTGGTCGAGGGCGTCACGGCGCTGAAGCAGGAGGAGGGCGGCCCGATCGGCATGTCGGGTTCGATCTCCGTGGTACGTCAGCTGCTGGCGGCGGGCCTGCTGGACGAGCTGCACCTGTTCGTGCACCCGGTGGCCCGGGGCAAGGGCATGCGCCTGTTCGCCGAGGGCGCGGACCCGATCGAGCTGAAGCTGCTGTCCTGCGAGCCGTTCGCCGGCGGCACCGTGCACCTGGTGTACGGGCCCGCTGCCGAGTAGTCACCCGTTTCCGACCAGGCGTCACCGAGCAAGGAGAACCGAACCATGAGGAAGATCACCGCAGGCCTGTTCATCTCCGCCGACGGCGTGGTGGGCAGCCCGGAGCAGTGGCACCTGCCGCACTTCGACGACGAGGTGGGCGCGGCGGTGGGGGCGCAGCTGGGGGTGTCGGAGACCCTGCTGCTGGGCCGCACGACGTACGACATCTTCGCGGGTGCCTGGCCGGAGCGGGAGGCCGCGGGCGGCGCGGACGCGGGCTTCGCCAAGTCGCTGGGCGACATGCGCAAGGTCGTGGTCTCGCATCAGGGCCTCGACCTCACCTGGCGCAACTCCGAGCAGCTGAAGGGTGAGTTGGTCGAGGGCGTCCGGGCGCTGAAGCAGGAGGAGGGCGGCCCGATCGGCATGTCCGGCTCGGTCTCCGTGGTACGTCAGCTGCTGGCGGCGGGCCTGATCGACGAACTGCACCTGTTCGTGCACCCGGTGGCCCAGGGCGAGGGCATGCGCCTGTTCGACGGGATCGCCGAGCCGATCGAGTTGACGCTGCTGTCCAGCAAGGCGTTCGGCAACGGCACCCTGCACGTGGTGTACGGCCCGGCCGCCGGGTAGCGGAGCGGGGTCCCGATCGGTTCCCACTCTCTGCGGGCGCGCGTGAGGTCGGCACGACCGACCGGGCGCCCGAAGGGAGTGGGATCCGAAGGTTCCGGGACGGTGTTGTCAAGACTTCCTCAACTGTCGGCAATCACGCCGCAATCTCGCCATCCATGGTCATTTTCTGGCCGAGTGCATCATTTCCTCCTCAAACACCTCCGCAAGCATTCGAACTTATGGCAAGTTCAGTCGCGGCGGATGTGAAATGTCACATGTGCTACCTCGTTATCACGTGCCTCAGCTGGGCACCACCACATGGAGGAGAACGCGCGATGAACCACCGTTCGATGAAGGGACTGACCCTGCTCGCCGCGGGCATGGCCACCGTCGGCGCCCTGACAGCCGCCCCCGCGCAGGCCGCCACCCCCACTGCCACGACCACCACCACGGAGACCTGCAGCCCGTGGTCGCTCCAGTCCGGGCTGATGACCCAGGTCTGCGCCGCGATCACCGGTAGCAGCGTCCAGTTCCTCGGTCGTGTCGCCCTGGCCGGCCCGCCCACCCCCGACTACCCGCCGCAGCCCCAGGTGCTCTCCACCACGCTCTCCGGCCAGGTCGTCGGCGGCGCCTCGCTCGGCTCGATCGCGCAGAACGTGAACTTCCTCGCGAGCACGGTCACCGTCAACGGCCCGACCGGCACCGTCGCGTGCGGTTCCACCGTCAGCGGCACCTTCGGCGTCAGCAAGTTCGGCTGGGGCCCGTCCCCGGTCACCGTCAACGCCGTGGTCCCCTGCTGACCGAGCACCCGTGAACCGGGCCCGGGAGTCGCGACTCCCGGGCCCGGCCCGCGTTCTGCTCCGTCAGACCCGTTCGGCCACGCGCTCCGGACGCTCCGACGCGGCAGGCAGGCTCGCGCCCTCCAGATCGACGTCCGGAATGATCCGGTCGAGCCGGCCCGGCAACTGCCAGGCGCGGCGGCCGAGCAGGGCCATCGCGGCGGGCACCAGGGTCATCCGGACCACGAAGGCGTCGATGAACACGCCGACGGCGAGCGCGAATCCGATCGACTTGATGATCGGGTCGTGGTTGAACACGAAGCCGCCGAACACCGCGACCATGATCAGCGCGGCAGCAGTGACCACCCGTCCGCTGCTGGCGACGCCCTGCGTGACGGCCCCGGCGGCGTCGCCGGTGTGCTGGTGGTGCTCACGCATCCGGCTGACCAGGAACACCTCGTAGTCCATCGCGAGCCCGAACAGCACGCCGATCAGCAGCACCGGCAGAAAACTCGTCACGGGCGCGGCGGACGGGATGTCGAGCAGGCCGTTCAGGTGCCCGTCCTGGAACACCCACACGGTGATGCCGAGCGCGGCGGCCACCGACAGCAGGAACCCGAGCACCGCCTTGAGCGGCACCAGCACCGAGCGGAACGCGACGGTCAGCAGGGCGAGCGCGAGGAGCACGATCAGGGCGACGAACAGCGGCAGCGCGTCGGCGAGCTTGCCGGACACGTCGATCGCGGCGGCGGTCGCCCCGGCGATGTACAGCGTGCCGCCGCTCGCGGCGACCTCGGCCTTGTGGCCGCGCAGCCGCTCCACCAGGTCGCTGGTGGCCTTGTCGTCCGGCCCGGTACGGGGGACGACGGGCACGGCGACGGTGCTGCCGTCCGCGCTCGCCACCGGCATGCCGACGGCGGCGACGCCCGGATCGGCGGAGAGCGTGGCGTGCAGGTCGGCGAGCGCGGCCTCGCGGCGCTCGGCGGGGATGCCGGTGGCGTCGACCACGGCGGCAAGGGTGGCGTTGAAGCCGGGGCCGAAGCCCTCGCTGAGCAGGTCGTAGCTCTTGTGCTGGGTGCTGGAGGCGGGCTGCGAGGCGTTGCCGGGCAGGCCGAGCCGCAGGTCGCGGGCGGGCAGCGCGAGGGCGAGCAGCCCGACCACGCCGGCCAGCAGCACCAGCAGCGGCTTGCGGGTGACGGTGCGCGCCCAGGCCGCCGACCAGGTGCCGGCCGGCTTCGCGGTGGCCTTCACCCGTGCCCGGGGCCGCAGCCGTTCGCCGAGCAGGCCGAGCAGCGCGGGCACCAGGGTGACGGCGACCAGTACGGCGAGCAGCACGGTGGCGGCGGCGGCCAGGCCCATCACGGTCAGGAACGGGATGCCGGTGACGGCGAGCGCGGCCAGTGCGATGATCACGGTGGCGCCGGCGAACACCACGGCGCTGCCGGCGGTGGCGGTGGCGCGGGCCGCCGATTCCTCGATCCCGCTGTCGGGGTCGGCGAGCTGCTCGCGGTGCCGGGCGATGATGAACAGCGCGTAGTCGATGCCGACGGCGAGGCCGATCATCAGCGCGAGCACGGTCGCGGTGTTGGTCATCTCGACCACGTGGGCGAGCAGTTGGGCTCCCAGCACACCGATGCCGACGCCGACCAGGGCGGTCAGCAGCGGAAGTCCGGCGGCGACCAGCGAGCCGAGCGCGACGGCGAGCACCACGAACGCGACCACCACGCCGATCGCCTCGGCGGGGCCGCCGACCTCGACGGGCGGCGCCATCACGGTGCCGCCGAACTCGGCCTGCAGCCCGGCCTCCCGCAGCGGCGCGGCGGCGTCGTTCAGCGCGTCCTTGGCGCTCTGCGGGACCTCGCTCGCGGCCTGCGCGAACTGCACGTCGGCGAACGCGATCCGCAGGTCCGGCGAGACGGTGCGGCTCTCGAACGGGTCGGCGACATGCACCACCCCGGGTATCCCGGCGGCCCGGTGCAGGCTCTCCCCCACGGCGGCCTTGGCCGCGGGCATGTCCAGGCTCTGCCCGGCGGGCGCGGCGACGACCAGCCGGGCGGTGCCGCCGGCGGACTCCGGGAGTTGACGTTCCAGCAGGTCCTGGGCCTGCTGGGACTCGATGCCGGGGACGGTGAACTCGTTGCTGACGGGCCCGGCGAAGGTGGTGCCGAGGGCGCCGATCGTCGCGAGCAGCAGCAGCCACAGGCCGATCACCCGGCCTCGGCGGCGTACCGCCCATCGTCCCCATGCGTACAGGACCGACGCCATCGCGCCCCCTCGTGCTCAGAACCAGTGGATTTTTGCACTCTAAGGTAACTTTGCAGCGGACTGCAAAATTACCTCCACTGGTAAAAACTGCTAGCATCGACCCCATGACCGAGGGAGCGAGGGCACGCGGCAAGGCCCGCCGCCGGGAGGCGATCCTGCGAGCGGCCTACCAGCTGTTCGCGGAGCGCGGCTTCGAGGCGACCACGATCGCCGACATCGCCGACCGGGCCGAGGTGTCGGCACGGACCGTCACCCTCTACTTCCCGACCAAGCTCGACCTGGCGACCTCCCACATCGCCGAGTTCACCGACCGTCTCGGCCACGCCCTCAACCACCGCGAGCCCGGCACCACCACGCTGGAGGCGCTGGAGCACTGGCTGCGCACCGACCTCGCCGAGAACCCCGGCGCCGAGGAGCTCGACGCGCTCTGGGAGGCGATGCTCGACCGCAACCCCCAGCTGCGCGCCGTCGCCAACAGCCGCCTGACCGAGGCGATCCAGGAGGGCGCCCGGATCTTCGCCGCCGAACGCGGCGACGCCCCCGACGACTTCGGCCCCCGAATGGTCGCCGCCACGGCCGCCGCCGTCGTCTGCGAGCTCTACCTGCGCCCCACCGAGGCCCACCTGGACGCCGCCATGGCCTTCCTGGCCGCCGGCATCAACACCCTCCCGCCCGGCCAACTCCCCTGACCGTCTAGAACTGGCCCCCGAGGCAGGCGAGTTCGCACCCGGCACCGATCCGGCCGTGCTCACCGACCACCCGACCGTCCTCACCCACGGCCTCGCGGTCCGCGCCACCGACGGCACCCCGGCCGAACAGCTGCACCGCATCGTCGAGTTCACCCTCGCCACCTGGCCCACTGCCTGACGTCCCGTCAGCACCCCGAGGGGCGCACGAACTCCCCATCCCGCGCCGGGCGCACAGGCCAATCACACAAGCGGAACATGTGATTCCGCGCGCCCCTGGTGCCCGCCATGGCGCGGACACGACGATTACTCACGGCCCGCCGACGAATCGTCACGGACCGGAGCCGGGTCCCTCGCCCGGCCTTCGCGCCCCGGTCCCGCCCAGCCGCGGCCCGGGCAATCGTCTGGAAGGACGTCGATGTCGCACCGCTCCACCACCCTGCTGCGCCTCCTGGTGCCGGCGCTGCTCGCCGCGGGAGGCATAGTCCCGCTGACGGCGGGCGTCGCCTCCGCCACGTCGCCGATCTGCATGAGCGGCAACCTCCAGTACGACTACCAGTCCGCCGAGGCGGGCGCCTCCAAGCCGACCCTGACCAAGGCCGCCCGCAACGCCTCGGTCGAGCTGTGGGGCCGGGAGAGGCCGACCGACACCGACCACAAGCTGAACACCGACACCCAGCTGACCGGCGCCGCCGACGGCTCGTTCAACCTCTGCTACACGCCGGTCACCACGACCGCGATGGACCACCTGTACGTGCGCTTCGCCACCCAGAACAACCACGTGTGGCGGACCGCCGACAACACCGGCACGGTCTACGCCTTCAACACGCCGACCCAGTCGAACATATCGACCAGCGTCGCCCTCGGCACCGTCAAGCCGACCACCGCGCAGCGCGCCTGGCACGCCTTCGACACCGTCAACCTGCTCTGGTCGCGGCGGGCCAACTCCACCACCCCGTGCTGGACGACCACCGAGACGAACGCCGCCACCTGCACCATGCTGACGGAGCAGTGGTACGCGGGCTCCACCGACGGCGCGTGGTACGACCTGTCGAACACCCTGCACCTGGCCGACGGCGACCCGGACTCCGAGCACACCGTGCTGCACGAGTCGGGGCACTTCTTCCAGCAGCGGCTGTACAACGGCACCTTCCCGGCCGTCACCAACTGCAACCCGCACTACATCCAGTACACGTCCTCCGCCACCTGCGCCTGGACCGAGGGCTTCGCCGACTCGGTCGCCGCCTACCTGGAGGGCGACCAGCGCTACGTGTGGCCGGACGGCTCGTCCTACCCGTTCACCGCCGCCTCGGGCTGGCAGACCGGCGACCAGGTGCAGGGCAACGTGGACGGCGCGCTGCTCCAGCTGTGGAACCAGGTGGACGGCAGCTGGGACCGCACCATCGCCACCCTGACCTCGCACACCCCGGCGACCTTCGCCGACTGGTTCAGGAACGTCCGTCCGACGGCCACGCCGCCGCTGTCCACCACCGGCGCCGCGCTGACCGCGCTGGACACCAGCGCCATCAACTACGGCCCCACGGTGGTCGGTGACAACGGCTACCACGCGCTCAGCAACGGCGGCGGCGTCGCCCTCCAGCGAGGCGGCACCTGCACCAGCAGCATCCCGTCGGTGGCCGTGTTCGCCACGCTGAACACCACCATGGCCTCGCAGCGCTGGAAGTTCGCCTCCAACGGCGACGGCACCGTCCGGATCTACGACAGCTGCTCGATCCCGCTCTACCTGACCGCGCCGACCACCGCCGGCGGCCAGATCTCCCTGACGGCCATCAACCTCGGCGGCGCCAACCAGCGCTGGACGGTGACCCAGAACGCCGTCGGCACCTACACGCTGACCAACCCGGCCACCGGCTTCGTCCTGGACGGCAACGCCACCGCCGGCCAGGCGGTCACCGCCAACACCGCCAACGCCAACTCGGCCGGCCAGAACTGGGCGTCCGTCTTCTCCATCTACTGACACCCACCGCAACGCCGAACCGCCCGGGGGGCGCCGAAAAGGCGGGCACCCGGCCGGGGGGTCGGGTGGGCGAGCCCCCCGCAGGCCGGCGGGCCCAACACCGCAGCGGCGGGGGTTCGCGGCGAGCCGGCGGGGTGGG
>NZ_JBHWEN010000027.1:0-96603 GCF_042734215.1 Kitasatospora sp. NPDC059673 | reverse complement strand
TGGGGGTACCTCCCGGCCCGCCAGGGCTGGGAGGTACCCCCACGCGCCCCCGGTTGTGCTCTCCCTGGGTTCGCGTCTGTCTGCCTCAGTTGAGCCGGTGCCGCGCCGACTTGGCCTCGTCACGGACTCGCCTCGCGCTCTCCGGGTCGAACGCGTCCAGGATCTCCGCGTACGCGTCCATCTCCGCCGCCCCGCCCAGGAAGTCGCCGGTCTTGACCAGCAACTCCGCCCGCTCCAGCCGGAGTTGCGCGGGGTGGCGGGGGAGGAGGAGGGCGAGTTCCGTGGCCCAGAGCTGGGTGCGGGCGTGTTCGGGGCGTTCGGCGGCCCAGTGGCGGATGTTGCCGAGGACCCGCAGCACGGTGTCGAGCGGCTGGGCGGGGGTGAGCAGCTCGGGGGAGTAGCGGTGGCCGGACGCGGCGACCAGGCGTTCCACGTCGGGGATGTCGAGCAGGCGGCCGCCGTGGAACGGGTCGGCGAGGACGTAGTCCTCGCTGTCCCCGGGGCCGCCGACCGCGACGATGAAGTGGCCGGGCAGCGCGATGCCGTGGACGGTCAGGCCGGCCCGGTCGGCGACCGCCGACCAGACCAGGGAGAGCATGATCGGCAGCCCGCGGCGGCGACGGAGCACCTCGGGGAGGAGGGAGGACTCCAGCCGCCGGTAGTCGGACTGGCGGCCGTGGAAGCGTTCCCGGCCGCCGAGCACCGCCGCGAGGAGCGCGGCGGTCTCCTCGGGGCCGCGCGGGCGGCGTTCGGCGACGGCCTGGCGGATGGCGGCGGCGTGCCGGTCCAGGGCGGTCCGGCAGGCGCTCAGGACGGCGTCGAGGTCGGGCGGTTCGGCGCTGTCGCCGGGGTCGCCGAGGGTGTGCTCGGCGGCGGCGAGCAGGCACAGCAGCACCGGGTCGGGGTTTTCGGCCCGGGCCTCGGCTCGGAAGCGGTTTCTGCTCTGCTCGGTCACTGCGGCCTTCGGTTCAGCAGCGGTTCGTGGCTCGGTTCAGGTGGTGCACGCTACCGCTGGGGAAGGCGGGCGTAGTGGTAAGTGTGACTGGTCGTGAAGCCCTGCTGGTCGTAGAGCGCCTGTGCGCCGTGGTTGTCGGCCTCGACCTGCAGGTAGGCGCCGGTGGCGCCCTCCTCGGCGGCGCGTGCGGCGAGTGCCGCCATCACGGTGGTGGCCAGGCCGCGGCGGCGGGCGGCGGGGGCGACCTCGATCGCGGAGAATCCGGCCCAGTCGCCGTCCACCGCCATCCGGCCGATCGCCAGCGGTGCGCCGTCCGGGCCGGGCACGTGGGCGAACCAGACCGACGGCCCGCCGTGCAGGACGGCCTGCGCGGCGGCTTCCAGGGCCGGGTCGTCGCCCACCCGGCGGTACAGCGACAGCCAGTTCCGGTCGGCCGCGCGGGACAGCCGGACCTGCCGCCAGCTCTCCGGTGCGGCCGCCCGGGTCAGTCCGCCGAGCCGCGCCCTGCGGACCACGGTCGGGGCCAACTGGGCGCCCAGCCGGTCGAGTTCGGCGGTCAGGTCGGACGGGGAGGCGCCGTCCACCACCTCGACGTGCGCGGGCAGGCCACGGGCCGCGTACCAGTCGCGGACCCGCTCCAGCGCCTCGTCCAGCGGCAGGCCGGGGTCGCCGAGCGCCTGCACCGAGTTGGCGCGCCGGGTGAAGCCGGCGGAGGCACGCAGCACCCAGTCGCCGAGCGGCTGCTGCTCGACAGCGGGCCAGCCGCGGGCCGCGGTGCGTTGGAGTTCGGTCGGGGTGATGTCGGGCATCGGGACGTTCCGGGCCGGGAACGGCGGCACCGGCTTGCCCGCGACCAGCAGATCGGCGGCGAAACGCACCGACACGCCGCGCCGGGACTCGACCGTCAACCCGTCGCCGTCCCAAGCAGTGAGCACACCGATCGCATCGCGGAACACCGGCCGCCCGTCCGCCACGCCGTCAACCCGCCGCACCGAGACGCGTCTTCCCACGTCAGACGGGTCTATCCGGACCTCCGGACGGGCCTCGAGCGGTACTCCGCCAGCCATCAACCGCACCTCCTGTGCATTTGCGTCCCCCGACCCGCGATACTAGGGGCGGGCATCGACGACGACGCCGCGCGCACCGCGCGACCGAGTAAACAGTAGGGCGGCAGCCCTTCCGAGGAGGAACGACAGCGTGACCTACGTCATCGCGCAGCCTTGTGTCGACGTGAAGGACAAGGCGTGCATCGAGGAGTGCCCCGTCGACTGCATCTACGAGGGTGAGCGCTCCCTCTACATCCACCCGGACGAGTGTGTGGACTGCGGTGCGTGCGAGCCGGTGTGCCCCGTCGAAGCAATCTTCTACGAGGACGACACCCCGGAGGAGTGGAAGGACTACTACAAGGCGAACGTCGAGTTCTTCGACGACCTGGGCTCGCCCGGCGGCGCCTCCAAGCTCGGCCTGATCGAGCGCGACCACCCGTTCATCGCGGCCCTGCCCCCGCAGAACGCCGACCACTGATCGGTGGCATCCACGCTGTGAGCACCAACGACAGCACGCACGCGCCGTTCCCGGGACACCCGGGGGCGGCGCGCCGCGTATCCGACCGCCTGCCGGTCTTCCCGTGGGACAAGCTCGAACCGTACAAGCGCACCGCCGAGAGCCACCCGGACGGGCTGTGCGACTTCTCCGTCGGCACCCCCGTGGACCCGGTGCCGGAGCTGATCCAGCAGGCCCTGGCCGCGCACACCGACACGCCCGGCTATCCGACCGTGTGGGGCCCGCTCGCCCTGCGCGAGGCGATCGCCGGCTGGCTGAACCGCCGCCTCGGCGCCGAGATCGGCCCCGGGGCGGTGCTGCCCACCGTCGGCTCCAAGGAGCTGGTGGCCTGGCTGCCCGGCCAGCTCGGGCTCGGCCCCGGCGACCAGGTCGCCTACCCGAAGCTCGCCTACCCCACCTACGAGGTCGGCGCGCTGCTCTGCGGTGCCGAGCCGGTCGCCTACGGGGACCTCGACGAGCTGGACGGCAGCAAGGTCCGGCTGCTCTGGCTGAACTCGCCGTCCAACCCGACCGGACGGGTGCTCGGCGCCGACGAGCTGCGCCGCGCCGTCGAGTGGGCCCGGGCGCACCGGGTGCTGCTGGTCAGCGACGAGTGCTACCTCGAACTCGGCTGGGAGGCCGAGCCGGTGTCGGTGCTGCACCCGTCGGTGTGCGGCGACTCGCACGAGGGGCTGCTCACCGTCCACTCGCTGTCCAAGCGTTCCAACCTCGCCGGGTACCGGGCCTCGTTCGTGGCCGGTGACGCGGTGGTGGTCCGGGAGCTGCTGGAGATCCGCAAGCACGGCGGCATGATCGTGCCCGCGCCGGTGCAGGCGGCCACCGCGGCCGCGCTCGCCGATGACGGGCACGTCGCCGAGCAGCGGGAGCGGTACGCGAAGCGGCGCGGTGCGCTGCGGGCCGCGCTGGAGGCGTACGGGTTCCGGATCGAGCACTCCGAGGCGAGCCTGTACCTGTGGGCGACCCAGGACCGGCCGTGCTGGGAGACCGTCGCCGAACTCGCCGAGCTGGGAATCCTGGTGGCCCCCGGCGACTTCTACGGCCCGGCGGGCGACCGCTTCGTGCGGGTGGCGTTCACCGCCACCGACGAGCGGGTGGCCGCCGCCGTGGAGCGGCTGAAGCGCTGACGCCGGGCCAGGCGTGCGGAAGGGGCGGAGCCGGTCGGCTCCGCCCCTTCGGCGTGTGCGGTGGATCAGCCGATCGGCAGCTGACCGGCGCCGCCACTCAGGCCGCCGAGCAGCCCGCCCAGCGGGGTGCCGGCGAGCAGGCTGCCCAGCGGGCTGTTGCCGCCGCCCATCGCGGGCATCGCGCCCAGGCGGTTGGCGGACTCGTGCTCGGTCAGGCCCGCGACGGCGCCCGTGACCGGCAGCGACTGGACGGCGCCGACGACCGGGGCGAGCTTCTCGGCGGCCGGCAGGCTGTGCGTCAGCCGGTCCACCGGCAGGTTCTTGGCGACGGTGCCGAGCGGGGCGGAGGTGGCCTTGTGGGCGGCCGGGAGGACCTTGTCGGTGACCGCGGGGCCGACCTTCTGCTCGACGGCCGGGACGACCCGGTCGGACAGCGTGCCGAGCGCGCCGGTCAGCTGGTCGGCCTTGGCGGCCGGGCCGAGGTGGCCGAGCGCCTCGTCGGTGGAGGGCAGGGCGTGCGCGACGGTGCTGCCGGCCGCGTCGCCGGCCGCCGGGCCGCCCGCCGCGAGGGTCGCGGCGCCGGTGGTGCCGACCATCTGGCCGAGCTCGTGGGACGCCCCCTGCACCGTGTCGCCCGAGTTGGGGACGTCGGCCAGCTTGGTCACTCCGGCACCCAGGTCGGTCTGCGGGACCACCTCGGTGGCGGAGGCGGCACCCGCGGCCGCGAGCGGCGCCGCGGTGGCGGCGACGAGCAGCGCGGCCTGGGCGATCCGGCGCGTCAGGGGGAGGGACATGGTGCTCCTAAGAGGTGAGGTCTACGGTCCGCCGGGCGGACGGCCGGCTGTCCGGCTCGCCCCGCGGGCGACGTGTATGACCGCAAGAGCACCGGGAAGGTTTCGGCCGGTCAAGGTCAAGGGTTTGCAAAGATCGGACGATCCGCTTTCCGGCAAACCGGGCGGATCGTCCACGATGCGACCGCTGAAGAATCGTCACTTCCCTTGGCGGGAGCGGAAACCGTCACCCGGTCCGTGGACCGGCGTGTCGGCGGCCCGCCGACTGCCGTGCCGTCAGCGGGAGTTGACGCGAATCACCCGGTGGGCCGTCACCCGGGCACCTGTTCGTCAACGCACCGCCGACGCCGTCACTTCTTCTTCGCCGGCGCGCCCAGCGTCACCAGCACCCGGTCCGGCGGGGCGCTCGGCAGCGGCTTCCAGCCGTCGTTGGGCCGGTCCACCCGCCACACCTTGCCCTCGTAGGCGACCTGCCCGATACCCAGGTCCGCCGCCCGCGCCACCGACCACTGCGCCAGCGCCCAGCCGGTCTGCTGGGTGCCGCCCGCGCTCGCGGTGCTAGCGGTCGGCTGCGGGGTGAACGCCAGCACCTCGCGCGGGTCCTTGGCCGCCTTGTCGGCGGTCGCCACCGTCACGGCCTTGCCGAACTCCCGGCGCACCCGGTCCGACACGGCGGTGGCCGGCGGGGCCGCCGCGTCCGGCTGCGGCAGCTCGTGCACCACGCAGTTCAGCGAGGCCGGCTCACGGCCCATCAGCACGGTGGCCAGCAGCGTCGCGTTGTTCTCGTGCTTGGCGTACGCCTGCGGGTAGCCGCTGCGCTGCACCTGCTGGGCGGCGTCGGTCAGCGGCATCTGCGCGTAGCCGTTCACCTTCACCAGCGCGTCCAGGAACTTGTTGGTCGCGTACACCGGGTCCATGATCTGCTCGACGCTGCCCCAGCCCTGCGACGGGCGCTGCTGGAACAGGCCCACCGAGTCCCGGTCGCCGCCCTCCAGGTTGCGCAGCTTGGACTCCTGGATCGCGGTCGCCAGCGCGATCGTCACCGCCCGCTCGGGCAGGCCGCGGGACATCGCCACCGCCGTGATGGTCGCCGCGTTCGCCGCCGCGCCCAGCTCCAGCGACCCGGAACCGGACGTGGCGGTGACCTTGCAGCCCTCGTCGGGGACGGTGATCTTGTCGCGGTTCAGCCACACCACCAGGCCGCCGACCACCGCCAGCGCCAGCAGCCCCACCAGGATCCGCCGCCACGGCCGCCGACGGCGCTCCCCGGCGCCCCCCTCCGAGTACTCGGCGTCTGTGGCCACGCTGGCCCCTCTCCTCGTCGTCCGTCGTCCTGTCGCAGCGGTCCGCTTCCGAGCCCGCGCCGTTCGCGGACACCGTAACCGCTCGGACGGCCGTACGGGTCCGTGCGGTTGCGTCCCGGCCTTCGGGCCGCCCGGCCGCTCGGTAGGGTGGCCGCCATGAGCAGCCCGAACGAGCCCCTCGACCTGACCCTCGACGGCGGCGCGCTGACCGCCCGCCTCGTCGACTTCCCGTCCGTCAGTGGCGAGGAGACCGCCCTCGCCGATGCGGTCGAGGCCGCGCTCCGGGCCTACCCGCACCTCACCGTCGACCGGTTCGGCAACAACGTGGTCGCCCGCACCCACCTCGGCCGGGCCGCGCGGGTGGTGCTCGCCGGGCACCTGGACACCGTCCCGATCGCCGACAACGTGCCCTCGCACGTCGAGGGCGACCTGCTCTTCGGCTGCGGCACGTCCGACATGAAGTCCGGCGTCGCGGTCCAACTCCGGCTCGCCGCGACGGTGGCGGAGCCCAACCACGACGTCACCTACGTGTTCTACGACTGCGAGGAGGTGGAGGCCGAACGCAACGGCCTCGGCCACCTGTTCGCCACCCACCCCGACTGGCTGGCGGCCGACTTCGCCGTCCTGATGGAGCCCAGCGGCGCCGTCGTCGAGGGCGGCTGCCAGGGCAGCCTGCGCGCCGACATCACGCTCACCGGCGTCCGCGCCCACGCCGCGCGCAGCTGGCTCGGCGACAACGCCATCCACAAGGCCGCCGAAGTGCTGCGCCGGCTGGTCGAGTACCAGCCCCGACGGGTCGTCATCGACGGCCTGGAGTACCGCGAGGGCCTGAACGCCACCCGGATCGACGGCGGCGTCGCCGGGAACGTCATCCCCGACGAGTGCCGGATCCACGTCGCCTTCCGGTTCGCCCCCGACCGCACCCTGGAGCAGGCGGAGACCCACCTGCGGGAGGTCTTCGACGGCTACCACCTGGACATCGTGGACGCCTCACCCGCCGCCCTCCCCGGCCTCTCCCAGCCCGCCGCCCAGGCCTTCCTGGCCGCCGTCGGCGGCGAGCCGCGGGCCAAGTTCGGCTGGACCGACGTCGCCCGCTTCTCCGCCCACGGCGTCCCCGCCGTCAACTACGGCCCGGGGGACCCGAATCTGGCCCACAAGCGCGAGGAACACTGCTCGCTGAGCGCGATCGCCGAGGTCGAGGCCCGCCTGCGCGCCTGGCTCACCGAGTAGGCGCCCCGCGGCCTTTGGCGGACGGGCAGCCGTTTCCCGTTGTTCCTCGGAAAGTTGCCTTGTCAGGCGTAGGGTTTCGTCATGACAGCCAACGGAGATGAACCCGTCCGCAGGGCCAGGAAGAAGCCGTGGCCCGAGAAGCGCAAGGGGCCGGTGCTGCTGCGGCGGGACCAGGTCGAGACGAAGACGACGGACCAGGCCCTGCTGGACACCACCGGGCCGACCGACTGGTTGCACACCGATCCGTGGCGGGTGCTGCGGATCACCTCGGAGTTCGTCGAAGGTTTCGGGGCGCTCGCCAAACTGCCCAGCGCGATCAGCGTGTTCGGCTCCGCCCGGACGCAGGCCGGTACGCCCGAGTACGAGGCCGGGGTGGAGATCGGCCGGGCCCTCGCCGAGGCCGGGTACGCGGTGATCACCGGCGGCGGCCCCGGTGCGATGGAGGCGGCCAACAAGGGCGCTGTCGAGGCCGGCGGGCTGAGTGTCGGCCTCGGCATCGAGTTGCCGTTCGAGCAGGGCCTGAACGAGTACGTCGACCTGGGCCTGAACTTCCGCTACTTCTTCGTCCGCAAGACGATGTTCGTGAAGTACTCCCAGGGCTTCGTGGTGCTCCCCGGCGGGCTCGGCACCCTGGACGAGCTGTTCGAGTCGCTCACCCTGGTGCAGACCAACAAGGTCACCCGGTTCCCGGTGATCCTGTTCGGCAGCTCCTACTGGGGCGGGCTGGTGGAGTGGCTGAGGTCCACCCTGGTCGCCCAGGGCAAGGCCAACCCGGAGGACCTCGACCTGTTCCACGTGACCGACGAGGTCGCCGACGTGCTCAAGGTCCTGGAAGCGGCCCGCAAGCCGCAGGGCACGCCCGCGTAGTCCGGGCGGGCAAAGGGTCAGGCGAGCCCCCGGCGGGCGACCGCCGGGGGACGCGTGCCGCGGATCGACGCCACCATGTTCAGCACCTGACGGGTCTCCGCGACCTGGTGCACCCGGTAGACCTGCGCGCCCAGCCAGGCGGAGACCGCGGTGGTGGCCAGGGTGCCGAGCAGGCGCTCGTCCACCGGCTTGTCGAGCGTCTCGCCGACGAAGTCCTTGTTCGACAGCGACACCAGCACCGGGAACCCGGTCGCCGTCATCTCCGGCAGCCGGCGGGTCGCCTCCAGCGAGTGCCGGGTGTTCTTCCCGAAGTCGTGCCCCGGGTCGATGATCAGCCCGTCGCGGCGCACCCCGAGTTCGAGCGCCCGCTCGGCCAGCCCGACGGTCACCCGCAGGATGTCCGCCATCACGTCCTCGTACCCCACCCGGTGCGGGCGGGTGCGCGGCTCCGCGCCGCCCGCGTGCGTGCACACCAGACCCGCGCCGTACCGGGCCGCGACCTCGGCGAGCTTCGGGTCGAAGCCGCCCCAGGCGTCGTTCAGCAGGTCCGCACCGACCTCGCAGACCGCCTCGCCGACCTCGTGCCGCCAGGTGTCCACGCTGATCACCGCGTCCGGGTGGCGCTTGCGCAGCTCCGCCACGAACGGCACCGTGCGCCGCAACTCCTCCTCGACGGTGACCTCTTCGCCCGGCCCGGCCTTCACCCCGCCGATGTCCAGGATCGCCGCGCCCTCGGCCACCGCCCGGTCCGCCGCGGCGAACGCGGCCTCGTCGGCGAAGGTCGCCCCCCGGTCGAAGAACGAGTCCGGGGTGCGGTTGACGATCGCCATGATGACCAGCTCGTCCGGGCCGAACTCCCGCGTGCCGAGGCGTAGTGCCACCGTTGTCTCCTCCTCAGCGCTCCCGGGTGCAATGATGGGCCCCGGCCTGTACGGGACCATGATCCCACCTGATCCCGCCCGCGGGCCGAAGCCGACCGGAACTGCCGGAGCTGGAACTGCCGGAGCCGGAACTGCCGGAGCCGGAACTGCCGGGGACTGACGGAGGACGCTCGTGTTCTGGGTGATCGTGGTTGCGATGGCCGTGGTGGTCGGCGGTGCCGCGCTGGTGGCACTGGGCGGCGGCGGATCCCTCCCCGAGGCGGAGCACGACCGTCTCACCGTGCGCCTCCCGCAGGACCGCCCGCTCAGCCGCACCGACGTCGACGACCTGCGCCTGCCGATGGCGCTGCGCGGCTACCGGATGGACGAGGTCGACGACGTCCTCGACCGCCTCGGCGCGGAACTCGCCCTCCGGGACGCGAAGATCGCCGAACTGGAGGCGGTCGGCGCGGTGCGCGGCTCGGTGGAGGCGACGGGCGACGCGGCCGGGGAGCCGCTGCCCGGGCTGGAGTCGTTCACGGCCATGCTGGAGAAGAAGCCTGCGGAAGGCCCTGCTGACTCCGAGAAGAGCGACCGCTCGTGACCGGTGCGGTGCTCGGCGAGGACGGGCTGCTGCGCTGCGGGTGGGGCGACTCCTCCGAGGACTACCGGGTCTACCACGACACCGAGTGGGGCCGGCCGGTCCACGGCGACCAGGCCCTGTTCGAGCGGATCTCGCTGGAGGCGTTCCAGTCCGGGCTGTCCTGGATCACCATCCTGCGGCGACGCGAAGGCTTCCGGGCGGCGTTCCGGGACTTCTCGATCGCGGAGGTCGCGGAGTTCGGGGACGACGACGTGGAACGGCTGATGGCCGACACCGGGATCATCCGCAACCGGGCGAAGATCGTCGCGACCCTCGCGAACGCCCGTGCCGCGCGTGAACTCGACGGCGGTCTGGACGCGTTGATCTGGAGCCACGCCGGGGATCCGGGGCGGCCGGCGCCCAAGACGCTGGCGGAGGTGCCGGCGGTGACGCCGGAGTCGACGGCGCTGGCGAAGGCGCTGAAGAAGAACGGATTCCGGTTCGTGGGGCCGACGACGGCTTACGCGTTGATGCAGGCCTGCGGGCTGGTGAACGATCACCTGGCCGACTGCCACGCGCGGTAGGAGCCCGCCCGGGCAGCCACGGGCCCGCCGTCCACGGACCTCACCGAGGGCGCCGTTCCCCTTCGCGCAGTTCCGCCCCCTCGCCTTCGGCTGGGGGGACCCCCAGCGCCCCTGACGGGGCGCGGGGTGAGAGTGGGGTGAAGAGAGCTTCGCCCTTTGAGAGTTACTTGCCCACGAAGGTGGGCTTCTCCTTGGCCACGAAGGCGTCCACCGCGATGCGGTGGTCCTCGCTGCTGCCGGCCATGGTCTGCAACTCCTCCTCCTTGTCGAGGAGTTCGTCCAGGGAGTGGGACGCCCCGTACGCCAGCGACTCCTTGATCGCGCCGTAGGCGACGGTCGGGCCGTTGGCCAGGGTGAGGGCGAACTCGTGGGCGGTGGCGGCGAGTTCGGCGGTGGGGACGACGCGGGTGGCGAGGCCGAGGGCGAGGGCCTCGTCGGCGCGGACGGTGCGGGGGAACATCAGGAGTTCGGTGGCGCGGGCGTGGCCGACCAGCCGGGGGAGGGTCCAGGAGGCGCCGGAGTCGGTGGTGAGGGCGACGCCGGCGAAGGAGGTGTTGAAGCCGGCGGTGTCGGCGACGATCCGGAAGTCGCAGGCGAAGGCGAGCGAGGCGCCGGCGCCGGCCGCGATGCCGTTGACGGCGGCGACGGTGGGCTTGCGCATCCCGGCGAGGGCACGGACCAGCGGGTTGTAGTGCTCGGCGACGGTGCGCAGCGCGCCCTCGCCGGTCTCCTGCTGGTGGCGCAGCAGGCCGAGGTGTTCCTTGAGGTCCTGCCCGACGCAGAAGGCCTTGTTGCCGGCGCCGGTGAGCAGCACGGCCCGCACCTCGGGGTCGGCCGCGGCGGTGGTGACGGCGTCCCGGAGGGCGACCTTGGTGGCGACGTCGAGGGCGTTCATGGCGTCGGCGCGGTCGATGGTGAGGACGGCGAGGGCGCCGTCGCGGTGGTAGCGCACGGTGTCGGACATCGGTGAGGGCTCCCGGGTCGCGGTGGGCTGTCGTGGGCACAGCATGCCGGAGTGCGGCCGGGTGGGGGAGTGTGAGGTGGCGCACGCCCGGCGGGCGTGTCGGAGTGCGGCGGGATGCGGCTTCCGGCTGGTTATCGGCGCTTTGATGCGGGTTCGGGAGGCTTGGCGGAGAGAGTGATGTTGGTCATCGAGCGGTCGCATGCGGGATAATGGCTTCCGATCAATGCGTTCGATACCGGCGGTGGACGGACTGCCGGTGCGTACCTGAACGGTTGCAGGAAGGGGAACGAGCATGGCGGCCATGAAGCCGCGGACGGGTGACGGCCCGCTGGAGGTCACCAAAGAGGGGCGGGGCATCATCATGCGAGTTCCGCTCGAAGGGGGCGGGCGCCTGGTGGTGGAGCTGACGCCGGACGAGGCGGATGCTCTGGGCGAGGCCCTGAAGAAGGCCTGCGGCTGACCCAGGCAGGTAGCCACTCGCACGTCCCGGGCGTTCCGGGAGTGTTCGACGGGCCCGGTCCCCCGGTTGCGGGGAGCGGGCCCGTTCCGCGTGCTGGTGCGGGGTCAGCGTTTGACGGCGCAGAGCAGGCCGTCGCTGACCGGGAGCAGGGCGGGCAGCAGGATGTCGCTCTCCCGGATGTCGGCGACCAGGTCGCGCACCGCGCGGATCTGCGGGTCGTCGGCCTCGGGTTCGGCGAGCCGGCCTTCCTGGAAGACGCCCTCGAAGCAGACCACGCCGCGCGGCCGGAGCAGCCGCATCGCCTCGGTGAGGTGGAAGCCGGAGTCGGCCGGGTCGCCGTCGCAGAACACCAGGTCGTACTGGCCGTCGGCGAGTCGCGGCAGCACGTCGCGGGCCCGGCCGGGGATGAAGCGGGCCCGGTTGGCGGCGAAGCCGGCGGCCAGGTACGCCTCGCGGGCGTACTGCTGGCGGACGGGTTCGGAGTCGACGGTGGTGAGCACGCCGTCGGGCCGCATGCCGCGCAGCAGGTAGACGCCGGACACGCCGGTGCCGGTGCCGATCTCGACCACGGCCTTGGCGTCGAGCGCGGCGGCCAGCAGGCGCAGGGCCGCGCCGCCGCTGGGGCCGATCGCGCGTATGCCGGTGCGGGCCGACTGGGCCCGGGCGTAGGTCAGCACCGCGTCCTCGCCGACGTAGGTGTCGGCGAGGGCCGCTCGCTGGGGCCCGAACTCGGTGATGGCTTCCTCTTCCGGAGCGCCGATGTCGATGGAAGTCGACAAATTCCAGCGACAGACTACTGGCCGTCCGGGAACCGCGTTCGACGGCTGGCCGTTGAGTTGTCGTAGGTGGCCGGACCGCCTGCGGCGGCCGCTGTTCGACCGCTCTTATCCGGGCTTGACGTGTGAGGTGGATATGGTGGTGGCTCTGCTGGGCAGAAGAGCCGACCGAGGAGGTGTGGCCGAGGGCGACGTCCCTGTGCAGCGGCACGTCCGCGGCACCACGTCGGCCCGTACGCCGAAGCCCGTGATGAACCAGTCTGTGCACTCCCCCCTGGACAAGACGACCGCAGCCGACGACTCGGTGGCCGAGGCCCCCGGTACGCTCGCGTCCTTCGCGGAGGGGCCCGACGCGCAGAGCTGGACGCCGCCCAGCTGGGAGGAGATCGTCGAGGCGCACAGCGCCCGGGTCTACCGCCTGGCCTATCGGCTGACGGGCAATCAGCACGACGCCGAGGACCTCACCCAGGAGGTCTTCGTCCGGGTGTTCCGCTCGCTGTCCACGTACACCCCCGGCACCTTCGAGGGCTGGCTGCACCGGATCACCACCAACCTGTTCCTGGACATGGTGCGCCGCCGCCAGCGGATCCGCTTCGACGCCCTCGCCGAGGACGCGGCGGAGCGCCTGGCCAGCCGTGAGCCCAGCCCCGCCCAGCACTTCAGCGACACCCACTTCGACGCGGACGTGCAGCAGGCGCTGGACACCCTTGCCCCGGAGTTCCGTGCCGCCGTGGTGCTGTGCGACATCGAGGGCCTCTCCTACGAGGAGATCGCCGCCACCCTCGGGGTGAAGCTCGGCACCGTCCGCAGCCGGATCCACCGTGGCCGCTCGCACCTGCGCGCCGCCCTCAAGCACCGGGCGCCGAACGCCGCCGCGGGCCGTTCGCGCCGGGGCGGCTCCGCCGAGCCCGTGGCGGTCGGCGCCGAACCGGGCGGAAGCGACCGGAGGGGGTCATGAGCGAACACGCCCCCGAGCGCGCGGACGCCACCGGCCGCTCGCGCTGGGCGTCGCTGCGCCGCGCCGTCGAGCAGTCCCCGGCGGCGGCCGAGCTGCGGCCCGTGACGATCCGCCCGGTCGAGCCGGCGGCCGAGGAGCACCACCACCTCGGCGACCGCCTCACCGCCTACCTGGACGGCGAACTCGGCCACGACGCCCGCGAGCGGGTGCAGGCCCACCTGGCGACCTGCCCGGAGTGCCTGGCCGAGGCGGAGGGCGCCCGCGCGGTCAAGCGGACGCTCAGCGGCGCCGGCGCGCCCGGCCCGTCCGCGGCGCTGATGGCCCGGCTGCTGGCCGTGGCCGCGCTGCCGGAGGACGAGTCGGGCCCTGATGGGCCGTCGGGTGCCGTGTTCGGCGGCAGCCGGCTCACCGGCGGCTCCTTCGGCCGGGGCGCGGGCTTCGGCGGCGGCGCGCTGGGCGCCGAGGCCCCGATACCCGGGATCGACCCGCGGGCCGGCCTGTTCGGCTCCCGCCCGTCCGCCGCGCCGCGTCCGCTGGCCGCGCTCGGCGAGCTGCCCACTCCCCGCCCGGCTTCGGCGCGCGGGCGCCGGCTGGTGTTCGCCGCCGCCGGGGCGTTCTCGGTCGCCGCGGTCACCCTGAGCGGTGTCGGCGGCCTCACCACGGGCCAGAGCGGCCCCAACCGGCAGCCCACCAGCGTCACCCCCGTGGGCGGGGCGATCGTGCCCGTCAACGCGCAGCAGCAGATGGACGCCCCGGACTTTCCGATGCGCTCCCGGCTGCAGGCCAGCCCGCAGCCGTCGCCCAGCGGTGACCAGCTCCAGGTCCTGCGCTAGCCTGCCTTCACCGGCACGCCGTCGACGCCGGTCGCCCGGGTGGTCTTTACCACGGATTCACCTGAGGAAGACCGGGGAGCGGCCGCCCGCGTTTACCCTTGGTTCAGCGTTGTCGGGTGCTGGGAGTTCAGGTGTTCGGAGACATAGGCGGACTCGAGGTCCTGACGATGGTGATCATGGCCATCGTGATCTTCGGGCCGGACAAGCTCCCGAAGCTGATTCAGGACACCATGGGGTTCATTCGCAAGATCCGCTCCTTCGCGGACAACGCGAAGGAGGACATCCGCAGCGAACTCGGACCGGAGTTCCAGAACTTCGACTTCGAGGACCTCAACCCGAAGACCTTCGTCCGCAAGCAGCTGCTCGGCGACGGTGACGACCCGCTCGGACTGAAGGACCTCAAGGACAGCGTCGACCTCAAGTCCGCGCTGAACGGCGAGCCGACCCGCACCCCGAGTGCCTCGGTCGACTTCTCCAAGCCGGCCTCCCCGTTGAGCAGCGGACCGGCCCTCGCGGCCGGTGAGCGCCCGCCGTTCGACCCGGACGCCACCTGACCGAGGCTCCCCGCCCGACCCGGACCTCGTCCCCGACGCCCCGCCCGGCAGGCGGGGCGTTGTCGTTCGCGCCGCTATCGTGTCCACTACCTCCCCGAGGGCGCGCGCTGTGCGGTCCGTCACGCCAGGCCGTGTCCGGCCCGGTTTTCCCGGACAGAGGGGCCGCGGTGCGCCACCATGGAGCCCACCCGTGGCAGGAGCACAGCCGAGGAGGCCCGCAGTGGACGCCACGCAAACGACCGCAGACCCCGCCGCGACGCGTCGGCCCGCCGCCGACCCCCTCGTCGCCTACCGCGCCGCCGACTTCCCCTGGTACGGCCTGGACGAGGGCTGGACCGGCCGCCGCTGGCTCGGCCAGGTCGGCACCGGCCAGAGCCCGCGCGCCGCGCAGAGCGACATCCCCGACTACGGCACCCTCGGCCACGGCGACGAACCCGCCCGCGGACCCGAGCCGCGCGACACCCGGCGCTTCGCGATGGTGGTCACCGTGGCCCGCCGCGAGGTCCGCCGCAGCGCCGACAACACCGGCACCCTGGAAGCCACCTCCGCCTCCTCCGCGGCCTGGCTGGCCGGCGCCGGACTGCTCGCCGCCACCTGGCCCGGCAACCTCGACCGCACCCTGCGCCAGCACTGGCTCGACCAGCAGTCCACCCTCGCCTGGGACTTGGCCGACGACCTCGACGGCCCCGCCTGGTCCTCCCTCACCCTCCCCGTCAACGGCGCCCCGCAGCCCTTCCGCTACCGCGAGTCCGAATACGGCTGGGTCCTGGCCGGCGAGGCCCCCGGCGTCCTGATCGGCGCCTACGGCCGCTCGGTCTCCGCGTACGGCATCGGCTTCACCACCGTTCCCGACCTGGAGACCTACGACGGCCGTTAGCGGTCGTAGCAGCGGTAGGACCCCTCCGTCACCTGCCCGATCGAGTTTCCGTGGCAGCGCAGCATCGGGACCAGCGCCGTCACCCGGAACACCCCGAACGCCAGCAGGGGCACGGCCACCACCACGACCGCGATCCGGCTGACCACCCGGCCGGGGCCGAGCACGCCCAGGCCCAGGCCGGCCACCAGGAGGAGGAGTCCCCCTTCGAGAGCCAGTTGCGCCAGGAACGTCCGGTTGTCGTGGAGGCCCGGATTCAGCTCCGGCGGCCCCTCCAGCTCGATCGTGCAGCCCGCGCTGAGCAGCATCAGCACCGCTGCCGCTGTCAGCAGCACCGCCGCCAGGCAACCGATTCCGCGTCTGTCCACACCGTCTTCGCGTCTGTCCACGCCGGGTGGACAGTCCCGCCACCCGGCGCGGTTCCAGCAGAGTGGCCCCGGGCGGGTGCCCGGGGCCACTCGTGGTGCTGAGAGTCCGTCAGAACTTGTTCTTCGGGGTCAGGCCCAGGGAGAGGCCCGAGAGGCCGCGCTGGCGGCCGGAGAGCTTGCCGGCGATGGTGCGCAGGGCGGCGCCGGCCGGGGAGTCGGGGTCGGAGAGGACGACCGGGCGGCCGTCGTCGCCGCCCTCGCGCAGGCGGACGTCGATCGGGATGGAGCCGAGGACGGGGACGGTCGCGCCGACGGTGCGGGTGAGGGCCTCGGCGACGGTCTGGCCGCCGCCGGTGCCGAAGACGTCGATCATCTCGTCACAGTGCGGGCAGGGCATGCCCGACATGTTCTCGATGACGCCGACGATCTTCTGGTGGGTCTGCAGCGCGATCGTGCCGGCCCGCTCGGCGACCTCGGCGGCGGCCATCTGCGGGGTGGTGACAATCAGGATCTCGGCGTTCGGGACGAGCTGCGCGACCGAGATCGCGATGTCGCCGGTGCCGGGCGGCAGGTCGAGCAGCAGGACGTCCAGGTCGCCCCAGTACACGTCGGCCAGGAACTGCTGCAGCGCGCGGTGCAGCATCGGGCCCCGCCACACCACCGGGGCGTTGCCCGGGGTGAACATGCCGATCGAGATGACCTTCACGCCGTGCGCCGCCGGCGGCATGATCATGTCCTGCACCTGGGTGGGCCGGCCCTCGACGCCCAGCATGCGGGGCACGCTGTGGCCGTAAATGTCGGCGTCCACCACGGCGACCTTCAGGCCGTCCGCGGCCAGCGCCGCCGCCAGGTTGACCGTCACCGAGGACTTGCCGACGCCGCCCTTGCCGGAGGCGACCGCGTACACCCTGGTCAGAGTGCCCGGCTTGGCGAACGGGATCTCCCGCTCCGGGGCACCGCCGCGCAGCAGCTGGGAGAGCTCGCGGCGCTGCTCCTCGCTCATCACGTCGAGTTCGACGGAGACGGCGGTGACGCCGGGAACGGCGGACACCGCATCGGTGACCCGCTGGGTGATCGTCTCGCGCATCGGACAGCCCGAGACGGTGAGGTACACCGCGACCTTCACCGCACCGCCGTCGCCGATCTCGACGGACTTCACCATGCCGATCTCGGTGATCGGACGGTTGATCTCCGGGTCGTGGACGGTCGCCAGGGCTTCCTGGACGGACTGCTCCGTCACCCCGGCCGCCACCTCTGTCTCGTTGGCCATGTGTTGATGGTACGGCGCTGCGCCCCGCCCCCGACTCGCCGGTAGCGTGCCGCGGGTCACAGCGGCTCGACGGGCTCCCGGCGTTCGTCGATCTCCCTGAGCAGCGACTGGAGTTCGGAGCGGATGAAGTCGCGGGTGGCGACCTCGCCGAGGCCCTGCCGCAGCGCCGCGACCTCGCGGGTCAGGTACTCGGTGTCGGCGATGTTGCGGTCGCTGCGGGCCCGGTCCTGCTCCATGTTGACGCGGTCGCGGTCGTCCTGGCGGTTCTGCGCGAGCAGGATCAGCGGGGCCGCGTACGAGGCCTGGAGCGACAGCATCAGGGTGAGGAAGATGAACGGGTAGTTGTCGAAGCGCACGGTGGGCGGGAGCAGGGTGTTCCACGCCACCCAGGCGATGATCACCACCGTCATCCAGACGATGAACCGGCCGGTGCCCAGGAACCGGGCGATCCGCTCGGAGAGCTTGCCGAAAGCCTCCGCGTCCCATTCGGGCAGGCGGATCAGGCCCGGGCGGCCGGTGCGCGGCTGGTCGAGCCGGGAGCGGGAGCCCGGGGCCTGGCCGGGGCGCTCCTCGCGGCGGACCCGCTGCTCGCGGGCCCGCAGTTCGCGCAGCTGGCGCAGCTCCCGCAGCTCGCCCTGGATCCGCTGGCCCGGTGAGTCGTGCTGACGCTTGCGGTCACTGTCCATCGGGCACCTCCGCGGTGGGGATGTGCACCGAGCCCTCGCGCCAGTCGTCCGGCAGCAGGTGGTCCAGTACGTCGTCCACGGTGACCGCGCCCAGCAGGTGGTCGTCCTCGTCGACCACGGGCGCCGCCACCAGGTTGTAGGTGGCCAGGTAGGAGGTGATCAGCTGGAGCGGGGTGTTCGGCGGCAGCGGGTCGAGGTCGTCGTCCACCATCGAGCCGACCAGCGTGTACGGGGGTTCGCGCAGCAGCCGCTGGAAGTGCACGGTGCCCAGGTAGGTGCCGGTCGGGGTCTCGTTCGGCGGGCGGCACACGTACACCTGCGCGGCCAGCGCCGGCTTGGTGTCGTAGACCCGCACCCGGGCGAGCGCCTCGGCGACCGAGGCGTCGGGTTCCAGGACGATCGGCTCGGTGGTCATCAGGCCGCCCGCGGTGTCCTCCTCGTAGGAGAGCAGCCGGCGCATCTCCGCCGCCTCGGCGGGTTCCATCAGGCGCAGCAGCCGCTCGGCGTCCTCGGTGGGCAGCTCGGAGAGCAGGTCGGCGGCGTCGTCCGGGTCCATGGTCTCCAGGATGTCGGCGGCCCGTTCCTCCTTGAGCTTGCCGATGATCTCCACCTGGTCGTCCTCGGGGAGCTCCTCCAGGACGTCCGCCAGACGGTCGTCGTCGAGAGCGGCCGCGACCTCCGCGCGACGCTTCGCCGACAGGTGGTGCATGACGTTCGCCAGGTCGGCCGGGCGCAACTGCTCGAAGGTGGCGAGCAGGTTGGCCGCACCCTGACCCTCCTCGGCGAGCGAGAAGCCGGTGACGGCGGACCAGTCGAGCAGCAACTGCTCGCCCTTGGCCTTGCGCAGCCGGGAAGGCCTTCCGACCTGGACGAAGACCTTGTCGATCTCCCACTCGCGCAGGCGGGTCTGCACCATCGCGACGTCCAGCACGGTCACCTCGTCGGCGGTCTTGGTACGGGTGACGGTGCGGTCGAGCAGCTCGGCGAGAACCAGGGTCTCCGACGGGCGCTGCTCGAAGCGACGCATGTTCAGCAGCCCGGTGGAGAGCACCTGGCCGGACTCCAGGCTGGTCACCCGGGTCATCGGCAGGAAGATCCGGCGGCGGCCGATCACCTCCACCACCAGCCCGAGAACCCTGGGCGGGCTGCCACCGAGACGCAACGAGACCACGACGTCGCGGACCCGACCCACCTGGTCGCCGTTCGGGTCGAACACCGCGACCCCGGAGAGGTGAGAGATGAACACCCGGCTGCCTGGCCCCGCCATACGACTCCCTCCCCGGGGGGAAACGGACACAACCCCCCAAATCTATCGAGGGTCGCGCCAGGTGGCAGGTCAATGGGGTGCCGCGAGCTTTCCGGCGGGCGCCTTCCGCCTCGCGGCCCTGCCTTCGCGCCAGTCTGCGCGGACGCGGAGGGGCGTGCTGCGGGGGCGCGTCGGGCGGCAGGTCAATGGGGTGCCGCGAGCCTTCTGACGGGTGCCTTCCGCTTTGCGCTGTCCCCCAGCCCTGGCGGGCCGGGAGGTACCCCCACGCGCCCCTGTCTTTGCTTCAGCTCTTGTGCTTCTTCTTGAAGAGGAGCTTCGGGAGGCCGGCCGGGATCGGCTTGCGGGTGGTGGCCGGGGTGGGGATGGGGGTGGCGGTGAGGGCGTCGGCGGGGTGGGGGGCGAGGGGGCCGGTGGGCTCCAGGCGGAGGATGCGGCACTCGCGGGCCCAGCGGTCGCCGATGGTGTCGGTGTCGGGGGCGTTGAGGCGCTTGCCCTTGAGTTCCTCGACGGCGCCGTCCCAGGCGGGGGTGCCGGGGGCGACCGCGGTGACGGTGGCGGGGAAGGTGACCAGTCGGCCGCCCTTGTCCTTGCTGCGCAGCGTGAGGGTGGCGGTGGCGTCGGCGGTGAGGCCGTGCAGGGGCTGTTCGGCGCCGTCGCCGACGACGATCACGGCGCCGTCGTACCAGGCGTGCCAGAGCGGACGGGCGTGCGGCTGCCCGGCGGGCTGCACCCAGAGCAGGCCGGACTTCTTGGCGGACTCCTCCACCAGGGCCCGGTCGAGGAAATCTGCCGGGCTCGCGGTCGTCGTACGCTCCATGCCGCACAGCGTACGGCCTGGCCGTCCGGGGACGGGTCCATCCCCCGGGACGACAGTGCCATGACGGGCAGACAGACCTTACGGTGTAGCCTGCCCCCCGTTCCGCCGAAGGAGAGCCGTGCCCACCACCATGAACGCCCCCGCCGCGTCCGCGGTGGTCGATCGGCGGCCGGTGCTGCCGCGTACCGACCTGCTGCTGTTGGCGGTGTCGATCGCGGGCATCTCGCTGTCCGCCCCGCTGATCAGTGCGACGGCCGCGCCCGCGCTGGCGATCGCCTTCTGGCGCAACAGCATGTCGGTGGCGGTGCTGGGCCCGTACGCGCTGTGGCGGCACCGGGCCGAGCTGCGCGGGATCTCGCGGCGGGCGTTGCTGCTGGCGATGGGGGCCGGCGTGCTGCTGGCGCTGCACTTCGGGCTGTGGATGCCCAGCCTGCGGATGACGTCGGTGGCGTCCGCGACCGCGCTGGTGACGACCACTCCGCTGTGGACGATCCTGCTGATGCGCCTGTTCGGGGTGCGCGCGCCGCGGCTGGTGTGGTTGGGCGTGGGCCTGGCGTTCGCGGGCGTTCTGGTGCTGACCGGCGTCGATCTGTCGGTCTCGCCGCGGGCGCTGCTCGGGGACGGGCTGGCGCTGGCCGCGGGCGCGGCGGCGGCCGGGTACGTGCTGCTGGGCGCGGAGGTGCGGCGCACGCTGTCGACCACCGCGTACACCCTGGTCTGCTACGCGACCTGTGCGGTGGCGCTGCTGGTGGTGTGTCTGCTGACGGACACCCGGCTGTCGGGCTGGCCGGCCGCTGCGTGGTGGCAGATCGTCCTGCTGATGGTGTCGGCGCAGCTGCTCGGGCACTCGCTGAGCAACCGGGTGGTGCGCACGCTGGGCCCGTCGGTCACCTCGACGGCGATCCTGCTGGAGACCCCGGGCGCGGCGCTGATCGCGGCGGTGTGGCTGGGCCAGTGGCCGCCGGTCGCCGCCTACCCGGCGGTCGGGATGATCCTGCTGGGCCTGGTGCTGGTGGCCCGGGCGGAGCGCCGCTGACGCCCCACCCGAGGCCCCTCACAGCCAGCCGTTGCGGCGGAAGCCCCGGTACATGCCGACGCAGATCAGGGCGATCACGCTGAGCACGGTCGGATAGCCGTACGTCCACTGGAGTTCCGGCATGTGCTCGAAGTTCATGCCGTACACGCCGGTGATCATGGTGGGGACGGCGAAGATCGCCGCCCAGGCGGTGATCTTGCGCATGTCCTCGTTCTGGGCGACCGAGACCTGCGCCAGGTTGGCCTGGAGCAGCGAGTTGAGCAGTTCGTCGAAGCCCTGCACCTGCTCGCTGACCCGGGCCAGGTGGTCGGCGACGTCCCGGAAGTACTTCTGCATCTCCGGGTCGACCAGCCGCGCGACCGGCTCGGACAGTTGCAGCATCGGCCGCAGCAGCGGGGTGACGGCGCGCTTGAACTCCAGTACCTCGCGCTTGAGTTGGTAGACCCGGCCGACATCGGCGCCGCTGCCGCCGCGGTTGGCGAACACGCCGTACTCGATCTCGTCCACGTCGGTCTGCAGGCGTTCGGCGACCAGCAGGTAGTTGTCCACCACGTGGTCGGCGATCGCGTGCAGCACCGCCGCGGGGCCCTCGGCGAGCAGGCCGGTGCCCTCGGCGTCGGCCTCCAGGCGGAGCCGGAGGGCGCGCAGCGAGGAGTGCGCGCCGTGCCGGACGGTGATCACGAAGTCCGGGCCGGCGAACACCATCAGCTCGCCGGTCTCGACCACCTCGCTGGTCGGGGTGAGCTGCTCGTGCTCGATGTAGCGCACGGTCTTGAACACCGCGAACAGCATGTTGTCGTACCGCTCGACCTTGGGACGCTGGTGCGCGTGCACCGCGTCCTCCACCGCCAGCGGGTGCAGGCCGAAGCGCTGCGCGATGCCCTCGAACTCGGCGCCGGTGGGCTCGTGCAGGCCGATCCAGCTGAACGAGCCGGGACCGTTCTGGTGGGCCGCCTTCACCTGTCGGGCGGCCTCGCGCGGGCTGCAGGTCTCGCCGATCCGCTTGCCCTGCTGGTAGACGGCGCAGTCCACCACCGAGGACGGGGTGGTGCCGGGGGGCAGTCCGAGGTCGTCACCGGCCCGGCGGCGGGTCGGACGGACGACGGCGGCGCGCAGGTTGTTGATCATCGACATGGCGCGGACTCCTTGGGCCGGACCGGCGCGCGCCCCGGCAGGGCAGGGCGAACGCGACGGCGGGAAACACCGGTGGACACGCCGGAGCCGATGATGCGTCAGAAAACCGTTGCTGGGCGGGTTTCGACGGCTCGACCCCGGGGAAGGTGCTCTCCCGGCCGGACGCCACGCTGCGTGTGAGCCCAGGTCAGCCGTGCAGGCGGCGGGCCAGGGTGGGCCGGAGAGAGCTGCCGGTACTGCATGGTCGACTGCTGTCCACCGTGACCACCTCCTCCACGCCGGGGCCCACGCGGGGGCCGTCGCGGCCCTGGTTCGTATTCACAAGGCCGACCGCTCACATTAACAGCTCTTCCCCGTGCCGGGCCCCGGAGTTCGGCCTCCGCCGGGTAAAGGTCGCGCCAAAGTCGGCCCGCCGCCGCGCGCGCTAAGGTCGCGGCATGGCGCACGACTTCCCGCTCTTCGGCGACTTCTCCGATCCCGACGCCGGCCCGGGCCACGGCTCCGGCCCGACCCGGCAGACCGTCCTGGCCGCCGTCGAGGCCCGGCTGATCAGCACCTTCGGCGAACCCTCGGGCCGCGCCGCGGTCACCTTCGTCGGCGCGGACCGGATCGAGGTGCTGCGCTTCGGCCCGGACGCCGAGGGCCTGGTCCGCTACGCGACGCTCGGCATGTCCGCCGCCCCGATGGCCGACCCGTCCTCGCCGGTCGCCGACCCGGTGCGCGGCCCGCGCGCCGAACTGGTGCTCACCGTGCGCGGCGGGCGGGACGAGGTGCACCGGGCGCTGGTGGTGTTCGCCGCCAGCCCGCAGGTGGAGGGCCTGGTGGTGGCCCCCGGCGGCTCGCTCGACCTGGGCTCCCCGCTGTGGACCGGCGCCCCGTTCACCTCGGTGCTGGCCGCCGAGCCCGGCGGCCTGGTCGAGGACCTCGAACTCCCGGCCCCCGCCGAGGCGGTGCGCTTCCTGCCGCTGCTGCCGATGACGCCCAACGAGGCCGCGTTCAAGCGCGTCCAGGGCGCGGGCGCGCTGGAGGAGCGCTGGCTGAAGCACAGCACCGACCTGCGCGACCCGAACCGCCGCGGCGTCCCACTGGACTGAGCCCTCGTCGGCCCGTCACTTGGCGTTGTCCGCGATGAAGGCGAACACCCCGTTGGCCACCAGCTGCGCCGCGATCGCCGACAGCAGCAGGCCGGACAGCCGGGTGATCAGGACCACGCCGCCGTCCTTGATCACCCGGATGATCGACAGTGAGAACCGCATGGTCACCCAGAGGATCAGGTGCATGGCCACGATCGCCGACCAGAGCGCCAGGTGCTGCGTCGTGGTACTGGCTCCCTGCACGGCCAGGATGACCGCGACGATCGCCCCGGGCCCGGCCAGCAGTGGGGTGCCCAGTGGGACCAGGGCGACGTTGACGTCCTTGGTCTGGGTGGGTTCCTCGATCCGGCCGGTCAGCAGATCCAGGGCGATCAGCAGCAGCAGGACCCCGCCAGCCACCTGGAGCGCCGGGATCGACACGTGCAGGTAGTCGAGGATCTGGTGCCCGAACAGCCCGAAGACGGTGATCACCCCGAGTGCCACCAGCGTGGCCTGCCAGGCCATCCGGCGCTGCACCTGGGGCGTCCGGCCGGAGGTGAGTGCCAGGAAGATCGGCATGATGCCCGGTGGATCCATGATCACGAACAGTGTGACGAACAGTGAGCCGAAGACCTTGCCGTCGATGGCGTCGTTCATGGCGGGCATTCTGGGCGTTCCGTCGTTCGGGTGCGATGGGACGCGCCGGGGTGTTTCACCCAGTGATGGGCTTGGCTCCGGTCGCCTGTGCCACCAGTGCTTCGTACACCTCTGGGGCGGTGGTGAACTCGCCCAGCCGGACGGTCTTGCGGCTGCCGTGGTAGTCGCTGGAGCCCGTCACCAGAAGTCCCAACTCGCTTGCCAGAGTGCGGAGTCGGGCCCGGGTCGGTTCGTCGTGGTCGGTGTGGTCGATCTCCAGCCCGGCCAGCCCGGCCGCCGCAAGATCGACGATCACCTGGTCCGAAACCGTCCGGCCGCGCTTGTCCGCTCCGGGGTGAGCGAAAACCGGTACGCCCCCCGCCGCCCGCACAAGCCGCACCGCGAGCGCCGGGTCGGTCTCGTGCTTGCGAACGTCCGCCCGCCCGTCGTTGGCCAGCCACTCGGGCGTGAACGCGTCCGAGACGCTCGCCACCACGCCCGCCTCCACCAACGCGGACGCGATGTGCGGACGGCCCACCGAGCCGGCCCCGGCGATCCGCTGCACCTGCTCCCAGCTGATCGGCGCGCCCAGTTCCATGCAGCGCTCCACGATCGCCCGCCCGCGCCGGAACCGGTCGGTGCGCACCAGCTCCCGCTCGGCCGCGAAGGCTGGCTCCGCCGGGTCGAACAGGTACGCCAGCAGGTGCATGCTGATCCCGCCCACCTGGCAGGAGAGTTCGGCACCCGGCACCAGGGTCAGCCCCGTCCCGGCCAGCGCGGCCGTCGCCTCGCCGTACCCCGCCACCGTGTCGTGGTCGGTCAGCGCCACCACGTCCAGGCCCGCGGCCACCGCGTTGGCGACCAGTTCGGCCGGGGAGTCGGTGCCGTCCGAAGCATTGCTGTGGGCGTGCAGATCGATACGCATGCCGCCCAGGATAGGGAGCCGCGCGGGGCGGGGGGAGTGGGTCAGCCGAGCAGGCGGGGGGAGAGCGCCCCGCAGGGCAGCAGGCCGAGTTCGGCCCCCGCGTCGCGCAGGTCCGTCAGCACCAGCTCGTCGTGCATCAACAGCGCTGACTGCTCGGGCCAGGCGATCGCCCACAGCCACAGGCCGCGCGCCTCGCCGACGTACACCGCCCGGTCGTCCGGGGCGCCGGGGACGTGGAACATCGGGGTCGGCCGGCCGGCCGCCATCAGCTTGGCGTCCGCCGGCTTGTACAGCGCCACCGAGTCGCCCGGGTCCGGCCCGTCCAATCCCGCGTAGCGGGCGCCCAGGCCGATGCCCAGCTCCTCGGCCACCAGCACCAGTTCGCCGAACCCGCCGAGCGGGGCCGGCCCCGAGCAGGCGACGGCGGTGGCGCGCGCACCCGACAGATCGTCACCCGCGTGCGCGATCCCGGTGAACAGCCAGCCGACCGGCAGCGGCCAGGGCATCCAGACGGGCACCTGCGAGCGGTTCACGGCGACGTTCAACGCCTCGACACTGGGGGGCAGCACCGGCTGCATCGGGTGCACGGCACCGTGCCGGTCGCACTGCCAGGTGTCGGAGAAGAGGCCGGGGGCGCGGACCCGACCGGCACATCGCGGACAGCTTGGCTCGCCCCTCATAACCGACAACGGTCCTCCCTCCGGACTGCTGCGTCAAGGACGATCACCCGGAAGGAGTCCGCCACGAGCCGCCCCGGCAACGGCCCGGGTCCGGCAGGGTTGATGTCCCGGGCGACCCGGCGCCAAACCCCCGCAGGTCGCGGCCCCCGAACACACTGACGCCCCGTCGTCCCAGGGGTCTCCTGTGGTGACGGGGCGTCAGCCGGGTATCGGAACGTCGGACGGCTCGGCGGCTCGTCCGCGTCCGGTCACACGGCCTTGCACGGCCGGATGTACAGGCGCTCGCCGGTTTGCGCGGCGGTCCTCAGGTACTCGGAGACAGTCGCCGCGTCGGCGATCAGCCGATCGGTCTCCGCTCCGGCGTGATCCAGGCGAAGGATCTCGAAACGCATGGGCCTCTCCCTTCCCGCCCTCGGGCTCCGAGGCGGACTCGGCCGGCGGTAGGCCATCGCGCGATGGCTCGCCGGCACTGGCTGGGTCGGACGTCCGGCAGGTGCAGTCACCTGTCGCTCCCCCCCACTCTCAAGCAGGACTTCTTCAGCGGCACTTACGGTGCGGCAGCCGGAAGGAGGCGACGATGCCCCTGTCTCACTGTGCCGCGACGCTGCTACCTGGCGGTTGCCCGCCGGTAAATCCGTGATTTCGACGGCCGGAGGAGGGTGCGGCCGTCGTAGGTTCTGATTCCGGACTGAGTCAAATATTACCCGAGCTAACGATCCTTGTCGCGCGAAAACCGGAGCCGACTTCTGACTGACCGTCAGAAAGCCTGCTGGTGGCCCGGATTCGCCGGGAAAACGGCGCGCCGCGCGCTACACGTCCTGCGCGGACCAGAACGCGGCGAGGGCCGCGGCCGTCTCGGCCGGGCGCTCCGCGTTCGGCGAGTGCCCCGCGCCGGGCACCACGGTGCGCAGCGCGCCCAGGCGCTCCGCCATCCGCGACTGCTCCTCGACCGGCCAGGCGTAGTCCCGCTCGCCGGACAGCACCAGCGTCCGCAGCCCGACCGCCGCCAACTCGTCCACCCGGTCCGGCGCCGCCACCAGGTGCGCCGCCGCCACCTTCAGCGCCTGCGGCAGGTTCGCCAGCCAGCGACGGTGCAGGAACTCCGCGATCTCCGGATCCAGCGTCGGCACCCGCTCACCGTCCATCTGCCGCATCACCTGCCAGATCGACTCCAGGTCCATCGACTCCAGCGCGTCCAGCAGCAGCCTCGTCCGCGCCGCCTCCGCCGGATCGATCGCCCCCGGACCCGTGGACATCAGCGTCAGCGACTCCCACGGCAGTTCGTCGGACGCCGACAGCACCGCCTCCCGCACCACCTGACCGCCGAACGAATGCCCCAGCAGGTGCAGCGGCTCGCCCCCGGCCCCGAGCTCCGCGGAGAGCGCCCGGACATCCGCACCCAGCGCCTGCACCGTGTACGCCTCCGGGCCGTCCGGGCCGCCCGACTCGTACTGGCCGCGCTGATCCACCGCGACGGTCCGGAACCCGGCCTCGGCCAGCGGCTCCAGCAACGCGATGAAGTCCTCCTTGCTCCCGGTGAACCCCGGCACCAGCAACGCCGTCCCCCGCACCGCCCCCACCGGCTCCCCCCGCAACGCCGCCAGCCCACCGACCCGGACGGCCCGCACACACCCCGGCAGCTTCAAGAACGGCGGCGTACTCATAACTCCATGCCCTCCCGGCAGATCACCCGAAAACCCGGAGCCACCCTACGCAGCACGCATCCGGCTGCCACGGGCGGAGCGGGACGAAACGCCGAGGGCCGTCGGACGGGGCCGGGGCGACGGCCGGATGGGCGGGGCGGCGACGCGCACGGGGCCACTGCTGACGCGGGGTCGGGCGGAGCGGGGCCGAGTGTTGCGCAGCATGGCTCCGGCCCTGCCAGGTGGCGCATCCGCTGTGGATGGCTGCGCGCCCCGTCGGCCACCGAGGTGCGGCTCGGCGGCTGTTGCCCGGGGCGGGGCATGGTGAGCCACCCTGCGCGGCAGGTGTCCGGCAGCCGACGGCGAATCGGGGGGCAGCACGGCGCTGGCCCTGCCAGGCGGCGCGCGGGGCCTGTGCGGGTGGGAATGCCGACGGGGAGGGCTCGACCTGGTGGTGGTCGGGCCCTCCCCGGCGGGTGAGGTGGTGCGGGTTACTGCTCCACGGTCTTGCGGGTCCGGCGCGGGGCCGGGATCTCCTCGGCCGTGGCCTTCTTGGTGGCGCGCTTGCGCGGGGCCGGGGCGGCCTCCTCGGTCACGACCTCGGCGGCGGCGGCCTTCTTGGTTGCCCGCTTACGGGGCGCCGGGGCGGCCTCCTCGGCGGCGACCTCGGCGGTGGCGGCCTTCTTGGTGGCCCGCTTGCGCGGGGCCGGGGCAGCCTCCTCGGTCGCGACCTCGGCGGCGGCAGCCTTCTTGGTCGTCCGCTTGCGCGGCGCCGGGATCTCCTCCGCCGGGGTCTCGACGGCGGCGGCGGCGACCTTCTTGGTGGCCCGCTTGCGCGGCGCCGGGGCAGCCTCCTCGGCGGCGACCTCGGCGGCGGCGGCAGCCTTCTTGGTGGCCCGCTTGCGCGGGGCCGGAGCGGCCTCCTCGGCGACGACCTCGGCGGCGGCAGCCTTCTTGGTCGCGCGCTTACGGGGCGCCGGGGCGGCCTCCTCGGCGACGACCTCGACAGCGGCGACAGCCTTCTTGGTCGCGCGCTTGCGCGGCGCCGGGGCCTCGACCGTCTCCTCGACCACCGGCGCGGCCGCAGCCTTGCGGGTGCGCTTGCGCGGGGTCTCGGCGACCGGCTCCGCGACGACCACCGGGGCCGGGACCTCGACGACGACCTCGGCGACCGTCTCGATCACCGGGGCGGCGGCAGCCTTGCGGGTGCGCTTGCGCGGGGTGCGGGCGGCCGGGGTCTCGGCGACCGGCTCGGCGGGGGCGGCCTCGACGACGACCTCGACCACCGGGGCGGCGGCAGCCTTGCGGGTGCGCTTGCGCGGGGCCCGGACCGCCGGGGTCTCGGCGACCGGCTCCGCGACGACCACCGGCTCCGCGACGACCACCGGGGCGGCGTCGATCACCGGTGCCGGAGCCGTCTCGACCATGGCCGTCTCGACCACGGCCGGGGCGGCGGCAGCGGAGTTGCGGCGGTTGCGGTTGCGGCGGCGCGAGCTGCGGCCCTCGCCCGGGGCGGGCGCGGCGGGCGCGGCGGGATGCTCGGCGGTGGTCACCTCGGGGGCGGCCGGAGCGTTGGTGCCGGTGGCGAGGGAGTTGCCGCCGCGGGTGCGGCGACGCTCGCGGCTGCGGCGGGCCGGACGCTCGGCGGGAGCCGGGGTCTCGGGGGCTGCGCCGCGTCCACCGCGTCCGCCACCGGTGCGGCCGGAGCGCTGGCCGCGGCCGCCGGTCTCGCCGAGGTCCTCGACCTCTTCGGCGGCGAGGCCGGCCCGGGTGCGCTCGGAGCGGGGCAGGATGCCCTTGGTGCCGGGGGCGATGCGGAGCAGCTCGTACAGGTGCGGGGAGGTGGAGTAGGTCTCCTCCGGGTCGTTGAACGGCAGGTCCAGCGCCTTGTTGATGAGCTGCCAGCGCGGGATGTCGTCCCAGTCGACCAGGGTGACGGCGGTGCCGGAGGCGCCGGCCCGGCCGGTGCGGCCGATCCGGTGCAGGTAGGTCTTCTCGTCGTCGGTGCACTGGTAGTTGATGACGTGTGTGACGCCCTCGACGTCGATGCCGCGGGCGGCGACGTCGGTGCAGACCAGGACGTCGACCTTGCCGTTGCGGAAGGCGCGCAGCGCCTGCTCGCGGGCGCCCTGGCCGAGGTCGCCGTGCACCGCGCCGGCCGCGAAGCCGCGCTTGGTGAGCTGGTCGGCGACGTCGGCGGCGGTGCGCTTGGTGCGGCAGAAGATCATCGCGAGGCCGCGGCCGTCGGCCTGCAGGATCCGGGAGACCATCTCGACCTTGTCGAGCGAGTGGGCACGGAAGATGTGCTGCTCGATGTTGGCGACGGTGGTGCCGGTGTCGTCCGGCGCGGCGGCCCGGATGTGGGTGGGCTGGCTCATGTACCGGCGGGCCAGCGAGATGACCTGGCCGGGCATGGTGGCGGAGAAGAGCAGGGTCTGCCGCTTGGCGGGCAGCATGGTGATGATCTTCTCGACGTCGGGCAGGAAGCCGAGGTCGAGCATCTCGTCGGCCTCGTCCAGCACCAGCGCGCGGACCTGGGACAGGTCGAGCTTGCGCTGGCCGGCCAGGTCGAGCAGGCGGCCGGGGGTGCCGACGACGATGTCGACGCCCTTCTTCAGGGCCTCGACCTGCGGTTCGTAGGCGCGGCCGCCGTACACGGCGAGGACGCGGACGTTGCGGACCTTGCCGGCGGTCTGCAGGTCGTTGGTGACCTGGGTGCACAGCTCGCGGGTGGGCACCACGATGAGCGCCTGCGGGCTGTCGGTGAGCTGCTCGGCGGTGGCCCGGCCGGCGGCGACGTCGGCCTTGACCACGACCCGCTCGATCAGCGGGAGGCCGAAGCCGAGGGTCTTGCCGGTGCCGGTCTTGGCCTGGCCGATGACGTCGTGGCCGGTCAGTGCGACCGGCAGGGTCATCTCCTGGATGGGGAAGGGGTGGACGATGCCGACGGCCTCCAGGGCTTCGGCGGTCTCCGGGAGGATTCCGAGTTCCCGGAAGGTCGTCTTGGTGGGTTCGGCGGTGGTGGACAGGGTGCTGCCTCTTCCGTGTGGAGGGGCCGAGTTCGAGCGCGTCCTGCCGTGCCCGCGCTGCCCGGTGAGGGGCGCGTCGGGCGGGCGGCGCGGGGGAGGGCGTCCCGTTGACGGGGGCGTGCGGCCCGGCGCATCGCGGCGCGGTCCGCGGCGGCCCTCGCTCGGCCTGATGCGGTGCCTGGGCCCGAGGCTCGGGCCAGGTCGGAGCCGATCGGGTCTCCGACCGGGCATCCGCGTACGTGAGCGCCGGGTGCGGTGCACCGGGCGGCGGAACGCCACCGGGTACGACTGCGCGGCCTGCCGTTGAACGGACGGGCCGCGCGGGGTTACACCTGGCCTCGCTACCTACCATACAGTCAAGCGACGACTCGAACACGTGACGGCGAATACTCCGACCGGCCGCGCCCGGGTGGCGGGACGGCGGCGGGCGGTCCTCGCACCCGTCGGGACCACTAAGGTCAGGTGCCATGGAGACTCAGGAACCCGGTGACGGGATCACCGACTCGATCGGGCCCTGGACGGCCCGGGCCGCCGACCCGCAGTACCGCGCGGCGGTGCTCGACCTGCTGGGCGCGCTCGCGTACGGCGAGCTGAGCGCCTTCGAGCGGCTCGCCGAGGACGCCAAGTTCGCGCCCGGCATCGCGGAGAAGGCCGCGCTGGCCCGGATGGCCTCCGCCGAGTTCCAGCACTACCAGCTGCTGCACGACCGGCTGGCCGAGGTGGGCGCCGACCCGGTCGCGGTGATGGAGCCGTTCGTCGAGCCGCTGGAGGCCTTCCACCGGATGACCGCCCCGTCCGACTGGCTGGAGGGCCTGGTCAAGGCGTACGTCGGCGACGCCATCGCCACCGACTTCTACCGCGAGGTCGCGGTCCGGCTGGACGACGACACCCGCGACCTGGTGCTGCGGGTGATGGCCGACACCGGGCACGGCGAGTTCGCGGTGGACCGGGTGCGGCAGGCGATCGAGGAGGACCCGCGGGTCGGCGGCCGGCTCGCGCTGTGGGGCCGGCGGCTGATGGGCGAGGCGCTCAGCCAGGCGCAGCGGGTGGTCGCCGAGCGGGACGCGCTGTCGAACCTGCTGGTCGGCGGCGCGCACGTGCGCGGCTTCGACCTGGTCGAGGTCGGCAAGATGTTCAACCGGATCACCGAGGCCCACACCAAGCGGATGGCCGCGCTCGGTCTGGCGTCCTGAGCGGTCGTCAGGCGTGGCGGTGCCGGCCGCCGGGCCGACGGGGCGACAGGTCCGGCCGGGCCGGCACCGACACCAGCAGGACCGCCACCACGGCCGACACCGCCAGCTGCACCGCCGGGGCGTGCCCGTCCATCACGTAGTGGGTGAGCCGCCCGGCCAGCACGGCGGACACCAGGGCGGTGCCGACCGGCAGCGCGCGCGACCCGGGGAACAGCCCGGGCCGGGCCAGCAGGGCACCGAACCCGACGGCGAAGCCGATCAGGACGAACGCGGTCGTCTCCCACACGGCTGCCTCCCGGGGTTGTGCGGCGCTGGAGCACCCACCGCCTACCCGCCCGGGGCCTCCGGTACGCACAGCACGGCGCCCCGTCCCCCCGGGTGGGGGAACGGGCGCCGTGCTGTGCGCTCAGAGCGTGCCGAAACCGACCTTGCGGACGGACGGCTCGCCGATCTCGACGTAAGCGAGGCGGTCCGCCGGGACGATCACCTTGCGGCCGTGCTCGTCGGACAGCGTGAGCAGCTTGGCGCTGCCGTCCAGGGCCTTGGCGACCGCGTCCGCGACCTCTTCGGCAGATTGCGCGCTCTCCAGGACGATCTCCCGGTTCGCGTTCTGCACGCCGATCTTGACCTCCACGGCTTCCGTCCCTCCGGTAGCTGGCCGCGCGCGCTCGAACCGCCGTTCGCGGGCGGCGCGCCGTACGGGCTTCACCTTAAGGCAGGGGAGCGGCTGGGAGGCGAACGTCCCGGGTCGGTCCGCTCAGGGCCGAATCGGCGCTCACTCGCCGGTGGCGCCGGAGCCCTCCAGGGCCGGGTGCATCGGGAAGCCCTTCAGGCCGCGCCAGGCCAGGCTGGCGATCAGCCGGACCGCCTCGTCGCGCGGGATCTCGGACTCCTGGGACAGCCAGTACCGGGCGGTGATCTGGGCCATGCCGCAGACGCCGACCGCGAGCAGCTTGGCCTCCGCCTCCGGCAGGTCGGTGTCCTCGGCGATCACCTTGGAGACCAGGGTGGCGCTCAGGTCGGTGGCCCGCTCGACCCGGTCGCGCACGGCCGGCTCGTTGGTCAGGTCCGACTCGAAGACCAGCCGGAACGCGCCGGACTCGCTGGAGACGTAGTGGAAGTAGGCCTCCATGGTGGCGGCGACCCGCTGCTTGTTGTCGTTGGTCGCCTCCAGCGCCGCCCGAGTGCCGTCCACCAGGGCGTCGCAGTGCTTGTCCAGCAGCGCGAGGTAGAGCTCCAGCTTCCCGGGGAAGTGCTGGTACAGCACCGGCTTGCTGACGCCGGCCCGCTCGGCGATGTCGTCCATGGCGGCCGAGTGGTAGCCCTGGGCGACGAACACCTCCTGGGCGGCTCCGAGCAGTTGTTCACGGCGGGCGCTTCGCGGCAGGCGGGCACCGCGCGGACGCTCCTGCGCCTCCTGGATGGCCGTCACGGCGCTCCTCACTTCACGGTCTGCGATGGGCTGCAAGGTGTTGATTCTACTTTTCGGTAACCCGCTGTTGCGCGGGTGAAGCCGAGTAAAGCGCACCACCGCCCTTGTCGGGAGCCCACAATACGGCCCGGACCAGCGGTGTCCACAGGTCCGGACGGACCCAGTAACGGGTCGGGACCGGCCCGAATCGCGCCGGTGGCAGGCCGTCCTCACTACCATCGTCCTCCATGAGCGCCGCCCAGCATCCTCTCGCCGCCCTGGAGCCCTACCGCACCGTCGAGGTGCCCGGAGCGGCAGTGGCCGTCAGCCGCCACACCGAACCCCGCGAAGGACTCCCGCCCGCCCTGTTCGTGCACGGGCTCGGCGGCTCCGGCGACAACTGGCTGGAGCTGCTCGAACAGCTCTCCGAGGACGTCGACGGCGAAGCGGTCGACCTGCCCGGCTTCGGCTGGTCCGCGCCGCCGCTGGACGGCAACCTGAGCGTCTCCGGCCACGTCCGCGCCGTCATCGGCTACCTGGAGGAGACCGGCCGCGGACCGGTCCACCTGTTCGGCAACTCGCTCGGCGGCGCGGTCTCCGTCCGGCTCGCCGCGCTCCGCCCCGACCTGGTGCGCAGCCTCACCCTGATCTCCCCGGCGCTGCCCGAACTGCCCCCGCAGCGCACCGCCTGGCCCACCGGGCTGCTGGCCGTCCCCGGCGTGGCCGAACTGCTCCGCCGCCGCGGCGCCGCCAGCGACCCGGAGAGCGCCACCGCCGAACTGCTGCGGCTGGTCTACGGCGACCCCGAGGGCATCCCCGCGCACCGCCGGGCCCGCGCCGTCGCCGAGTACCGGCGCCGTACCGCGCTGCCGTACGCCCTGCAGGCGCTGGCCGGGTCCGCGCGCGGCATCGTCAGCGCCTACACCGAGCGCGGCGAGCAGTCGCTGTGGCGGCAGGCCCGGCAGGTCGAGGTACCGGTACTGCTGGTGTACGGGCTCAAGGACAAGCTGGTCTCCTACCGTTCCGCCCGGCGGGCCTGCGCCGCGTTCCGGGACGCCCGGCTGCTGGTGCTGCCCGAGTCCGGGCACGTGGCGATGCTGGAGCACCCCGAGCCGGTGGCCCGCGCGGTGCGCGAACTGCTCGTGGAGGCCGACGCCGGACGCTGACGGCCGGTGAGGTGCTTCGGGCGCACTGGGTGCACCGGGCGCTTCGGGCGAGAACGCGGCCGAGACGCGCGAGGTCACGGCCGTTCACTCGATCAGGTGGCAAGCCGGGCCGGGCCCCCAAGGGGTCCGGCCCGGCGCTCTACCGTCGTGTTGTCGGACCGAACAGGTGTGGGGGGCGAGACGGCGACGGTGGCGGACGCGGGGGAGCGAACGCCGGCCGGAGGGCCGTCGAGCACGGACGCACTTCCTGTGTCGTAGGGCCGGAACCCGTCGAAACGCTCGTGCTCAGGAGGCGTCGTGCGCATAGCTCTGCTCACCGAGGGCAGTCACACCAACGCGCAGCGTGGTGGAGGAGGCTGGTGCGGCCGCCTGGTCGAGGGCCTGCCCGAGCACGAGTTCCGGCTCTACCGGCTGCTCCCCGGCGATCGTCCCGCACCGCCCACCGGGGTGCGCGGCCTGCACGGCGTCCACGAACTGCCCATGTGGGGGCGCCGCCCGGGTGGCCGCAGGCCGGCCGCGCTGCGCCGCCGGGCCTACGTGCGGGCGTACGAGGAGCTGGTCCGCGCGCTGGTGATGCCCGGGGAGCGGGCCGGGTTCGGGCCCGCGCTGTACCGGCTGGCCGCGCTCGGGCGGGAGGACGAGGCGCTGCCCGCGTTCCTCGCCTCCGGCCACGCGCACCGCGCGCTGGAGCGGATCTGGCGGATGCCCGGCGCCGACACCGCCGGCGGCCAGCCGCAGGTCTGCGACGTGCTGGTCGCGGCCGACCTGCTGGAACAGTGCCTGCGGCCGCTGTCCGCGCCCTGGTACGGCACCGGCCCGGCCGGGCTCGGCGGCGCCGACCTGTGCCACGTGGTCGGCGGCGGGCCGGCCGCACTGCCCGCGCTGGTCGCCCGCGAACTGCACGGCGTCCCGTTCGTGGTCACCGAGCACGGCCTGCACCTGCGCGAGCAGTACCGCGGCTACCGCTCCGCCCCCTATCGCTGGCCGGTGCGGGCCCTGCTGCTGTCGTTCTTCCGGCAGCTCACCGAGGAGACCTACCGGCAGGCCGCCGTGCTCACCCCCGGCAGCGCCTACGACCAGCAGTGGCAGCGGCACTGCGGTGGCGACCCCGCCCGCACCCGGGTCATCCACGAGGGCACCCCCGCCACCGGACGGGCCGCCGCCGGGGCCGAACCCGAGGCGCCCACCCTGGTCTGGGCCGGCGCGCTGGAACCCGGCCGCGACCCCGAACTGATGCTGCACGCCTTCGCGCACGTCCGCGCCGAACTGCCCGACGCCCGGCTGCGGATGTACGGCGAGGAGGGCGCGGCCGGCTACCTGGCGCACTGCGAGGCGATCGCCGAGCGGCTCGGCGTCGCCGGGGCCGTCGAGTTCGCCGGGCGGCCGGAGAGCCTGGCCACGGCCTGGGCGGCGGGCAGTGCCGTGGTGTTCAGCGCGCTCGCCCAGCGCAGCCCCCGGCTGCTCGCCGACGCCATGCTCAGCGGCCGGGCCGTGGTCGCCACCGAGGTCGGGGTGGCCCGCGAGGTGCTCGGCCCGACCGGGCTGCTGGTGCCGCCGCGCAGCCCGCGCGCCCTCGCCGGGGCCTGCCTGGCGCTGCTGCGCGACCACGAGCGGCGCTCCCGGCTGGGGCTGGCCGGTCGGCTGCGGTCGCAGGAACGCTTCGGCGTCGAGCCCGTGGTCGGCGCGTTCCGCGAGATCTACCTCGAACTGATCTCCCGCCACCCGGCGTTCCCGGCCCGCCCCGGCATTCCGGCGCGGCCGTTCGCCCGGCCCGCCGAGTACTGGGTGGCGGCCGGCGGGACCTCGCTGCCCGCGCTCGCGGAGGCCGTGTGACCGCCTCTTCGCCATCAGCCGACCCGGTGCGTGAACTCCTGGACGCCAACCGCGAGTTGTGTGAGCGGGCGGTGGACCCGCTGGAGATCGCCGCCGCCCTGGAGGACGCCGGCCTGGCCGCCGACGGCGCCGCCCGCTACCGGCACGCCGACGTCTTCGGCCTCGCCGAGGAGCTGTACGCCCGGGTGCCGCGCCGCCCGCCGCCCCCCGAACCGCTGGCGCCCGCTCCGGCCCCGCGGCGACTGCCCGCCGCGCTGTGCGGCGCAGCCGTCCACCTGCTGCCGCTGCTGCCGGCCGCCGCGCTCGGCGGGGTGGCGGGCGGGGCGCTGGCGGTGCTGGCCGGCGCGGGCGGGCACGCGCTGGTCGCCGTCCCGTCGGGTGCGGCGCCGCCGGGGGCGGTCGTCGGGTGGCAGCCGGACGACGGGCTGCTCGACGATCCGGTGCGGGCCGGGCGCCGGTCGTCCTGGTGGTCCTCCCGTTGGGCCGCGCTCGGCGAGGGCGCCGGCAGCGGACTGCTGCTCGCCCTGCTCTGCGCCGCCGCCCCCGGCACGGCGCTGGTGGTCGCCCTCGGTGGTGCGAGCGCCGGGTGGGGCGCGGCCCGGCTGCGCCGGTTCGGGCAGCGGCAGACGGCACTCGCCACGCTGCGGGAGTTCCGCTCCCGGCTGCGCCCCGTCCTGCCGCTGGCCGTGCTGGCGCAGCTGGCGGTGCTTGCGGTACTCGCCCGGGCGGGGGTCGGTGGGCGTGGCGGTACCGCGTGGGCCGCGCTGCTGGTGTGCGGCGTGCTGCCTTTGCTGGCCGGTGTGGTGCGCGGCGCGGGGCGGCCCGGCACCGCCGCGGTCGCCGTGCTGACAGCCGCGACCGGCGCCGCCGTCCTCTCGCTGCCCGGCCCCGCGCACTGGCTCGGGGCGCCGCCGCCGGGCCCGGTGCTGGCCGCCGCGCTCGGCCCGGCCGTCCTGCTGGCCGGGCACGCCTGGCCGCTGAGCACCCGGCCGGGGGCGTACTCCGACTTGTCGATCGAATCTCGTTGCCCGGCCGGTGCCGGGCCTGATGGAAGGACTTGGGCCCGATGAGGGTGCTGCTGCTGGGAGCCGACGGGTTCATCGGCCGGCGGGTCGCCGACCGGCTGCTGGCGGAGGAGGGGCTCCAGGTGACCGTGCTGGGCCGGGGCGATTCCGCCGACATCAGGTTCGACCTGGCCGCGGGCAGTCCGGGCGCGCTGGCCCGGTTCCTGGACGCGGTCGCCCCGCAGGTGGTGATCAACTGCGCGGGGGCGACGTACGGGACGTCCCGGGCGCTGATCCGGGCGAACACGCTGGCGGTGGCGACGGTCTGCGAGGCGATCCGGCGCAGCCGGGAGCCCGCCCGGCTGGTGCACGTCGGGTCGGCCGCCGAGTACGGGCCGACCCAGCCGGGCGGGCCGATCCCGGAGGGCGCGGAGCCGCGTCCGGTCGGGCCGTACGGGGTGTCGAAGCTGGCGGGCACCGAGTTGGTGCTGAGTTCGGGGCTGGACGCGCTGGTGCTGCGGGTGTTCGACGTGGTCGGCCCGGGGTCGCCGACGGCCTCGCTGTTCGGGCGGCTGGCGGAGGGCCTGCGGCGGGCGCTGGAGCAGGAGGAGGCCCAGGTGCGGATGCCGGACCTGTCCGGCTACCGGGATTTCGTGGACGTCCGGGACGTGGCGCGGGCGATCCAGGCGGCGGCGGTGTCCGCGGCCACCGGGGTGATCAACATCGGTAGCGGCCACGCGGTGCGGGCGCGGGAGGCGGCGCACCTGCTGGTCCGGGCGTCCGGCTTCGAGGGGACGATCAGCGAGGACGCCCGCCAGGTGGTGCTGCCCGCGCAGCAGACGGCCACGGAGGGTGCCCGGGCGGCCGAGGCGCGGGCCGCCGCCGAGCCGGTGCACTGGCGGCAGGCGGATGTCCGGACCGCCCGGGACCGTCTCGGATGGCGGACACAGGTGCCGCTGGAGGAGTCGCTCGGGGACGTCTGGCTGGAGACCGCCTGCCGGGTCTGATCGGGGCGGGCGCGGCCTGACCAGGGGGTTCGGCGCCGGGTGCGAAGTCTCGCCATCCGACGCCGGCCATCTCAGAAAGTGGACCTGCTGTCTTGGAATACCCCCGGCACGTGACACTGTTGGCGTAGTCGAACGAGAAACTGACGACCATCGGAGTCCCCGTGTCGCTGCCACCCCTGGTCGAGCCGGCCGCCGAGCTCACCGTCGAAGAGGTCCGCCGGTACTCCCGCCACCTGATCATCCCCGATGTGGGCATGGACGGGCAGAAGCGGCTCAAGAACGCCAAGGTGCTCTGCGTCGGCGCCGGCGGCCTCGGCTCGCCGGCCCTGATGTACATGGCCGCCGCCGGTGTCGGCACGCTCGGCATCGTCGAGTTCGACACCGTCGACGAGTCGAACCTGCAGCGCCAGATCATCCACGGCCAGTCCGACATCGGCCGTTCCAAGGCCGAGTCCGCGCGCGACTCGGTCAAGGAGATCAACCCGCTGGTCAACGTGGTGCTGCACGAGGAGCGCCTCGACAACGACAACGTGATGGAGATCTTCTCCGGCTACGACCTGATCGTCGACGGCACCGACAACTTCGCCACCCGGTACCTGGTGAACGATGCCGCGGTGCTGCTCGGCAAGCCGTACGTGTGGGGCTCCATCTACCGCTTCGACGGCCAGGCCAGCGTGTTCTGGGCCGAGCACGGCCCGTGCTACCGCTGCCTGTACCCGGAGGCCCCGCCGCCGGGCATGGTCCCGTCCTGCGCCGAGGGCGGCGTGCTGGGTGTGCTGTGCGCCTCGATCGGCTCGATCCAGGTCAACGAGGCGATCAAGCTGCTGGCCGGCATCGGCGAGCCGCTGGTCGGCCGGCTGATGATCTACGACGCCCTGGAGATGCAGTACCGCTCGGTGAAGGTCCGCAAGGACCCCAACTGCGCGGTGTGCGGCGAGAACCCGACCGTCACCGAGCTGATCGACTACGAGTCGTTCTGCGGTGTCGTCTCGGAGGAGGCCTCGGCCGCCGCGCTCGGCTCCACGATCACCTCCAAGCAGCTCAAGGAGTGGATCGACAGCGGCGAGGACATCGACATCATCGACGTCCGCGAGGTCAACGAGTACGAGATCGTCAACATCCCGGGCGCCCGCCTGATCCCGAAGAACGAGTTCCTGATGGGCAACGCCCTGCAGGACCTGCCGCAGGACAGGCGGATCGTGCTGCACTGCAAGACCGGTGTCCGCTCGGCCGAGGTGCTGGCCGTGCTCAAGTCCGCGGGCTTCGCGGACGCGGTGCACCTGGGCGGCGGCGTGATCGGCTGGGTCAACCAGATCGAGCCGGAGAAGCCCGTCTACTGACGAAGGCCCAACGCCGCGCCGTGCGTTGACAGACATTCAGCGAACCGCCCGACCAGGGGAATTCCCCCGGTCGGGCGGTTTTGCGTGACCATGGGTGCGGAACAGCACACCTGCGTCGGCAGGGGCGCGGATGTTCGAGAGAGCGGGGGAGTCCGATGGGCAAGCACGTGGTGGTCGGGGCCGGGCCGGTCGGCTCGGCCACCGCACGGCTGCTCGCCGAGCGCGGCGAGGAGGTCGTGGTGGTCACCCGCAGCGCCGCCTCCGCCGCCCCGCTGGAGGGCGTGCGGCGGCAGCAGCTGGACGCGTCGGACCAGCAGGCGCTCGGTGCCGTCGCCGAGGGCGCCGAGGTCCTCTACAACTGCGCCAACCCGCCCTACCACCGCTGGCCAGAGGTCTGGCCACCGCTGGCCGCCTCGCTGCTCGCCGCCGCCGAGCGCGGCGGCGCGGTGCTGGCCACCGTCTCCAACCTGTACGGCTACGGCGTGGTGGACGGGCCGATGAGCCCGGGCACGCCGCTGCGGCCGGTCTCCACCAAGGGCGAGGTGCGGGCCACCATGTGGCGCGACGCGCTGGCCGCGCACCAGGCCGGGCGGGTACGGGTCACCGAGGTGCGCGGCTCCGACTACCTGGCGGCGAACGCGCTCGGCGCGCTCGACGACCGGGCGTTCTCCCGCGCCCTGGCCGGCCGCACCGTGCAGGTCCTCGGCGACCCCGACGCGCCGCACAGCTGGACGGCCCCGGAGGACGTCGCACGCCTGCTGGTCACCGTCGGCGCCGACGAGCGCGCCTGGGGCCGGGCCTGGCACGTGCCGAGCAACGCGCCACGCAGCCAGCGGCAGGTGATCGCCGAGCTGTGCGCCGCCGCCAGGCGGCCGGTCGCGAAGGTCACCGGCATCCCACGCCCGGTGCTCGCCCTGCTCGGCCTGGTCAACCCGACGATCCGTGCCGCCCGGGAGACCGCCTACCAGTTCGAGCGCCCGTTCGTGCTCGACGACACCGCCACCCGCGAGACCTTCGGCCTGACGCCGACGCCCTGGGAGGAGATGCTGGCCCGGATCGTCGCCGCGTACCCGAAGAGCTAGGCCCTAGAGCGCGCCCTTGCGCTGGAGGACGTTGTAGGCGATCCAGCCGGGCAGGACGGGGAGCCAGAAGGTCAGCAGGCGGTACAGGAACACCGCCGGGGTGGCCGCGGTGGCGGGGACGCCGGCCACGGTCAGGGCGCCGATCAGGGCGATCTCGACCGGGCCGATGCCGCCCGGGGTGGGGATCGCCGAACCGGCCGCGTTGGCGGTCAGGAACACCACGGCGACGGCCGCGTAGGTGACGTGCGCGCCGCCGTCGAAGGCCTGCACCGAGGCGTCCAGGCATGCGGTGAAGGACAGCGTCAGCAGCACGATGCCGCCGAAGCCGGTGATCAGCTTGCGTGGGGTCTGCATCAGGTCGAGCATCCGCGGGATCACGCCGAAGAACAGCGAGCGGACCCGGGTCACCACGAACCGGCGCAGCGGGGCGACCGCGGCCACCACCAGGGCGAGCACCGCGGCGGACAGCACCCCGATGATCACCGCCCGGGAGGCGCCCAGGTCGCCGTTGGTCTGGGTGCCGGTGATCAGGCCGAAGGCGAACAGCAGCAGCAGGTGGCCGCCGAGCCCGGCCAGCTGCGAGGCGCCGACCGAGGCGACCGCCTGGACCGGGCGGATGCCGGCCTTCTGCAGGTAGCGGGTGTTCAGCGCGATGCCGCCGACCGCCGCCGGGGCGACCAGCTTCACGAACGATCCGGCGAGCTGCGCGGCCACCGTCCGGCCGAAGGGCAGTTTCTCCGGGACGAAACCGGTCAGGCTCATCGCCGCGGCGACGTACGAGGCGCCGGCGGCGGCCAGCGCGGCCGCCGCCCAGGCCCAGTTCATCTGGGAGACCTTGAACTGGTCCGGCCGGATCGTGGTCAGCGCCAGGTAGGCGGCGAAGGTCAGCGCCACCACCATGATCAGCGTCTTCGGCTTGAGCCGTTCCAGCTTGGCCGGGGCCATCGGCGCCTCGGGGGCGATCTGCAGGATCTGCCCGCGCAGCTTGGACAGCAGGTCCTCGCCGGCCTGCGCGATGTCCTCCTCGGCCTGCTGCTGGGTGCGCTCGCCCGCCGCGACCTGCTTGAGTGCCAGCGCCTGCGCGGCGGCCTTCCGCTCCTTGGTCATCCGCTGCAGGTCGCCGCGGGTCTGCCGGCTCAGGCCGACCGGCTGGAGCAGCGGCAGCGCCTCGGCGATCCGGGCCGGGCCGAGCGCCTCGGTGGCGGCGGCCACGGCCCGCTCCGGGCCGGTGCGCAGCGCGAAGGTGGTGAGCAGCTGGGCGACGTCGATGCGCAGCGTCAGGTCGCCGGCCGCGATGTCGCCGCCGGACAGGTTGATCAGGCAGCCGGTGCGGTCGTCCACCACCAGCAGGGACTCGCCGGTGAGCCGGCGGTGCGCGATCCGGCGCTCGTGCAGGGTGGCCACCGACGTCCAGAACGAGGTCATCACCGCGTCGGTGACCTCCTCGTCGGCGAGCTCGTCCAGGGTGCGGCCGGCCACGTTCTCGTACACCAGGATCGCGGCGTCCGGGCCGAGCTCGGAGGTGGCGACCAGCTGCGGGGCACGGGCCCCGGAAGCGGCGGCCGCGTAGGCGATCAGCGCCTCCTGTTCGAGTGCCTGGCGCAGCGACTGCGGGCTGCGGCGGACCGCGACCGAGCGCAGCCGCAGCCGCCGCCAGGCCCGGTAGAAGAAGCCGGAGGCCTGTTGCTCGCGGTCGATGATGTGCACGTCGAGCAGCGGCCCGTGTTGCTGGACGACCAGGTAGCGGCGGGTGCCGCCGGGGCCGTCGGGGGCGGTGTGCGCGGCGGACGGGGTGAAGCCGACCTTGCGCAGGCCGATCATCAGGTGCTGCCCGGTCGGCCGGATGTTCGGCGAGCCGATCGCGTACAGCGTGCCGTACGCCACCGACCAGCCGATCAGCACGGTGAGCAGCAGGGACAACGGGGTGGTGTAGCCGTTGACCAGCTCGGTCGCGCCGGAGAGGATCACCACGATCCACAGCGCGACCCGCCAGCGCGGCCGGCTCGACATGCCGACGGCGGTCATGTACGCGATCACCGGGGCGAGGTAGCCGTGCACCGGGTCGGTGAGGGTCTCCTCGTGGCCCGGCGGGAACTGGGTCAGCGCGTTGCGGATCTCCTCGGGGGCGCTGGCCGCCACCCACCAGTCGACGCCCAGTGAGACGCCGTAGGCGAGGACCGAGGCGAGTACGCCGTCGGCGACCCGCAGGCCGTCGCGTTTGATCAGCCGCTCGACCGCGAACGCCAGCGGCACCGCCAGCACGGCGATCGAGGAGACCAGCGCGGAGATCGTGGACAGCAGGTCGGGGATGCGTTTGGCGTTGACCGTGATGTCGTTCTCGATGCCGCTGGTGGTGGAGACCGCCACCTGCGCGAGCACGAACACCGCGACGATGCCGAGCAGACCGGCGAGGAACCGCAGCAGGTCCGAGGGCCGGTGGGCGCGCGGCGGCAGCAGCGGCTCGTCGACCGCCAGGTACTCGCCGGCCGGCTCCTCCGCCTCGGGCTGCTCCTCGTCCGAAGGCTCCTCCGACGGCTCCTCCGAGGGCTCCTCCGAAGGCCCGTCCGAGGGCTCCTCCGAGGGCTCGGCCGGCTGCCCGTCGGGTTGCCCGTTCTTGTGCTGGTCCGGTCGCTCCGGCGGCCGGTCCGGTGTGCCCGGACGGTCCGACCCGTCGTCCGGCGGCAGCTGAGCGGCCACCGCGTCCTCCCCCGTGTGGTGCGCGTCCCGCGCCCGGTGGCGCAGGTCGACCGGCGGGGCGTCGTGGCCCCGCTCGGCGGAACCGTCGGTGGCGGACTCCTCGGAGCCCTTGTCCACGTTCAATTCAGCCGTCCCGGTCATCTGGTCTTGTTTCCTCGCGTGTCGCACTGCCCCGAAGATGCTGCCATGCCCGGAACCCCGGTGCGGTCCAGGGGCGGTATCCCGCGTGCCGCATTGCCCGCCGGGGGTGCGGGAAATCGACCGGATGGGGAAGAATACGTCGGATGACCGAGCCGGACGACGTGAGCGAGATCCCGCCGTACGCGGAGGCGGTGCTCGACCTGACCGAGCGGATCCCGCCGGGCCGGGTGATGACCTACGGCGACGTCGCCGAGTACCTGGGCCGCGGCGGCCCCCGCCAGGTCGGCCGGGTGATGGCACTGTACGGCGGCTCGGTGCCCTGGTGGCGGGTGATCCGCGCGGACGGGCGGCCGCTGCCCGGCCACGAACACCGGGCGCTGCCCGAGTACCGGGCCGAGGGTACCCCGCTGCGCACGGTGGCCGGCGAACCGCGGGTCGATCTGCGGGCGGCCCGCTGGGACGGCAGCGCAGGAGCCTGACCGGGGAACGTGCGCCGGAGGGGTCTGTGGGTGCAGGATCGTAGGCTCGATGCGGCGGGCCCCACCCTCACCCACCGCCCGCCGTTGAACCGCCGTACGACCCTGGACCGCAGTGACCTCACCGTTCCGCCTGGTGCGCAGCCCCCTCGCGCAGCCCGACCCGCCCGTGCTGGACGACTTCCAGCGGGCGGTGGTCGAGCACGCGTCGGGGCCGCTGCTGGTGCTCGCCGGGCCCGGCACCGGCAAGACCACCACGCTGGTCGAGGCGGTCGCCCGGCGGATCGCCGACGGCACCGCCCCCGAGCGGGTGCTGGTGCTCACCTTCAGCCGCAAGGCCGCGATGGAACTGCGCGACCGGATGACCGCCCGGATCGGCACCACCGCCCCGCAGGCCACCACCTTCCACTCGTTCTGCTACGCCCTGCTGCGCGCCCACCAGTCGCCCGAGGAGTACGCCGAGCCGCTGCGACTGCTGTCCGGACCCGAGCAGGACGTGATGGTCCGCGAACTGCTGGCCGGCGGCGCCGAGGACGCCAGGGCGGGCACCGCCACCATCCGCTGGCCGCTCGACCTGCGGGCCTGCCTGACCACCCGCGGCTTCGCCGACGAAGTCCGCGCGGTGCTCGCCCGCAGCCGTGAACTCGGCCTCGGCGAGCAGGAACTGCTGCGCTTCGCGGAGGGCGTCCAGCGCCCCGACTGGGCCGCCGCCGCGCACTTCCTGGCCGAGTACCTGGACGTGCTCGACCTGCGCGGCGTCCTCGACTACGCCGAACTCGTCCACCGCGCCGTGCTGCTCGCCGAACGCGAGGACGTCGCCGCACAGCTGCGCAGCCGCTACGACGTGGTGTTCGTCGACGAGTACCAGGACACCGACCCGGCCCAGGTGCGGCTGCTGCAGCGGCTGGCCGGCGGCGGCCGCGACCTGGTCGCGGTCGGCGACCCCGACCAGTCGATCTACGCGTTCCGCGGCGCCGACGTGAACGGCATCCTGGAGTTCCCCGACGCCTTCCGGCAGGCCGACGGCCGGGCCGCCGAGGTCAAGGTGCTGCGGGTGTCCCGGCGCTCCGGCGCGGTGCTGCTGGCCGCCTCCCGGGAACTCGCCCGCCGGATGCCGATGGGCCGCCTCCCCGCCGACAAGCTCGCCGCGCACCGCGCCCTGCTGCCCTCCCGCGAGGGCGGCGCCGTCGAGGTGTACACCTACCCGACGCCCGGCGCCGAACTCGACTCGGTCGCCGACCTGCTGCGCCGCGCCCACCTGGAGGACGGCGTCCCGTGGGGCGAGATGGCGGTGCTGGTGCGGGCCGGCTCCCGGTCGATACCGGGCGTCCGCCGCGCGCTGGCCGCCGCCGGCGTACCGCTGGAGATCGACGGCGACGACCTGCCGCTGCGCGAGGAGGCGGCCGTCACCCCGCTGCTGCTGGCCCTGCGGGTGTGCGCCGAGGGCGAGGGCGCGCTCACCGCCGACCTCGCGCACACCCTGCTCACCGGCCCGCTCGCCGCCCTGGACGGCTCCGACCTGCGCCGCCTCGGCCGCACCCTGCGCGAGGAGGAACGCCGGGCGCTGGCCGAGGACGGCGTGGCCGGCGTGGTCCGCCCCGCCGAGGAACTCGTCCGCGAGGCGCTGGAGCAGCCCGAACTGCTCGCCCTGCTGGACGCCCCGTACGCCCGCCGCGCCTACGAACTCGGCGTGCTGCTGCGCAAGGTCCGCGAGCTGCTGGCCGGCGGCGCGTCCGGCGAGGACGCGCTGTGGGAGCTGTGGGACGGCTCGCGGCGCTGGCGCGAACGCCTGGAGCGGGCCGCGCTGCGAGGCGGCGCGGCCGGCCGCAACGCCGACCGCGACCTGGACGCGCTGTGCGCCCTGTTCGAGACCGCCGCCCGCGCCGAGGAACGGGTCTCCGGCCACCGCGGCGCGCTCGACCTGCTCGCCGAGGTCGAGGCCCAGGACATCGCCGCCGACACCCTGCGGGTGCGCGCCGTGCGCCCCGACGCGGTGCGGCTGATGACCGCGCACCGCTCCAAGGGCCTGGAGTGGCGCCTGGTCGTGGTGGCCGGCGTCCAGGAGGGACTCTGGCCCGACCTGCGCCGCCGCGGCTCGCTGCTGGAGGCCGACCGGATCGGCCGCGACGGCCTCGCCGAACCGCTGTCGGCCGCCGCGCTGCTCGCCGAGGAGCGCCGGCTGTTCTACGTCGCCGCGACCCGCGCCAAGGAACGCCTGGTGGTCACCGCCGTCAAGGCCCCCGCCGAGGACGGCGACGAACCGTCCCGGTTCCTGCGCGAGCTGTACCGCGAGACCCTCGACCCGCGCACCGGCCGGGTGCTGGAGCGCGTCCCGCAGGTGAAGGTCGCCGACGTGACCGCCCGCCCGCGCCGCCCGCTCGCGGTGTCCGCGCTGGTCGCCGAGCTGCGCGCCGTCACCGTCGACCCGGCCCGCTCCCCGCAGCTGCGCCGGGCCGCCGCCGAACGCCTCGCCACCCTCGCGGCCGCCCTCGACGAGGAGGGCCGCCCGCTGGTCCCCGCCGCCCACCCCGACCAGTGGTGGGGCCTGGTGGACGCCACCGCCGCCCCGGAGCCGCTGCGCGAGCCCGGGCTGCCGGTGCGGCTGTCGGGCAGCGGCCTGGAGCAGCTGGAGTCCTGCGCGCTCCAGTGGTTCCTGGAGAAGGACGTGAAGGCGGGGCACACCGCCTCCGCCGCCCAGGGCTTCGGCAACGTGGTGCACGCCCTCGCCGACGAGGTCGGCTCCGGCCGCACCCCCGCCGACCTGGCCGTCCTGATGGAGCGCCTGGACACCGTGTGGGACGCCCTCGCCTTCGACGCGCCGTGGAAGTCCCAGCAGGAGAAGACCGAGGCCCGCGCCGCCCTGGAGCGCTTCCTGCGCTGGCACGTGCTGGAGCGCGAGCGCACCACCGTCGCCACCGAGCACGGCTTCGACCTCACCCTGGACGTCGGCGGTGTCGCGGTGCGGATCCGCGGCTCGATGGACCGGGTCGAGGCCGACTCGGTGGGCCGCGCCTACGTGGTCGACTTCAAGACCGGCAAGCAGATCCCCACCGACAAGTCGCTGCCCCAGCACCGCCAACTCGCCGTCTACCAGCTGGCGGTGCGCGGCGGCGCGCTCGACGGCCTGCCCGGCTTCGAGCAGGGCGCCGTCCCGGGCGGCGCCGAACTGGTCCACCTGCGCGAGCCCGCCAAGGGCGAGCCGGACGCCCCCAAGGTGCAGCGGCAGCTGCCGCCCGACGGCGACCCGTGGATCGAGAACCTGCTCGCCGACACCGCCGGCCGGGTGCTCGCCGAGCGGTTCACCCCCACCGCGGGCGAGCGCTGCGGCCGCTGCGCCTTCCGCGGCAGTTGCTCCGCGCAGCGGGACGGCCGGCATGTCGTCGACTGAGCCGTTGCAGCACCCGGCCCAGCTCCGCGAACTCCTCGGCATCCCGTTCAACGCCGAGCAGTTGGCGGCCATCGGCGCGCCCATGGCCCCGGGCGTGATCGTGGCCGGCGCGGGCTCCGGCAAGACCACCGTGATGGCTGCCCGGGTGGTCTGGCTGGTCGGCTCCGGGGCGGTGCGCCCCGAACAGGTGCTCGGCCTGACCTTCACCAACAAGGCCGCCGGGGAGCTCGCCGAACGCGTCCGCGCCTCGCTGCTGCGGGCCGGGGTGCGCGAGGACGACTCGCTCGGCGACCCGCAGATCTCCACCTACCACGCCTTCGCCGGCACCCTGCTCAAGGAACACGGCCTGCGGCTGGGCATCGAACCCGACGTCCGGCTGCTCGCCGACGCCACCCGCTTCCAGCTCGCCGCCCGGGTGCTGCGGCAGGCCCGCGGCCCCTACCCGGCGCTCACCGGCACCTTCTCCGCGCTGGTCGCCGAACTGATCGCGCTCGACTCCGAACTGGCCGAACACCTGGTCGAACCCTCGCAACTGCGGGCCTGGGACGAGGAGTTGCTCGACACGCTGGCCACGGTGAAACTCTCCAACGAGGACCTGCGGGCCGTCCCGAAGGCCGCCCGCGGCCGGCAGGAACTGCTGCACCTGGTCGAGGACTACCGGGCCCGCAAGCAGAAGCTCGGCCTGCTCGACTTCGGCGACCAGATCGCCGCCTCCGCCCGCCTCGCCCAGCAGCGCCCCGAGGTCGGCCGGCTGCTGCGCGAGCAGTACCGGGTGGTGCTGCTGGACGAGTACCAGGACACCTCGGTCGCCCAACGCCTCATGCTGGCCGGCCTGTTCGGCGGCCCCGGGAGCGCCGGACACCCCGTCACCGCGGTCGGCGACCCCTGCCAGGCGATCTACGGCTGGCGCGGCGCCTCGGTCGCCAACCTGGACGACTTCCCGCACCACTTCCCGCAGGCCGACGGCAGCCCCGCGCACCGCTTCGCGCTCAGCGAGAACCGCCGCAGCGGCGGCCGGCTGCTCGCCTTCGCCAACGAACTCGCCGCCCCGCTGCGGGAGATGCACGAGGGCGTGGAGGCGCTGCGGCCCGCGCCCGGCGCCGAACTCGACGGCTACGTGCGGGCCGCGCTGCTGCCCACCCATGCCGAGGAGGTGGACTGGCTCGCCGACTCGATCGCCCACCTGGTGCGCACCGGCACCGCGCCCGGCCGGATCGCCGTGCTCTGCCGGGCCGGAACCGCCTTCCCCGACATCCACGCCGCACTGGTGGCGCGCAGCGTCCCGGTCGAGGTGGTCGGCCTCGGCGGGCTGCTCCAACTCCCGGAGGTCGCCGACCTGGTGGCCGTCTGCGAGGTACTCCAGGACCCGACCGCCAACGCCGCCCTGGTGCGCCTGCTGATCGGCCCGCGCTGGCGGATCGGCCCGCGCGATCTGGCCCTGCTCGGCCGCCGCGCCGCCGACCTGGTGCGCACCGCCCGGCTCGGCGACCAGGACCCGCTCGCCGCCGCCGTCGCCGAGACCGATCCCACCGAGGTGGTCTCGCTGGCCGACGCGCTGGAGACCTTCGTGGACGCCGAGCAGCCCGACGAGCTGCCGTTCTCCCCGGAGGCCCGGGTGCGCTTCGCCCGCTTCGCCCGGGAGATCCGCGACCTGCGCCGGGCACTGGCCGAACCGCTGATGGACGTGTTGCACCGGGTGCTGGCCGTCACCGGCCTGGAGGTCGAGCTGTCCGCCTCCCCGCTGGCGCTGGCCGCCCGCCGCCGGGAGACCCTGCACTCCTTCCTGGACATCGCCGCGTCCTTCGCCGACCTGGACGGCGACCCGGGCCTGGCCGCCTTCCTGGCCTTCCTGCGGGCCGCCCAGGAGTACGAGCGCGGCCTGGACGCCGGGCTGCCCGGCGGCGAGGACACCGTCAAGGTGCTCACCGCGCACAAGTCCAAGGGCCTGGAGTGGGACGTGGTGGCCGTCCCCGGCCTGGTCAAGGGCGGCTTTCCGTCCGGGCAGGGCCGGGAGCGCTGGACCTCCACCCGCAAGGTGCTGCCGCACGCGCTGCGCGGCGACGCCGCCACACTGCCCGCCGACCCGGCGTGGAACGCCAAGGGCATGGGCCTGTTCAAGAAGGAGATGGCCCACCACGCCGAGGTGGAGGAACTGCGGCTCGGCTACGTCGCGTTCACCCGCCCGCGGTCGCTGCTGCTGGCCTCCGGCCACTGGTGGGGGCCCTCGCAGAAGCGCCGGCGCGGGCCGTCCGATTTCCTGCTGAAGCTGCGAGCGCACGCCGAGCGGCCCGGCAACGGCGAGGTCGAGCACTGGGCCGGGGAACCGCTTCCGGACGCCGAGAACCCGGCGTTCGACGTGTCCGTGGAGACCCCCTGGCCGCTGCCGCTGGACCCGTCCGCGCAGCACGCCCGCCGCCGGGTCGCGGACGTGGTCCGCCACCGGCTGGCCGGGGCGCCCGCCGCCGAACCCGAGGCCATGGGCGTCGAGGACATGCGGCTGGTGGCCTCCTGGGACCGCGACCTGACGGCGCTGATCGGCGAGTTGGAGCGCTCCCGGCGCACCGTCCGGGAGGTCGAGCTGCCCGCCTCGCTGTCCGCCACCGAGCTGATGCGGCTGGCCGCCGACCCGGACGGCTTCGCCCGCGAACTCGCCCGCCCGATGCCCCGCCCGCCCGCGCCCGCCGCCCGCCGCGGCACCCGCTTCCACGCCTGGGTGCAGGCCCGCTTCGACCAGCCGCTGCTGCTCGGCCCGGAGGCGCTGCCCGGCCTGGACGCCGACATCGACGAGATCGAGGACGAGCGCGACCTGGAGCGCCTCAAGGAGGCCTTCCTGCGCGGCCCGTACGCCGGCCGCACCCCCCACCGGGTCGAGGCGCCGTTCCAACTGGTGCTGGCGGGACGGGTGGTGCGCGGCCGGATCGACGCGGTCTACCGGGACGCGGACCGTGGCGCAGGGTCACCGCGCTACGAGGTGGTGGACTGGAAGACCGGCCGGGAGGACAGCGGCGACCCCCTGCAGCTCGCCGTCTACCGGCTCGCCTGGGCCGAGCAGACGGGCGTTCCGGTGGAGCAGGTCACGGCCTCGTTCTGCTACGTGCGCAGCGGCCGGATCGAAACACCGTCAGGACTTCCTGGCCGAAAAGAGTTGAGCGATCTTCTGATCGGGAATAGGTAGAAAAGAGTCACTCAGAGCATTCAACTCGTCACGAGATCAAGCGAAACCTGTGCGCCCTGCACGTTTCGTGCCTATTGTGGGGTCGGTAACCGGTCATCCTCCCGTACTCCGGCCGCCGTCAGGGCCCCGACCCCCTGACCTCCCGTCAGACCCGCAGGTGCCGAGCAGCACCCGCACCTTCCGCTGGAGAGACCGACGTTGAGCGCGACCGGATGGATCAGGGACGTCCTCCACGGCCCCACCCCAGGGCCGGTACCCAACACCGTCACCGGCACATGGCCCAAGACCTCGCACGCCCTGCCACTGATCGGCATGGCCCTGGTCGTCTCCCTCGACCTGCTGACCAACAGCCAGGTCACCGTCGAACCCGCACTGACCGCCGTCCCCGCCCTCGCCGCCGTGGTCTCCCGGCGGACGTGGTACCCGCTGCTGATCGGCGCGCTCGCCGAACTGTGCGCCTTCGGCATGGCCTGTTATCACGGGGTGCTCGGGGAGTCCGTGCACACCGCCACCGTCGCCGCGATCGTGCTCATCGCCGGCATCGGCCACCTCAGCGCCACCCTCCGGCTGCGCCAGGAACTCGCCCTCGCCGAGGCCCAGTTGGTCGCCGAGATCGCCCGCCGGGTGCTGCTGCGTCCGGTGCCCGAACGGGTCGGGCCGGTGCGGGCCGCGGTCCGCTACGCGGCGGCCGCCGCGCACGCCTCGATCGGCGGCGACCTGTACGAGGTGGTCAACACCCGGCACGGGGTGCGCGCCGTGATGGGCGACGTGCGTGGCAAGGGCCTGGCCGCCGTGGAGACCGCCGCCGCCGTACTCGGCGCGTTCCGCGAGGCCGCCCACCAGGAACCCTCGCTGGACCGGGTCGCGGGCTGGCTCGCCGTCAGCCTGGACCGCGCGCTGCACGAGAACGACCACCCCGGCGTGGAGGAGGAGTTCGTCACCCTGGTGCTGCTCGGGGTCCGTCCCGATGGCGCCCTGGAGATCGCCAACTGCGGCCACCCCGCCCCCGTCCTGCTGCGCGGCGAGGACTCGCCCCGGCTGCTGGCCGCAGACGAGACCGTCCCGCCGCTCGGGGTGCTCGACCCCGGCGACGTCTGCCCGCCGCTGCAGCGGCTGACCACCGAACCCGGCGACCGCATCCTGCTGTACACCGACGGCGTCATCGAGGCCCGCGACCACCGCGGCGCCTTCTACCCGCTCACCGACCGGCTGCCGCTGCTCGCCGACAGCGGCCCCGTCGAGGTGCTGCGCCGCCTGCACGACGACGTGGTCCGCCACGTCGGGCACAAGCTCGGCGACGACGCCGCCATGCTGATGCTCCAGTTCGACCCGCTGCTGCTGCCCGTCCAGCAGCAGGCCGAGGCCCCGGTCGGGCAGATCTTCTAGACGTCGATCTCCACCACCAGCGGCCGGTGGTCGGACACCCCGGTGCGCGGCGCCGACACCGAGCCGACCGTGCTGCGCGGCACGCCGATGCCCAGGATGTGGTCGAACTGCACGGTCGGCCGGTGTGACGGATAGGTGGGGGTGCGCGCCAGGTCGTACCAGCCCTGCAGGCGGGTGCGGCGCGCGGTGCGGACGCGCTCGCGGGCGGCGGTGCGCTGGATCGCGTGCGCCGAGCCGAGCACGGTGCGCGGCACCGCGCCGATCAGGTTGAAGTCGCCGAGCACCAGGTACGGCTGCGGCAGGTCGGCGATCCAGCGCCGGATCGCGGCCAGCTGCGCGACGTTCCAGCCCGGCACGAACGACAGGTGCGCGGCGACCACGGTGAACTCCCCGGCCGGCCCGGCCAGCACCGCCGCCAGCGCCGCGCGCGGCTCGTCCGGCACCGCGGTCAGCCCGCGCCGCCCGGCCACCCGCAGCGGCAGCCCGAACGGGGCCGGCGCGAACCGGCGGGCGCGCCAGTGCAGCACCGGCAGCCTGGTCAGCAGCGCCGTGCCGTACGAGGGCCGGTCGGCGCCGTCGTCCGCCTCGGCCGGCCCGTACACCTGGAGGCCGGGCACGGCCGGGTCGGTGACCCAGCCGGCCGACCGGGCGGGGGTGCCGTGCAGCGCGGCGGCGAAGCGCCAGTCGGCGGCGCCCATCGCCTTGGCGGCGATGGCGGCCTGGTCGGTGCGGCCGGAGCGCTCCTGGCCGCGGTCGACCTCCTGGAGGGCGAGGACGTCGGCGTCCAGCGCGGCGACGGCCTCGGCCAGCGGGCCGCCCGGCTCGATCGGGTAGGGCGCGGGGCTGCCGTCGGCGGCGAGCGGCTGACCGTGCAGCAGGTTGTACGTGGCGATCCGCAGAGTGGTCACGGAGCCGACGGTACCGGGTGGGTGCGACCGGAGGGGCGGCTTGAGCGGGCAGGTCCATACCGGGTATACATACTCAGTATGTCGATCCGTCACGGTCTGCTCGCCCTGCTCGACCAGGGCCCGCGCTACGGCTACCAACTGCGCTCCGAGTTCGAGGCCCGCACCGGGTCGACCTGGCCGCTCAACGTCGGCCAGGTCTACACCACCCTGGGCCGGCTGGAGCGCGACGGCCTGGTCGAGTCCGCCGGCGAGGACGACGAGGGCCACCAGTTCTACGCCGTCACCGACGAAGGACGCACGGAACTGCGCCGTTGGTTCGACACCCCGGTGCCGCGCACCAACCCGCCGCGCGACGAACTGGCGATCAAGCTGGCGATGGCGGTGACCGTCCCGGGAGTCGACGTCACCGGCGTCGTCCAGGGCCAGCGCCGGCACAGCATGAAGGCACTGCAGGACTACACCCGGCTCAAGGGCCGGGCGCTGGCCGCCGACACCGGCGACGGCGCGGACCTGGCCTGGCTGCTGGTGCTGGAGCAGCTGATCTTCCAGACCGAGGCGGAGATCCGCTGGCTGGACCACTGCGAATCCCGGCTCGGCCAGCACGCCGAGCGACAGGCCGCTGCCACGGCCGAACCCGTCGCCGCGCCGCCCGAGCGCCGCGCCGTCAAGAGCCGCGCACGCGGCCGCCTCTGAAACTCCTGGGGGAGTGATGACCGAACAACTCAAGCCGGCCCAGCCCGTGCTGCACCTGGACCGGGTGAGCCGGGTGCACGGCCACGGCGCGGCCGAGGTGCACGCGCTGCGCGCCGTGGACCTGAAGGTGTACCCGGGCGAACTGGTCGCCGTGATGGGACCCTCCGGCTCCGGCAAGTCCACCCTGCTGACCCTGGCCGGCGGCCTCGACAGCCCGAGCGACGGCCAGGTGCTGGTCGAGGGGATCGTGCTCGGCAGCCTCGACCGCAAGAAGCTCGCCGCCGTCCGCCGCCGCTCCGTCGGCTACGTCTTCCAGGACTACAACCTGATCCCGGCGCTCACCGCCGCCGAGAACATCGCCCTGCCCCGCGAACTCGACGGCATATCCGCCCGCGCCGCCCGCAAGGAAGCGCTCGCCGCGCTGGAGGAACTCGGCATCCCCGAACTCGCCGACCGCTTCCCCGACGACATGTCCGGCGGCCAGCAGCAGCGCGTCGCCATCGCCCGCGCGCTGATCGGCGACCGCCGCCTGGTGCTCGCCGACGAGCCCACCGGCGCCCTCGACTCCACCACCGGCGAGTCCGTGCTCGCCGTGCTGCGCGCCCGCTGCGACGCCGGAGCCGCCGCCATGATGGTCACCCACGAGGCCCGGCACGCCGCCTGGGCGGACCGGGTGGTGTTCCTGCGCGACGGCCGGCTGGTCGACGAGACCGCCCGGCAGGACGCCGGAACCCTGCTGGTCACCGCCGCCGCCAACGCGCTCAAGGACGGCGACCAGTGAGGCTGACCGCCTGGCGGGCGGCCCTGCGGATCGCCCGGCGCGACGCGATGCGCGCCAAGGGTCGCAGCGCCCTCGTGGTGGCGATGATCGGCCTGCCGATCCTCGGCGTGGCCGGCGTCGACGTGGTCGCCCGCAGTGCCCAGCTGGAACCGGGCGAGAAGGTCGCCCGGGTGATGGGCACCGCCGACGCCCGGATCGCCGTGGGCCAGCGCGGCGACATCGTTCTGCAGGCGCCCAACCCCGACGACGAGACCCAGACCGGCGGGCCCGGCCCCGACGGACAGCCGCGGCCGAAGACGCCCGAGGAACAGCGCAGCGCGAGCACCGAGCCCGTCGACCTGATCAAGGAACTGCTCCCGGCCGGCACCAAGCTGGTGCCGATGCCCGCCGGACCGCGCACCACGGTCACCACCAAAGAGGGCCGGATGACGGCCGAGGCCGTCGAGGTCGACCTGGCCGACCCGGTGTGGCACGGCATGGTGAACAGGATCCGCGGCACCGCCCCGGCCCAGCCGAACGAGATCGCCGCCACCCAGGAGTTCCTGAACCAGTCCGGGCTGCGGCTCGGCGACTCCACCGCGATCCGCGGCCTGGAGTCCACGCCGTTCACCATCACGGCCGTCGTCGAGATCCCCGCCGACCTCAAGCGCGCCGAACTGTTCGCCCGCCCCGGCAGCGTGATCGCCCCGCTGGCGCAGGCGGACCCGGAACGGGCGGCCGTCCCGGAGAGCCGCGAAAGCTGGCTGGTCCAGCTGCCCGCCGGAGCGGCCGCGCTGGACTGGCCGAAGGTGCTGGAGCTCAACAAGTACGGCTTCGCGGTCAGTTCCAAGGCCGTCCTGATGCACCCGCCCGCCCGCTCCGAGGTGCCGCTGTACCAGCAGCCCGGGCGGCAGAACTACGGCGGCGTCGACAAGGTGACCGTCGCGATCGGCGGCACCGTGGTCGGCATGGCCCTGCTGGAGATCGTGCTGCTCGCCGGACCGGCCTTCGCGGTCGGCGCCCGCCGCTCGCGCCGCCAGCTCGGCCTGCTCGCCGCCGGCGGCGGCGACCGCGGGCACGTGCGCGCCGTGGTGCTCGGCGGCGGTGTGGTGCTCGGTGTGACCGGCGCGCTGACCGGCCTGGCGCTCGCGATCCTGCTGGTCGCGGTGTTCCGCGACAACGCCGAACAGTTCGCCGGACGCCGCTTCGGCCACTTCGACCTGCAGCCGCTCGACCTGCTGGCGATCGTCGTGGTCGGCCTGGTCACCGGCCTGCTCGCGGCCGTGGTGCCCGCCGTCCAGGCCGCCCGACAGGACGTGGTGGTGGCGCTCACCGGACGCGGCGGCAGCAAGCCCCCCAGCCGGATCGTCGCCGTACTCGGCCTGATCATGATCGGCGGCGGCGCCGCCCTGGCGCTGGCCTGCGCGGCCACCGGTACCGCCGTGGTCTACGGCCTGCTCGGCGGCTCGGTGATCGCCGAGATCGGCATGCTGATGTGCACCCCGATGCTGATCGGCCTGTTCGGCCGGCTCGGCCGCCACCTGCCGCTCAGCCCGCGCCTCGCACTGCGCGACTCGGTGCGCCACCGCGGCCGCACCGCCCCGGCGGTGGCCGCCGTGATGGCCGCCGTGGCCGGCGCCGTCGCCGTGGGTATCTACACCACCAGCAGCACCGAGCAGCAGCGCCGCGAGTACATGCCGTCGGCGCCTCCCAACACCGTCGCGCTGTACGCCGGCTGGGGGCCGACCGCCGACCAGAACCGGCTGCCGATGATGCGCGAGGTGGTCGAGGGCAACATCCCCGACCTCGGCGAGCGCGCCGACGTGTGGGACGTGACGCCGACCGCCAAGTGCAACCCCGGCGCGCCCTGCGGCTGGGTCCAGGTCGTGCTGCCGGGGTCCAAGCGCTGCCCCGCCGACGGGGCCCGCTCCCCCGAGGAGTACGAGCGCCTGCACACCGACCCCCGCTGCGCGGTGAACCGCGACCGCGGGGAGCGCCGGAGCACCATGTTCGGCGAGACCCTGGTCGGTGACGCGGCCCTGCTGCACACCCTGTTCGGGGTGCGTGACCAGGCCGCCGAGAAGGCCCTCGCCGACGGCAAGATCCTGGTGTTCCGGCCCGACTACGTGGAGAACAGCAAGGTCGACCTGCTGGTCACCGACCCCTTCGACCAGAAGAAGATGCGCGAGGACAACAACTATCGGCCGGCGGAGCGTCACCTGCTGGCGGACGCGGTCGAGGTGCACGTCCCGGCGCCGTTCGGCAACGCCATGATGACCCGCCAGACCGCCGAGAAGATCGGCCTGGGCACCCGGGCGGCCGGCTCGCTCTGGATGCCCGCCGCGGAGCCGTCCGACAAGGCGTACCAGAAGGCCAACGGCTCGCTGGCCAAGCTGGACGACAACGCGATGATCACGGTCGAGCGGGGCTTCCACCCGGACGTCGACCTGATCACCGTCGGCCTGACGGTGTTCGCCGGACTGGTGGCGCTCGGCGCGGCCGGCATCGCCACCGGCCTGGCCGCGGCGGACTCCCAGCAGGACCTCGCCACGCTGGCCGCGGTCGGCGCGAGCGGCGGCATCCGGCGCCGGCTGTCCGGCTTCCAGTGCGGTGTGATCGCCGCGATGGGCTCGGTGCTCGGTCTGTTGTGCGGCACCGTCCCGTCCGTCGCCCTGCGGATCTTCGAGGCCAAGGACCATGCGAGGTGGGCGGCGCCCGGCCAGCCGACTCCGGATCCGGTGATCGCGATCCCGTGGATCGAACTGGCGGCGATGGTGATCGGCCTGCCGGTGGTGGCGGTGCTGCTCGCGGCGCTGCTCACCCGCTCCAAGATCGCCCTGAGCCGCCGGGGCGCCTGAGGCCCCGGCAGAGGGAGGGTGACCGTGCTCACGGCCGAGGGAGGTCGTGGGCACGGACCCACCCGGGCGAACTAAAGTCGTCCGTATGACGAAAACCCCGGACAGCGCCGTCCGCTCCTACATCGACCAGCACGAGGACACCTTCCTGGCCGACCTCGCCGACTGGCTGCGCATCCCCTCCGTCTCCGCCGACCCCGACCGGGCCGGAGAGGTCCGCCGCTCCGCCGAGTGGCTGGTCGAGAAGCTGCGCGCGACCGGTTTCCCGGTCGCCGAGGTGTGGGAGACGGACGGGCTGCCCGCGGTGTTCGCCGAGTGGCCGTCCGGCGAGGAGGGCGCGCCGACCGTGCTGGTCTACGGCCACCACGACGTGCAGCCCGCCGCCAAGGAGGACGGCTGGGACACCGAACCGTTCACACCCACCGTGATCGGCCGCCGGCTGTACGCGCGCGGCGCCGCCGACGACAAGGGCCAGGTCTTCTTCCACACCCTCGGCGTGCGCGCCCACCTCGCCGCCACCGGCCGCACCGCGCCCGCCGTCAACCTCAAGCTGCTGATCGAGGGCGAGGAGGAGTCCGGCTCGCCGAACTTCGCCGCCCTGGTGCGCCGCGAGGCCGACCGGCTGGCCTCCGACGTGGTGATCATCTCCGACACCGGCATGTGGTCCGAGACCACCCCGACCGTGTGCACCGGCATGCGCGGCCTGGCGGACTGCCAGATCGACCTGTACGGCCCGGACAGCGACATCCACTCCGGGTCCTTCGGCGGCGCCGTCCCCAACCCGGCCGACGTGGCCGCCGCGCTCGCCGCCGGCCTGCACGACGCGGACCGCAAGGTCGCGGTGCCCGGCTTCTACGAGGGCATCGTCGAACTCACCGACCAGGAACGGGCGCTGTTCGCCGAACTGCCCTTCGACGAGGCGCAGTGGCTGAAGGTCGCCAAGTCGCACGGCACCCTGGGCGAGGCCGGCTACACCACCCTGGAGCGGGTCTGGGCCCGGCCGACCGCCGAGGTCAACGGCATCTGGGGCGGCTACACCGGCCCCGGCGGCAAGACCATCGTCCCGGCCGAGGCGCACCTCAAGCTGTCCTTCCGACTGGTCGCCGGGCAGGAGGTGGAGAAGGTCCGGGAGGCCGTCGCCGCCTGGGTTTCCGCGCAGGTCCCGGCGGGCATCCGGTACGAGATCGTCTTCCCGGGCGCCACCCGCCCGTGTCTGACGCCGCTGGACCACCCCGCCCTGCAGTCCACCGTCCGGGCGATGGGCCGGGCCTTCGAGCAGAAGATCCTGTTCACCCGCGAGGGCGGTTCCGGCCCGGCCGCCGACCTGCAGGACGTGCTGGGCGCGCCGGTGCTGTTCCTCGGCATCTCGGTGCCCTCGGACGGCTGGCACTCGATCAACGAGAAGGTGGAACTCGACCTGCTCCGCAAGGGCGTCGAGACCTCCGCGTACCTGTGGGGCGACCTCGCGGAGAACTTCCGGCCGTGAGTGCGCGTCCCGAAGCGGCGAAGGCGCCGTACCTGCCGTACCGAAGCGAACGGGGATGGACGAGTTGAGCAGCGCCCCTGACACCAAGCACCTCGCGCTGACCCGCGCCGGGGTGGACCGGTCGGCGCACCGCCGACTCGACGAGCCGTGGCTGGCCGCGGCCTGGAGCCACCCCACCACCAAGGTGCTGCCGATCGCCGGCGGCGAGGCCTTCGTGGTGGACACCGGCAGCGGCACCGAACTGGTGCTGCTGCCCTCCTTCGAGGCCCCGCAGGACGGCGACCGCTACTTCCTGGGCACCGACGACGACGGCGTCCACCACTTCGCGCTGGACTGCGAGTCGCTGCCCGGCCGGCTGGACGGCGACGCCCGCCCGGCCGGGCTGCGCGAGGTCGGCGGCTCGCTCTCCGACCGGGACGCCGGACTGCTGGTGCACGCCGTCGCCCTGGAGCACTGGCACCGGCTGCACACCTTCTGCTCCCGGTGCGGCCACCGCACCGAGAAGGCCGGCGCCGGACACCTGCGCCGCTGCACCTCCTGCGCGGCCGAGCACTACCCGCGCACCGACCCGGCGGTGATCATGCTGATCACCGACGGCGAGGACCGCTGCCTGCTGGGCCGGCAGGCGCTCTGGCCGGAGGGCCGCTGGTCGACGCTGGCCGGGTTCGTCGAGCCCGGCGAGTCGATCGAGCAGACGGTCGGCCGCGAGGTGCTGGAGGAGGCGGGCGTCCGGGTCGCCGAGGTCGAGTACGTGGCCAGCCAGCCCTGGCCGTTCCCGTCCAGCCTGATGCTCGGCTTCCTCGGCCGGGCGCACCCCGACGGCACCGGGATCACCGTGGACGGCGAGGAGCTGTCCGAGGCCCGCTGGTTCAGCCGGGAGGAACTGCGGGCGGGCATGGCGGCCGGCGAGATCCTGCCGCCGTCCGGCATCTCGATCGCCCGGCACCTGGTCGAACTCTGGTACGGCGAACCGCTGCCGGCGGCCGCCCGCTGGTGAGAGCGCCGGGTACAGGGGCGTGCGGAGCATTCCGCGCGCCCCTGTCGCGCTTCCGGGCGACTCCGGGGGCCGACCGGGTCCCGCTCCGCCGACCGGAAATGTTCGAATCTTCCGGGGCGGAATCCCCGGGACCTCCCGAACAGATCCGCGACCGCGGATGCCAGGTTCGGCTGAAATGCCACAAACGGCCTGGCTACATTCGCTCGCGTGACGATCCCCCGCGCCGCCGCGACCCCGCCCAAGTACCAGCGCATCGCCGCCGACCTGCGCCGCCGCATCGACTCCGGTGAATGGGAGGGCGGCGGCCGACTCCCCGTCGAGAGCGAACTGGAGGAGCAGTACGGGGTGGCCCGCAACACCGTCCGCCTCGCCATCGACGTCCTGGTCAACGAGGGCCGGGTGGTGCGCGTCCAGGGCAAGGGCACCTACCTGCGCCGGCGAACCCGGCACGACCACCGGGTCTACCCCCGGCCGCACCGCCGCGGCGCCCTGCCGGCCGGCGCCGAGACCTACACCGCCGAAGCCCGGGCGGCCGGACTGGACCTCAGCTTCGAGTACGAGGTGTGGGCCGTCCGGGCCCGCCGCGACATCGCCGACTGGCTCGGACTCCAGCCCGACGACAGCGTCATGATGCGCCGCCAGCTCTGCCGCGTCGCCCACGAGCCCTACGCCATCGAGGACAGCCACTACCGGCCCGGACTGGCCGCCGGCACCCCGCTGATGGAGGACCTGCCCACCCCCGGCGGCGACGAACGGACGCTGGCCGACCTCGGCCGCACCGAGACCGCCGCCACCGACCACCTCACCGCACGGATGCCAGACCCCGCCGAGGCCGCCTGGTTCGGGCTCGGCCCCGGCGTGCCGCTGCTGGTCAACACCCGCGTCACCCGCGACCGGCGCGGCCCGATCCGGGTGGTGGAGACCCGCTACGCCGCCGACCGGGCCCGGCTGCTCTACGAACTCGGCGACCGGGCCCCGGCCGACTGACCGGGGCCCGGCCGCCCGCCGGGTCAGACCAGCGCGGCCTGGACCTGGCGCAGGCTCGGGTTGGTCATCACGTTCTGCTCGCCGGAGGCGCCGACCACCACGACCGTCGGGACCGTCTGGTTGCCGTCGTTGACCGACTCCACGTAGGCCGCCGAGGCCGGGTCCTGCTCGATGTTGACCTCGGTGTAGGCGATGCCCTCGCGGTCCAGCTGGCTCTTGAGGCGGTTGCAGTAGCCGCACCAGGTCGTGCTGTACATCGTGACGGTGCCGGACATGGTGAGGGACTCCTTCGGTCGACGAACGGGGGCGTGCAGCCCACGGAGGAAACGTCCGGCGGGCCGCCCCCATTCCAGGGCGGGTAACAGTGGGTCGATCCGATCATCCGAGCGGGGCTGTGGACAACACCGTCCGGACTGTCCGGCGCGCCTGCGAGGATGGAAGGCATGCAGGAAGACCTCCCCGGCCTCGGTGGCCCCAGCCAGCAGCACCGCCCCGGCGGCTTCGCCCCCCTCGGAGCGGACGCCGTGCTGGCCGGGCTCGACCCCGAACAGCGCGCCGTGGCCACCGCCCTGCACGGCCCGGTCTGCGTGCTGGCCGGCGCCGGCACCGGCAAGACCCGGGCCATCACCCACCGGATCGCCTACGGCGTGCGCAGCGGCGTCTACCAGCCCGCCCAGGTCCTCGCCGTCACCTTCACCGCCCGCGCCGCCGGCGAGATGCGCGGCCGGCTGCGCCAGCTCGGCGCCGAGGGCGTCCAGGCCCGCACCTTCCACGCCGCCGCGCTGCGCCAGCTCCAGTACTTCTGGCCGCGCGCCATCGGCGGCGAGGTCCCCCGGCTGCTGGAGCGCAAGGTCCAGCTGGTCGCCGAGGCGGCCGGCCGCAGCGGCCTGCGCGTCCAGCGCACCGAACTGCGCGACCTGACGGCCGAGGTCGAATGGGCCAAGGTCACCCAGGTCGTCCCCGACGATTACCCGACCGCGGTCGCCAAGTCCGGCCGCGAGGCCCCGCGCGACCCGGCCGAGATCGCCCGGGTCTACGCCGCCTACGAGCAGACCAAGCGCGACCGCGGCCTGATCGACTTCGAGGACGTCCTGCTGCTCACCGCCGCCATCCTGGAGGACCGCCCGGAGATCGCCGACCGGGTCCGCGCCCAGTACCGCCACTTCACCGTCGACGAGTACCAGGACGTCTCCCCGCTCCAACAGCGCCTGCTGGAGCAGTGGACGGGCAGCGACGGCGGCGCCAGCCTCTGCGTGGTCGGCGACGCCAGCCAGACCATCTACTCCTTCACCGGAGCGACGCCGGACTACCTGCTGAACTTCCGTCACCGCCACCCCGGGGCGACGGTGGTCAAGCTGGTGCGCGACTACCGCTCCACCCCGCAGGTGGTGCACCTGGCCAACGGCCTGCTCGCCCAGGCCCGCGGCCAGGCCGCCCAGCACCGCCTGGAGCTGATCTCCCAGCGCGAGGCCGGCCCCGAGCCGGTCTACCGCGAGTACCAGGACGAGCCCACCGAGGCCGAGTCCACCGCCCGGCTGATCCGCGACCTGCTCGGCACCGGCGTGCGGGCCAGCGAGATCGCCGTGCTGTTCCGCACCAACAGCCAGTCCGAGGTGTACGAGCAGGCGCTCGCCGACCTCGGCATCTCCTACCAGCTCAAGGGCGCCGAGCGGTTCTTCGAGCGGCCCGAGGTCCGCGAGGCCGGCGTGCTCCTCAAGGGCGCCGCCCGGGCCGCCGACGACCCGCTCACCGCCGGCGCTCCCGATCTCGCCGCCCAGGTCCGCGCGGTGCTCGCCACCCGCGGCTTCTCCGCCACCGCCCCGGCCGGCTCCGGCGCCGTCCGCGAGCGCTGGGAGTCGCTGAACGCGCTGGTGCGCCTCGCCGAGGAGTTCGAGACCGCCCGCGCCGCCGCCGGCGAGCGCGCCGACCTCGCGTCCTACGTCGCCGAACTCGACGCCCGGGCCGCCGCCCAGCACGCCCCCGCCGTCGAGGGCGTCACGCTGGCCTCGCTGCACGCCGCCAAGGGCCTGGAATGGGACGCGGTGTTCCTGGTCGGCCTCACCGAGGGCACGCTGCCGATCATCTACGCCAAGACCGACGAGCAGGTCGAGGAGGAGCGCCGCCTGCTGTACGTCGGCGTCACCCGGGCCCGCCGCTTCCTCACCCTCTCCTGGTCGCTGTCCCGTTCCCCGGGCGGCCGCGCCTCCCGCAAGCCCACCCGCTTCCTGGACGGCCTGCGCCCCGGCTCCTCCAGCTCCGGCCCGCGCACCCGCGGCGGGCGCGGGGGCGTCGAGCCCGGCGCGGAGCGCCCGGCCGCGCGCCGGGTGCGCGGCCCGGTCAAGTGCCGGGTCTGCGACCGCACCCTGACCGACGCCGTCGAGCGCAAGCTCCGCCGCTGCGAGGGCTGCCCGTCCACCATGGACGAGGCGCTGTTCGAGCGGCTGCGCGAGTGGCGTTCGGCCCGCGCCAAGGAGCAGAGCGTCCCGGCCTACGTGGTGTTCACCGACGCCACCCTGACGGCCATCGCGGAGGACGTGCCGAGCAGCCTCGCGGAGCTCTCCCGGATCTCCGGGGTGGGGGCCATGAAGCTGGACAAGTACGGCTCCGACGTGCTCTTGTTGTGTGCGGGGGAGAGTCCGGAGCTCGTGGGGGAGCCCGACGGGGAGCCGGTACCGGACTCACCCGGGGGCGAGGCCGCGGAGCAGGCCGAGAACTCACCGGAAAACTCGCCGGAAAAATAGTTTGCGCGCCGCGTGTACGGCGCAATAGCCTGCCGGAGCGGTCAAGGGGACGAGACCGCAACGCTCGCAGAGGGCTTGTTTCTGCATGCGCTGACCATCAACCAGATATCGGAGCCCGGGGGACTGGGCACCGCGAGACGCCGAGAGGAGGCGAGTTCAGTGTCGACGAAGACGATCACCAAAATGACCGACCCGATGTCCACCCTCGCCATGCCCACGCGCGTCCTCGTGCCGGGTCTGGGTCTCGACGTGGCCGGCGGCAACGCCGGAGTCCTGCTGGTTGCCGAGCACTGCCTTGTCAGTGGTCGTGGCAATGCTGAGGGCACCCGTGTCGAGGTGGGTTCGTCCCGTGACCGGTCGATGTTTGTCGATGGCATTGCGCTGTCCGACGAGCGACCGACCAAGGCACCGAAGGCAGTTGCGGCAGAAGCGGCCCATGGGCGCTATGCGGCCGTCGGCGGTGCCGGAGTCAAGCAGCAGAAGCAGCAGATCATTCTGGCCACGGCCGCCGTTCGCGGCGCCGGAGCCGTCCGGAAGCAGGCTTTCCGCGGGCCTGGACCCTGGAGCGAACGACCCTGACGCAACCCGTCAGGGCGGTGCCTCCAGGGCCGCGGAAACCCAGCAACCGGGTTCCGCGGCCCTTCTGTTTTGTCCGGTACGCACGACCTACCCAGGCCCCACGGGGCCTCCGGCCGATCTCGAACAACGAGCCCGGCCGGACCCAACAAGAAGACGAGGAAGACGCCCAAAGTGTCCACGGTCATCACACCGCCGCCCCTCCCGTCCGTACCCGACAAGACCATCAAGGCCGACCAGGCCGACCCCCCGGAGGTAACACTCATGCAGCTCACCGCCATCGACGAGGCTGACTCGCTCGGGCTTCCCATTCCGTGCCGGGCCTTCGACCCGGAGGTCTTCTTCGCGGAGACGCCCGCCGACGTCGAGTACGCCAAGTCGCTGTGTGGCACCTGCCCCGTCAAGGCCGCCTGCCTCACCGGCGCGCTCGAGCGCCGCGAGCCGTGGGGCGTCTGGGGTGGCGAGCTCTTCGTCCAGGGCGTCGTCGTCGCCCGCAAGCGCCCCCGTGGCCGTCCGCGCAAGACCGAGGTCATGGCGTGAACCCCGCAGCCCGGTCCCGCACCGAAGCCGCAGCCGTCCGCCGGGGAGAGCAGCCCCCGCTGGACACCGCACTGCGCGACTCGGTACGCCTCGCGGCCGCCAAGGCCGACTCCGAACTGTCCCGTCCCTTCCCCACTACGCACCACGAGCAGGACCACCACATGAACCCCGCCGGCATCGATCCGACCGTCCGCTCCGAGCAGACCACTGAACTCCAGATCCAGAACAGGACCCTTGAGATGAATCTCCTCCAAGAATCCCTGGCACGTGCGCATATGCAGGAACGCCTCCACGAGGCCGAGGAGCAACGCCTCGGCCTGCGGGTGATGCGCGCGACGCGACTGCGTCGCAAGGCCGAGCAGGCCTCCCTGCGCGCCCGCAAGGCCCTTGCCGTCGCCCTGATGTGACGGACGCTCCACCCCGCCGGCCGGCCCCGCGCCCATGCCGGTGACCAACCCCTGAACGCCGATGGCCGACTCCCCGCCGGGGAGCCGGCCATCGGCGCGTCCGGGCCCGCTGCCCACCCAACTTCGCTGGGTCGTACTGTCGTTCGCTGCTCGAACGGAGCGTGCGAGGATGTGCCGCATGTGGTCCTCCCTTCCGCTCGGCGAGCGGCTGCGCGCCGAACTCGGTTCGCCGCGCAAGGTTCGCCGCCTGGTCAGCAGTCCGCGCTCCCGGGTCTGGCGGGCCGAACTCTCCGGCGTCCCGGTGGTGGTGAAGCAACTGATCGACTCGCCCGGGGCCGACGACCGCTACGCCCGCGAGGCGGCCGCGCTGTCCCTCGCCTCCCGGCGGGCCGGCCGCGCCGGTCGCCCGGTGGTGCCCGCCCTGCTCGGCACCGACCCCGCCGCTCGCGTGGTGGTGCTGGAACGCCTGGAGCACCGCACCCCCGGCCCCGGCTGGCAGATCGACTACGCCGCCGCGCTGGCCGGGCTGCACGCGAGCGCCCCCGCCGACCTGGACGACCTGGCCGGGACGGCCCCCGGCACCGCGCTGCCCGCCTGGACCGGCCCGACCGGGCGCGACCTCGGCTGCTTCCTCGCGCTGGCCCGCGCCCTCGACGTCCCCGCCCCGCCCGGCGCCCGCGCCGAGGCCGAGGCGCTGCTCGCCCGGCTCTCCGCCACCCCAGCCCGGCACGCCCTGCTGCACGGTGACCCCTGCCCCGGCAACGACCTGCACACCGCCGAGGGCGTCCGGTTCATCGACTTCGAGCAGTCCTCGCTCGGCCCGGGCGCGGCCGAACTCGCCTATCTGCGGATCGGTTTCCCCACCTGCTGGTGCTCCACCGCCCCACCCGCCGACGTACTCGCCGAGGCCGAGGCCGCCTACCGCACCGCCTGGCGCGCCGCCACCGGCACGGAGGCCCCCACCGACGCCGAGCTCGCCGACGCCTGCGTGGGCTGGCTGCTGCGCGGCGACGCCCTCGTCCCCAAGGCCGAGCGCGGCATCGCCGACCAGCTGGCCCGGTTGCACCACGCGGACTGGACCTGGGGCAACGCCACCGCCCGCCGGCGCCTGGCGCACCGACTCAGGGCCGTCGCCGCCCTCGCTGACGCGGACACCGCCCTCCCGGTCTTCGGCCGGTTCTGCGCGACCCTCGCCACCCGCGTCCGGACGGCCTGGCCGACGGCGGGGCCGCTGCCGGGCGAACGTTCCTGACCGGCGGTCGGCCGCGGCCGCTCTCCGACGGTCGGTCAGGCGCGGATCACGCGGATCCGGCGGCTCTCCATCAGCCGGGCCAGCTCCTCCGGGTAACTCAGTCCGGTCGCCGGATCCGCCTCGCTCGCCAACTCCCGCTCCGTCACGGCGAAGTCGTGCCAGACCAGGGGGAACGGCGGGACCGGCCCGAAGCCGCCGCCGAAACAGTCCTTGAAGCCGTTCCACTCCCGCCCGTAGTAGCCGCCCGGGCCGTTGACCGCTCGCCCAGGGCGCAGTGCAGGCCGGTCGAGTCCTCGACACCCGCGCCCGCCAGGTGGTACTCGCCGCCGGGGCGGTCCGGACCGGGTTCGAGCCGGTTCAGCGCCAGCGACTGCCAGGCCTCCTTGGCGGCGACGCTCGACCCGCGCCAGCTGCCCGGCTGTTCGGGCGGCCCCGGCTGCCACTGCCGCCAGACCTCGCGGGCCGCGGAGCCCGGCAAATCTTCGGGGGAGACCGACAACTGCACGTCCAGCAGGCCGCCGCGCAGCACCGACGGCCAGGTGCGGTCGATGGCCGGCCCGGTGTGGACGCGGGCCATCACCCGGCCGGTGTCGTCCAGCGCCCACAGCTCGGTGCAGGCAGGCCAGCCCGAGTATCCGCTGTCCACCTTCACTCGCAGCGGCTCGGCGGGCTCGCAGCCGATCAGCCGCACCGGCGATCGAGCGGGCCCGGCTCGGGCCGTCAGCAGCCCCGTCACCTCCGCGCACGCCGCCAGCCGCTCGTTCCGACTGCCCAGCAACTCGAAGCGTCCGCACGGGTCCTGCGCGAAGCGGAAGTCGTCCACCAGGCCGACCGCCGCCCCGACCACCACGTCGACCAGCGTCGGATCGGCGGCGTGCGGCCCGACCACGAGGATCTCGGCGTCCAGCAGCTCCCACCGGTACTCGCGCCCGGCCCCCGACCGCCCGGTGATCAAGGCAGCACCGAGCCACCCCGCCGCCAGGCCCCGCGTGCAGCCGCGCAGTACCAGGACCTCGCGCGGTGGCGGCGGCGGGTCGGCGAACAGCCCCTCGACGGCGGCGCACCGGCCGAGCAGCAGTTGGTGGCCGTCCTCCTCGTCCTCCCCGACGATCAGGAACCGCACCGGGAACGGCTGTTCCCACTGTGGACGCTCCGTCACCCGCACCCTCGTCACCTTCTTCAGCGGCTCATTGGTCGCCCTCGTTCTCGGCGAAGCCGGGGAGCCAGTGGAGGAGTTCCTCGTGCAGGCGGACGGTCGCGCCGAGCTGGCAGAGCACGCCGATGGTGGAGAGCGTGACCCGGTGGATCAGCAGGTAGGAGGGCGGGAGGTTGAGCTGCTTGCCCAGGTTGTAGGCGGGGGAGCGCGGGTCGGCGATTCGGGCGGCCTGGGTGCGCATCCACTCGCGGCTGAAGGTGAACTGCTCGGCGCGGGTGGGCTCGATGATCGGCACCAGGTAGTCGAGCACCGCGTCCGGGTCGAGCGAGATGGTGGGGCGGACGAAGCCTTCCTGCTTGAGCAGGTCGTAGACGGCCCCGGCATCGCCCGCCAGGGCGAGCCGCAGGGAGGTGCCGATCGGGCGGGGCAGGCCACCGGGGAGACGGTCGACGGTGCCGAAGTCGAGCACGCCGAGCTGCCAACTGGAGGCGGCCCGGCCGGTCTTGACGAGCCGGAAATTGCCCGGGTGCGGGTCGGCGTGCAGCAGCCCGGTGCGGGCCGGGCCGGCGAACAGGAAGCGGGCAAGCAGCTGCCCGGCCCGGTCGCGCTCCGTCCGGGTGCCGTCGGAGATGACCTGGGACAGCGGCTTGCCGTCCAGCCACTCGGTGACCAGCACCCGCCCGGACTGGGCGACCACCCGGGGCACCCGGATGTCGGCGTCGTCGGCGAACTCCTGGGCGTGCAGCTGCTGCGACTCGGCCTCCAGCTGGTAGTCGAGCTCCTCGGTGACCCGCTCGCGCAGCTCGGCGATCAGCGGCTTGATGTCCATCCCGGGGATCAGCGGGCCCAGCATCCGGGCCAGCCGGGCGAGTTGGCCGAGATCGCTGAGCAGGGCCTCGCCCGCGCCCGGGTACTGGACCTTGACCGCGACGTCCCGGCCGTCCTGCCAGACGGCCCGGTGCACCTGGCCGATGGAGGCGGCGGCGGACGGCTGGTCGGAGAAGGAGCGGAAGTTGGCCGCCCAGTCGTCGCCCAGGTCGGCGGCGAGTACGGAGTGCACGGTGCGGGTCGGCATGGCCGGGGCGGAGTCCTGGAGCTTGGTCAGTGCCGCCCGGTAGGGGCCCGCCACGTCCTCCGGGAGGGCCGATTCGAAGACCGACATGGCCTGCCCGAACTTCATTGCCCCTCCCTTCAACTTGCCCAAGGTGGCGAAGAGTTGCTCGGCGGTCTGGGCCTGGAGCTCGGCCGCGACCTCCTCCGCCGGACGCCCGCCGAGCCGCTTGCCCAGGCCGAGCGTGGCACGGCCGGCGAAGCTCAGCGGCAGGGCCGCCAGCCGGGCCGTCCGGGAGACCGCCTTGCGCGGCATCTCAGACATCTGCCGCCCCCGTTCGGACCGAGCAGTCGGCAGCGGCTGCCGCCGTCGCCCAAGCAGCCGTCGCCACATGCCGCCGGGCCGCCGCCGGGCGCGGGCGGGCGGCCGGTCGCGCCGTGCCGGTCACTGCCTTGCGCGGTAGATCGCTCACCGGACCTCCAGATCAGCCGGACCGACCGGCGGCCCCCCGCCGGCGGTGGTGCGTGGACTCCCGGGCCCGTCCGGCGCTTCTCCCGGCCGGGGCCGCGCGCCCCGGAGGCGGTGCACCGGGAAGGGGCGTGCGGTGGAACGGCTGGGTCTCGCCGGACGGGCCCGAAGGCATGTCCTATGCCATTGTGCCCGCTTGGGCGGGTGTGACGGACTGCCACAGGCAACCGCAGTCGGGGTGGCTGCGCAGCCGCAGCCGCCGCACCATGCCGTCGGCCGCGGACAGTTCGCACCAGCCGTCCACACTCGGCGGCAACACCCCGTCCAGGTACAGCTGGACGTGCAGGGCGGCGAGCCCGGCGATGGAGGCGGCGACCGCGCCGTCGCAGGCCGGGGCGCGGGGACGGCCGGGGCCCTCGTCGATCAGCTGGGCGAGCAGCCGGGGCCAGGCCTCGTCCTCGTCCCGCCGGGCCAGGGTGGCGCAGCTGCCGCAGGCGGAGGCCCCGGGGACGACCAACGGGCCGACCACGCCGAGGTGTTCGAGCACCCCGGTGTAGAGATGCGGAATGCCGGCGCGCATCAACTCCTGGGCGTCGACCGCGGCGCCGGTGTACGCGGCGGAGCCGTCCCGCGGGGCGAGCACCACCAGGGTGGGCGGTGGGGGAGTGGCGGGCGGGCGCCGGTAGCGCTCGCCGACCGGGGCGCCGACGGCGCGGTGCACCAACTCGCGGGCGGCGGTGGCGCGCAGCCGCCCGACATCCCCCGGCGGGAAGCCGCCGGGTGCGCAGTCCCGGACGGTGACCCGGCCGCGGTCGAGCACGGCGACCTCGCCGATGCCGCCGGCGGCCAGTGCGGTGCCGACGGCCGCGCCGACCCGCCCCGCACCGCGCACCTCGACCCGGGCCGTGGCACGGCCCTGCACCACGGCGGCGGCCTCGTCGGGGGCGGGGTGCACCAGGGAGAGCGAGGCGAGGTCGGGCCCGAGCAACTCGCGGCGGGCCGGCGGGTACAGCTCCAGCACCCTGCTCAAGGCCTCGGTGTCGTCCAGCAGTTCGCTCCGGGCGAGCGAGTCGAGCATGCCCTGGCAGTACTCGGCGCTCAGGCCGAGCCGCTTACCGGCGGCGACCACCGAGGGCCCGTCCCGGGTGCCGTCGATCAGTTCCAGGAACATCGCCAGCTTGCGGTCGACGCCCTCGATCAGGCGGGCGTGCCGCCGGACGGTGCCGAACTGCAGGGTCTGCTTCTCCCGCCAGAGCCGGGACAGGGCGGGCTTGATCACGGGGCGCATGTCGGTCCTCCAAGCGTCGGTCTCCGGCGTCCCGGTCGAGGCGTCGGATCAACTGGTGACCGCAGCTTGCCCGCGACCTTCCGGACACGAAAGCGCGTTGTCCACAGGCCCGTACCGAAAATCCGGTCATCACCGTGCACAGCCTGTGGACAACGCGCCCGGGTGGTCCCCGGGGCCGCGCCGTCCCGGTGCCGGACTTCTGTCGCGAGGACGGGGTAACGTCCATGCCATGGCAGCCGAACGCGACTCCCATCGGTCGGCGTCGCGTTGGCGTGCCCGGGCAGCCTCCGGGTCCACGACCGCGGCGTCCGGTGCGCATGCCAGCACCGAGGCCGACCGGGCCCGCGGCCCCGAGCGGGCCATCGACCGCAGCAAGGTCGAGGTGCGCCGCAGCGCCCGCCGCAGCCGCACCGTCTCCGCCTACCGCGAGGGCGACCGCACCGTGGTGCTGATCCCGGCCCGGATGTCGCACGCCGAGGAACAGCGCTGGGTGGCGCAGATGCTCGACAAGCTGGCCGCGCAGGAGAAGCGCCGAGTGCTCGGCGACGAGGCCCTGCAGGCCCGGGCCGCCGAACTGTCCGGGCTGTACCTGGGCGGCCGCGCCGAGCCCGAGCAGGTCCGCTGGGTGACCAACCAGAACTCCCGCTGGGGATCGTGCACCCCCAGCGAGCGCACCATCCGGCTCTCCCACCGCCTCCAGGGCATGCCCGAGTACGTGGTGGACTACGTGCTGCTGCACGAGCTCGCCCACCTGCTGGTGCCCGACCACGGCCCCCGGTTCTGGGCCCTGCTGGACGCCTACCCCCGCACCGAGCGGGCCCGCGGCTACCTGGAGGGCGTCGCCTCCGCCGCCCGGCTGCCGCACATCCCCGGCGCCCGGAACACCTGACGGCCGCCCGACGCACGACGACCCCCGCCGGACCCTTCAGGGCCTGCGGGGGTCGAGAGCGAGTGGCTCAGACCAGCGCCCGGGCCCGTGCCACCAAGTCCCGCACCGAGCGGTCGGTGTCGGCCGGCAACTGGTCCCAGCCGAACCAGCGCAGGTCCAGCGACTCCTCGCTGATCAGCTCGCGCGCTCCGGCCGGGGCGAGGGCGACGTACTGCACGTCCAGGTGGATGTTCTCCGGCCGGTCCTTGCCCATGCAGCGCACGTGGTGCCGGTCCAGTTTCACCGGCGTGGTGCGGCCGCCGACCGCGAGCAGCTCCAGTTCGGCGATGCCGGACTCCTCGACCGCCTCGCGCAGCGCCGCCGCGGCCAGCGTCCCGTCCCCGGGCTCGCAGTGGCCGCCCATCTGCAGCCACTTCCCGACCTTGGGGTGCAGCGTCAGCAGTACCCGTCCCTCGGCCGGGTCGACCACCAGCGCGCTGGCGGTGATGTGTCCGGGCAGGCAGGCCCGCCACAGGCCGTCGGGGTGGGCCGCCAGGTGCGCCAGGTAGTCGCGGCGCAGCTCCTGCTGGCCGCCGTCGTCGGGCGCCCAGTCGGTCAGCGCGCGGACGGCGTCGGTGTGCAGCGACGTCACTTGGCGTCGCCTTCCCGGCCGTCCTCGTCCTTGCCGGAATCCTTGCCGGAATCCTCGCCGGAGGTGGACTTGTCGGAGTCGGAAGCGGACCCGGCGTCGCCCTTGGTCAGGTCGGGCTTCCCGGCGCCGCCGCCCGCGGCCTCGCCGAGCAGCCTGTTCAGCGCGTCGAAGTCGAAGCCGCCCTCGGCCTCGGCGGTGGTGTCGCGGTGCACGAAGCCGTCCGGGTCGTCCAGGTCCGCGGCGGTGGGCAGCATGTCGGGGTGGCTCCACAGCGCGTCCCGGCCCTCGACGCCGCGGGCGTCGGCGAGCGAGGCCCACAGGCGGGAGGCGTCGCGCAGGCGGCGCGGGCGCAGTTCCAGGCCGACCAGGGTGGCGAAGGTCTGCTCGGCGGGGCCGCCGGTGGCGCGGCGGCGGCGGAGCGTCTCGCGCAGCGCGGCGGCGTGCGGCAGGTGCGGGGTGGCGGCGGCGTGCACCACGGCGTCGACCCAGCCCTCGACCAGGGCGAGGGCGGTCTCCAGCCGGGCCAGGGCGGCCTTCTGCTCGGGAGTGTCCTCGGGCTGCAGCAGGCCGCCGGCCAGTGCGTCCTGCAGGGCCTCCGGGTTGCTCGGGTCGAGCTGGCCGACCAGCTCCTCCATCCGCGAGGTGTCGACCTTGATGCCGCGCGCGTACGCCTCGACGGCGCCGAACAGGTGCGCCCGCAGCCACGGTACGTGGGCGAACAGCCGCTGGTGGGCGGCCTCGCGCAGGGCCAGGTAGAGCCGGACCTCCTCGGCGGGCACGTTCAGCCCGTCGCCGAACTCGGCGATGTTCTGCGGCAGCAGCGCGGCCTTCCCGGCGGGGGCGAGCGGCAGGCCGACGTCGGTGGAACCGAGCACCTCGGCGGCCAGCGCGCCGAGCGCCTGCCCGATCTGGGTGCCGAACATGGCGCCGCCCATGGAGCGCATCATGCCCATCAGCGGCCCGGCCACGGCCTGCATCTCCTCGGGCAGCACGCCGCCCATGGCGTTGCCGACCCGCTCCGCGACCGGGTCGACCAGGTCCTTCCACACCGGCAGGGTGGCCTCGATCCACTCGGCGCGGCTCCACGCCACGGCCGTCGAGGAGGTGGACGGGAACTCGGTCGCCGAGTCCAGCCACAGGTCGGCCAGCCGGACCGACTCGACCACGGCGGTGCGCTCGGCGGCGCCCACCGAGCGGTCCTTGGTCTTCCCCTCGGGCTGCTCGGCGACCACGGTCTGCCGGGCGATGTTCTTGGCCAGCTCCCAGTTCACCGGGCCGCCCTCGAACGAGAGCATCTGCCCGAGCTGCTGGAACGCCGCGCCCAGGTCGTTGGGGTTGAAGCCGCCCATCATCGCGGCGAACGGGTTGTCGCCGCCCGCCCCGCCGGCGCCGCCCATGCCGAACAGCGCCCCGAAGGGGTTTCCGTTGCCGAAGCCGAACGGCTGCGGGGTCGAGTCGCCCTGCTCGCCGTCCTTCTTGCCCTTGTTCTTGCCGTCCTCGGGCTCCTCGGGGGGAACGCCGAATCCGAAGGGGAGGTCGCTCACGGGGTCCTCGATCTGATCGGCCGTCACGCGGGTGTGGCGGGAAATTCTGTTGCCCGGAGGCTCCGGGAGGTTTCAATGGTCTCGCGGCCGACCGCGCCGGGTGCACCGCTGGGGCCGAGCCTCGGGCAGGATGGACAGTGCGTGACACTCGTACGTACGCACTTAAGCTAACCGTGGAGGATGGCCGGTGAGTTCCCCGCCTTCGGACGTTCGCTCTGGGCTGACCGAGGGCGAGGACGTGCCGGCCGATGCCGGTTCGCCGCCTCCAGCCTACGGCGGCAAACCGCTCACCGTGGCCGTCACCGGCGCCGCGGGCGTGCTCGGCGAGCGCGTCGCCCAGCGCCTGGTGAGCTCCCCGCACGTGCGCCGGGTGCTCGCGGTGGACGACCGCCGCGGCGAAGTCCCCGGCGTGCACTGGCGGGTGCTGGACGTGCGCGACCCGGCGGTGGCCGAGCGGCTGTCCGGCGTGGACGTGGTGGTGCACCTGGCGATGGACCTCGGCATGGAGTCCGACCCGCGCACCCGCAGCGCCTACAACGTGCGCGGCGCCCAGACCGTCCTGACCGCCGCGGCCGCCGTCGGCGTGCACCGCGTGGTGCTGTGCACCTCCGCGATGGTCTACGGGGCGCTGGCCGACAACGAGGTCCCGCTCGCCGAGGACTCCGAACTGCGGGCCACCGAGGAGGCCTCGCTGGTCGGCGACCTGCTGGAGATCGAACGGCTCGCCCGCCGCGCCCCGCGCGCCCACCCCGGGCTGCAGATCACCGTGCTGCGTCCGGCCGTGGTGGTCGGCCCCGGCATCGACACCGTGCTCACCCGCCACTTCGAGGCCCCGCGCCTGCTGGTGGTGGCCGGCTCCCGCCCGTGCTGGCAGTTCTGCCACCTGGACGACCTGACCTCGGCGCTGGAGTACGCGGCGCTCGGCCTGGTCGAGGGCGAGGTGACGGTCGGCTGCGACGGCTGGCTGGAGCAGGAGGACGTGGAAGAGCTGTCCGGGATCCGCCGGATGGAACTGCCCGCCTCGCTGGCCCTGGGCACCGCCGCCCGGCTGCACCGCCTCGGCCTGACTCCGGCCCCGGCCGGTGATCTCGCCTACACCATGTACCCGTGGGTGGTCTCCGGCAGCCGGCTGCACGAGGCGGGCTGGCGGCCCAAGCACACCAACGAGGAGGTGCTGGCCGAACTGCTCGCCCAGGTGTCCGGCAAGCACGCCGTGGCCGGGCGCCGGCTGGGCGGCAAGGAGGCCGCCACCAGCCTGGGCGCGGCCGGTGCCACGGTGGCGCTGATCGGCACGGCGGCGCTGGTCCGCCGGGCCCGCAAGCACCGCCGGATCTGACCTGGCTCCCTCGCACCGCGGACGGCCGTTCCGCGGTGCGAAACCCGCTGTCGGGGCCCCGCTCGGATGCGGAATGATGGGGGCCATGTCCGAGAACCACGACCCGATCCGGCTGCTCGCCGTTCGTGAGACGCCGCTCTCCCTGGACGAGGTGCACGCGGCGGTCGGTGACGACGCGACGGGCGGCACCACGCTGTTCGTCGGCACGGTGCGCGACCACGACGGCGGGAAGGCGGTCGCGGCGCTGGAGTACAGCGCCCACCCGACCGCCGTGCGGGAGCTGCGCCGGATCGCCGAGAAGATCTGTGCGGACTTCCCGGTCCGGGCGCTGGCGGCGGTGCACCGCACCGGGCGGCTGGAGATCGGCGACATCGCGGTGATCGTCGCGGTCTCCTGCCCGCACCGCGGCGAGGCGTTCGAGGCCTCTCGGCGGCTGATCGACGACCTCAAGCACGAGGTGCCGATCTGGAAACACCAGGTTTTCGCCGACGGCGAGGAGGAATGGGTCGGATCGGGGTCCTGCTGACCACCCGTGTCCGCTCCGCGCCCCGCTCGTTCCCCGTTCGGGGGTATCTCGGAACGGTGGGCGCGCCACGCCGTACCGTAACTCGGACACCGCACGCGCCGTTCCTCCGGTAGGCGGCTAATCTGCTGATACGCATGACGAGCCTGTGGGGAGTTCGAAAATGGCTGCGCTTGCCTGGTTGATCATTCCTGTAGTGGCCGGACTACTGGCCTCGGTGTGGGCGGGATGGGCGGCACGACCGCCGCGCTCCATCACCGACCCGTCCTCGCTCGCCGAACACGAACGCTTCCGTGCCGCGATGGAACGCAGCACCGGCAGCGGACGCTCCGGCGGCAAATAGCCTCGCGGGAGGCACTGGAGGGGCAGATCGGCGGGCCGCACAGCGGTGCATCGCGGCCCGGACTTCCCGTACTGTCGTGCCATGCCACGCCGATCGGCGACGATGCTCGCCGCCACCCTGCTGCTGATAGGCCTGCTCTGTGCCTCGGTCCTGATGAAGGTGCCGTACACCGAGATGAGCCCGGGGCCGACGTACAACACCCTCGGCGTGCAGGACAAGACCGGCACCCCGGTGATCACCATCACCGGACGCGACACCTACCCGACCAGCGGCCACCTCAACATGACCACGGTCCAGGTCACCGGGGCGAACTACCAGCCCAGCCTGATCTCCGCGATCGTCGGCTGGATGCGCGGCGACGTGCTGGTGGTGCCGCACGACAACGTGTACCCGAAGGGCCAGACCGACCAGGAGGCCCAGCAGCAGAACGCGGAGGAGTTCGCCTCCTCCGAGGACAGCGCGAAGACCGCCGCGCTGAAGCAGCTGGACATCCCGGTCACCACGCAGATCATCGTCTCCTCGGTGACCTCCGGCGGCCCCTCCGAAGGCAAGCTGCACGCCGGCGACCAGATCGTCGCGGTGGACGGGACGGCGATCACCAGCCGGACCCAGGTCGCCGAGCAGGTGATGAAGCACAAGCCCGGCGAGACCACCGTCTTCACGGTGATCCCGCACGCCAAGACCGGCCCGACGCCGAACCCTGCCGACCAGGTGCAGGTTTCCATCACCACCGGCAAGGCGGAGGGCGAGGACCGGGCCATCGTCGGCATCACGCCCGGCGTCGACCACGTCTACCCGTTCAAGATCGACATTGGCCTGCAGGACGTCGGCGGCCCGAGCGCCGGCCTGATGTTCGCGCTCGGCATCGTCGACAAGCTCACCCCCACCGACCTCACCGGCGGCAAGTTCGTGGCGGGCACCGGCACCATCGACGACGACGGCACGGTCGGGCCGATCGGTGGCATCCAGATGAAGCTGATCGCCGCGCGGGACAAGGGCGCCGAGTATTTCTTCACCCCCGCCGAGAATTGCGCCGAGGCAACGAAGGGCACGCCCTCCGGCCTCACGCTGGTCAAGGTCGACAACCTCGCGGGGGCGGTCAAGGCCCTCGACTCCATCCGGAGCGGGGAGAAGGCGGCGCTGCCCAGCTGCAACCGCTGACGCGAAACGCGGGGCGCGAAATGCAGGCGGGCTGCACCACCAGGGGCGCGGGGAACTGCTCCGCAAGGTCGCGATCAAGTGCAGGTCATTGTCCTGTGTCGCGATCTTGCTGACGGGTGCGTTCCCCTTCGCGCAGTTCCCCGCGCCCCTGGTGGTGCTCTCCCTGGTTTCGCACCCTCTCGTTACTGGAAGGTGGCGAGGAGGGCCTGGGTGAGGTTGGGGACCAGGTCGGGGCCGGTGAGGACCTCGCGGGCGATGTCCTTCTCGCGCAGGCGCAGTGCGACCTCGCGGGCGCCGTCGCGCAGGACGGCGGCGGTGATGCGGACTTCCTGGCGCTGGGGGTGGCCGGCGACCCAGTCGTTGATCTCCTGCTCGGTGGCGTTCTTCGGGCGGGAGGATTCGGCGCCGGGCGGGAGCATGAGCCGTTCGACGACCAGGGCGCAGCCGACCACGCCGTCGGGCCAGGCGATGGTGCCCAGGAAGCGGTCGAGTTCGGTGCCCGGCGGGATCTCCTCCTGTTCGACCGGGGTGAGGCCGGTCGGGTTCTCGTCCAGGCCGAGCTGGGTGGCGAGCCGCGGATTGGCCTTGCGCATCTGGGCGTTGTCGACCAGGGCGAACAGGCGGGCGGGGTTGTCCCAGCCGAGGGTGGCGGCGTGCTCGTCGATCTCCAGCGCGGCCCGGGTGAGGGGGGTGGCGGCGGGCATGCCAGAGGCGGCGGAGGTCAGGTCAGGGGAGTCGGACATGGGGCCATCCTCACATGTCCGGGGGGGCCGTCTCCAACTCCGACGCAGTGTCCGGGAACTCCGGTAAAGACTGTTTAAGTTGCATTGGAGTCCGGTGTCCGCCCGTCCACGGCGCGGCACCGTCATCCCCAACGACAACAACAGCTGAGGTGGCGTCTTGACCTTCCAGATGCCGGATCGTTCCGATCCGGGTTTCCGAGCGAGAGTCGGGCCGCCGCCGCGCCGGACGAAGGTGCTGCTGCTGACGGTCGGCGTGCTGGCGGCACTGTTCCTGCTGTTCGTCATGTTCGCCGGCCTGTGGACCGACTGGCTGTGGTTCAAGTCGGTCAAGTACGGCTCGGTGTTCACCTCGCAACTGGGCGCGAAGATCGGCCTGTTCGCGGTGTTCGGGCTGCTGATGGCGCTGGTGGTCGGGTTCAACCTGTGGCTGGCGTACCGGCTGCGGCCGCCGTTGGCGGCGATGTCGGTGGAGCAACAGAGCCTGGACCGCTACCGGATGGGCGTGGCGCCGTTCCGCAAGTGGCTGCTGATCGGGCTGTCGCTGCTGGTCGGCCTGGCGGCCGGCGCGGCCGCGGGCGCGCAGTGGCGGACGTGGATGCTGTGGATCAACGGCACCTCGTTCGGGCAGAAGGACCCGCAGTTCCACCTGGACGTCTCGTTCTACGCGTTCGAACTGCCGTGGTACGAGTTCCTGTTGGGCTTCGCGTTCAGCGCGGTGATCGTGTCGCTGCTGGCGGCGACGGCCGTGCACTACCTGTACGGCGGCCTTCGGCTGCAAGGCCCGGGCCGTCGGGCGAGTGCCGGGGCGCAGGGTCATCTGGCCGTGCTGCTGGGCGTGTTCGTGCTACTGAAGGCGGTGGCGTACTGGCTGGACCGGTACGCGCTGGCGGTGAAGAGCGAGTCGTACAAGGGCGTCGAGGGCTGGACGGGTCTGCGCTACGTGGACGCGAACGCGTTCCTGCCGGCCAAGACGATCCTGTTCTTCGTGGCGATCATCTGCGCGGTGCTGTTCTTCCTGACGCCGGTGCGGCGGACCTGGGCGCCGGCACTGATCGGCTTCGGGCTGATGGCGCTGTCGGCGGTGCTGGTCGGCGGGCTGTACCCGGCGATCGTGCAGCAGTTCCAGGTCAAGCCGAACGAGCAGGCCAAGGAGACCGCGTACATCCAGAAGAACATCGACGCGACCCGGCAGGCCTACGGCATCGCCGACGTTCAGCCGGACCAGTACTCGCCGACCGTCACCCCGGACGCGGAGAAGCTGAAGCAGGACGCGCAGACCGTGGCCGACATCCGGCTGCTGGACCCGAACGTGGTGTCGCCGACGTTCCAGCAGAACCAGGCGCTGCGCCAGTACTACGCGTTCCCGAAGACCCTGGACGTGGACCGGTACGGCGACCAGGACACCGTGCTGGGCGTGCGTGAGCTGGACCTGACGGGCGTGCAGCAGCGCAACTTCATCAACGACCACTTCAAGTACACCCACGGGTACGGCGTGGTCGCCGCCAAGGGCAACCAGGTGGACGCCAACGGCAACCCGGTCTACACCCAGCAGTCGCTGCCGACCACCGGGGCGCTGGGCGACTACCAGCAGCGGGTGTACTACGGCGAGAAGTCCAGCACGTACTCGATCGTCGGCCCCGGCATGGACGAGATCGACTACACCCGGGACTCCGACCCCGACCGGACGTACCAGTACACCGGCGGCAGCGGCGTCTCGCTGGACAACCCGCTGACCCGGGCCGCGTACGCGGTGAAGTTCGCCGAGCCGCAGATCCTCTACTCCGGGGCGATCAAGGACGGCGCGAAGATCCTCTACGACCGCACCCCGAAGGAGCGGGTGGAGAAGGTCGCGCCGTGGCTGTCGATCGACGCCGACCCGTACCCGGTGGTGGAGAACGGCCGCCTGGTGTGGGTGCTGGACGGTTACACCACCTCCGACGGCTTCCCGTTCTCGTCCAAGACGGTGCTCGGCGATGCCACCAAGGACTCGCTGACCGACCAGCGCGGCCGCACCCTGACCGCCGTCAACGAGGTCAACTACATCCGCAACTCGGTGAAGGCCACGGTCGACGCGTACACCGGTGAGGTGACGCTCTACCAGTGGGACGAGTCCGACCCGGTGCTGAAGACCTGGATGAAGGCGTTCCCGGGCACCGTCCAGCCGAAGGCGGACATCCCGGACACGCTGCTGCCGCACCTGCGCTACCCGCAGGACATGTTCAAGGTGCAGCGCGACCTGCTCGGGATGTACCACATGACGGACGCCACGGCGTTCTTCAACGGCACTGACATCTGGGAGGTGCCGGTCGACCCGACCGTCAACGCCGACGAGGTGCAGCCGCCGTACTACCTGACGGTGCGGATGCCGGACGCGAAGAAGGCCAGCTTCTCGCTGACCACCTCGTTCGTGCCCTCGGGCCGGAAGAACCTGGCCGCGTTCATGACCGCGGACGCCGACCCGGGCCCGGACTACGGCAAGCTGCGGATCCTGCGGATCACCTCCGAATCGGGCGCGCTCGGCCCGGCGCTGACCCAGGCGAAGTTCAACTCCGACACCGACGTCGCCCACCAGCTGACCCTGCTGCGCAACGGCGCCGACTCGGACGTGGTGTACGGCAACCTGCTGACCCTGCCGGTCGGCGGCGGCATCCTCAACGTCGAGCCGGTGTACCTGGTGGCGCGCGGCGCGAAGGTGCCGGTGCTGAAGAAGGTGCTGGCGGTGTACGGCGACCACAACGTGGCGCTGGAGGACACCCTGGACAAGGCGCTGACCAAGGTGCTCGGCTCGGCCGGCGCCGGGGCCACCACCCCGACCGCCCCCGCCGATCCGGGCGGCAGCACCACGCCGACCCCGCCGGCGACGCCCACGCCGGGCGACAACCCGGCGCTGGCGAAGGCGCTGGCGGACGCCCAGAAGGCGTTCACCGACGGTCAGACCGCTCTGAAGAACGGCGACTGGGCGGCGTACGGCCAGGCCCAGCAGGCGCTGCAGAAGGCGCTGGACGCCGCGCTGGCGGCCGAGCCGAAGAACGGCTCGGGCGGTGCTGCGCCGACGCCGTCCGGCGCACCGTCAGGTTCGCCGGGGGCGTCGCCCACCGGCTGAGCTGGGAAAACCGATTTGATGTTCCACCCCGTGATCGTGCTACAGTGGTTTCACCGACGCGGGGTGGAGCAGCTCGGTAGCTCGCTGGGCTCATAACCCAGAGGTCGCAGGTTCAAATCCTGTCCCCGCTACTCAGTAGCGAAAGGCCCGGAGGCATCAGCCTCCGGGCCTTTGCCATTCCTTGGTGCAGACCCGATTGACACCCCCAGTGGTCCAGTCCAATCTGGGTCGTGCCCATGACGGGCGGCCCCCACCGCCCGCCTCGTGGTGCTGCAACACGTGCCCGATCCGGGCATCGACCGTGTTCTGCCCCCGTCTGCCGCTCCCCGACCGGGTGTCCGACGGCGTTCCTGCATCCCCACGTGACAGGAGAGGCACATCCGCATGCACCGCAACAACAGAAGGGTCTGGGCCGTCACCGCCGCGGCCGCCACCCTGCTCGCCGGGGCGATGTCGCTGCTGGGAGCCCCCACCGCGACCGCCGGACCGTCCAACACCACGGGCGCCCCCGCCACCAGCGGCGGCCTGAAGATCGCCTACTTCGACCAGTGGTCGATCTACCAGAACGCCTACTACCTGAAGAACGTCGACACCAACGGCATGGCCGGGAAACTCGACTACCTGCTGTACGACTTCGCCAACATCGACCCCACCAACCTGACCTGCTTCGAAGCCAACTCGGCGGCCTCCCAGGACGAGAACAACCCGAACGCCGGCGACGGCGCGGGCGACTACTACGCCGACTACGCGAAGACCTTCGCCAACGGCAACAGCGTCGACAACTCCACCGACACCTGGAACCAGCCGCTGGCCGGCAACTTCCACCAGCTCCAGGAACTGAAGGCCAAGTACCCGAAGCTGAAGGTGCTGCTGTCGATCGGCGGCTGGACGTACTCCAAGTACTTCTCCGACGCGGCCGCCACCGACGCCTCCCGCAAGAAGTTCGTCTCCTCCTGCGTCGACATGTTCATCAAGGGCAACCTGCCCGCCCAGGGCGGCTACGGCGGCCCCGGCACCGGCAAGGGCATCTTCGACGGCTTCGACATCGACTGGGAGTATCCGGGCGGCGGCGGCCACACCGGCAACCACTCCTCCCCGAACGACAAGCAGAACTTCACCGCACTGCTCGCCGAGTTCCGCAGCGAGCTCAACGCCCAGGGCGCCGCCGACGGCAAGACCTACGCACTGAGCGCCGCGCTGCCCGCCGGCCAGGACAAGATCCAGCACGTCGAGACCGACAAGATCGCCCAGTACCTGACCTTCGGCGACCCGATGACGTACGACATGCACGGCGGCTGGGAGGCGCAGGGCCCGACCAACCATCAGACGCCGGTCTACCAGAACCCCGGTGACCCGTCGAACAGCATCCCGCCGGGCAACGCCAAGTACTCCATCGACGAGGCGATCAAGGCCTACACGGTCGGCGACCCCTCGTACGGCATCCCCGGCGGCTTCCCGGCCAACAAGCTGAACATGGGCGTCCCGCTGTACTACCGCGGCTGGACGGGCGTGGCGGCCGGCGCCAACCACGGGCTGTTCCAACCGGCCAATGGGCCCGCGCAGGGGGCGCCGAACTCCGGCAACGTGGCCGGGGTGCGGATGTACAAGGAACTGCTGGGTGTCGTCGACAACGCCAACGACACCTACTGGGACCCGGCCTCGCAGGCCGCCTACTTCTACGACGGCACCAACTTCTGGTCCGGGGAGAACGCCAGGTCCATCCAGGCCAAGATGGACTACGCGCACTGCAACGGGCTCGGCGGCTCCTTCGTGTTCTCGCTCTATGACGACCCGAACGCGGTGCTGCTGAACCCGCTGGTGACGGCGACCAACGGCTCGGCCGCCAACTGCCCCGCGCCGCCGACCTCGCCCTCGCCGAGCGCGAGCAGCAGCACCAGCAGCGGCCCCTCGCCGTCCACCTCGCCGAGCGGCTCCCCGTCCGGCAGCCCGTCCTCCTCGCCGAGTGGCCCCGGTGGCGGCGGGATCGTCGCCAACCCCGGTCTGGAGTCCGGCGCGCTCAGCCCCTGGAGCTGCGCGGGCGGCGGCGGCAGCGTGGTCGGCGGCGGTCACACCGGTTCGTACGCGCTGCAGGGCAACGCCAGTGCCAGTGACACCGCGCAGTGCCAGCAGACCGTCACGGTCAAGCCGAACACCACGTACACGCTGTCCGCGTGGGTGAAGGGCAACTACACCTACCTGGGCGTCACCGGCTCCGGCGCGGACAGCTCGACCTGGACCCCCGGCGGGAGCGCGTGGACGCAGCTGTCCACCAAGTTCACCACCGGCGCCTCGGTCACCTCGGTGACCATCTGGGCGCACGGCTGGTACGGCCAGGGTGCCTACCAGGCAGACGATTTCAGCATCAGCTGACCGAACGTCATCAGCTCCGCCACGGAGGCCCGGAGGGATTCGCCCTTCGGGCCTTCGCCCTTGTGTGCATCGAGTGTTGATCGACTCCGGTACGATGCGTGGCCGGGGTTTGTGGGGCTCAGTGTCGGGAAATCGACAAAGCGCTGAAGCAATCTCGCCGGGCTTCGGCCCCGCTCCGCCAAAACGGACGGAGCAGGTGTACGAGGGTTGCGGGTGATGCGACGATGGACCACGAGGGGGACGCGGCACGGCCATTGACAGGCCGTCCGATCCGGCGTGACCCCTGGGGGACCCGTCCCGGGCCGACGGCCGGGGGCGAATGCCGCGACACTCGGGGGGAGCTGGAGTCGGCATGAAACTCATCGGAAGGAACGGAACGGGAGAACGACCGGCGGCCAGCAGCACCACGGACAGTGACACCGGTGCCCGACGCGCCCGCCGGCCGGGCGGCAGCCTGCCCGCACAGCGCATCACCGCCGGCGGCCGCCTCGCCGCGTCCGGCTACGGCCCCGACAGCCTCGTCCACCTGACCGCCGACCAGGTCGTCGCCACCGCCTCCGCCCGCGACCTGCTGGAGAGCGACGACGGCGCCGACAGCTTCGAAACCGCCCTCGCCGCCCGCGAACAGGCCGCCCTCGAAGCCCGCCACCGCGGCTCCGCCGACGCCGGCGACCCCGGCGCCGCCAGCCAGCTCGGCGCCCTGCTGCTGCGCCGCGGCGACCTCCAGGACGCCGAACCCTACCTGCGCACCGCCGCCGCCGCGGGCCTGCGCGCCGCCGCCAACAACCTCGGCGTGCTGCTCCACCAGCAGGGCCACCGGGCCGAAGCCGGCCAGTGGTGGCGGCAGGCCGCCGTCGCCGGCTCGGCACCCGCCGCGCACGCCCTCGGCCTGCAACTGCGCGACCAGGGCGAGGAGGAAGCCGCCGAGTACTGGCTGCACTTCGCCGCCGAACAGGGCCACCCGCTCGGCGCGTACGCCCTCGGCGACCTGATGGAACACCGCCGCGACGTCCGCGCCGAACGCTGGTTCAAGGCCGCCGCCGACACCGGCCACCGCGAAGCCGCCTACCGCCTCGCCCGGATGCGCGAAGCCGCCGGCGACAAGGACACCGCCGAAACCTGGTACCGCACCGCCGCCGCCCGCAGCCACGCCCGCGCCGCGCTGCGCCTCGGCGTGCTGCTCGAAGCCCGCGGCGACCTCGACGAAGCCGCCCGCTGGTACCGGCAGTCCGCGCAGAACGGCGAAGCCCGCGCCGCCTGCGCGCTCGGCTTCCTGCTCCGCGACGCCGGCGACCCCACCGCCGCCGCCGAATGGTGGCAGGAGGCCGCCGAAGCCGGCGACGCCGCCGCCGCCAATGCGCTCGGCGCGCTGCACGCCGGCCGCGGCGAGGACGCCGTCGCCGAACGCTGGTACCGCGCCGCGCTCGACGCCGGCGACCACAACGGCGCCTTCAACCTCGGCCTGCTGTGCGCCGGCGTCGGCCGCGACACCCAGGCCGAACAGTGGTACCGCCGCGCCGCGTACGCCGGCCACCGCGAAGCCTGCAACGCGCTCGCCGTCATGCTGCTCCAGCGCGGCGACGAATTCGGAGCCGAACCCTGGTTCTCCAAGGCCGCCGAAGCCGGCTCCGTCGACGGCGCGTTCAACCTCGGCGTGCTGCACGCCGGCCGCGGCGAGACCCGGCAGGCCCAGGAGTGGTACGCCCGCGCCGCCGCCGAGGGGCACGGCGAGGCCGCGCTCCAACTCGCCGTCGTCCAGGAACAGCGAGGCAACCTCGCCGGGGCGCTCGACCGCTACCGGCAGGCCGCAGAAGGCGGCTCCGCGGAGGGCGCGTTCCGGCTCGCCTCACTCCTGGACCGGCGCGGGGACGCCGACGCGGACGCCGAACACTGGTACGCGGTCGCGGCGGACGCGGGGCACCTGCGGGCGCAGGTCCGGATGGGCGTCCGCGCCGCGGAACGGGGCGCGCTGCAGATCGCCGAGAGCTGGTACCGGCGGGCGGCGGAGGGCGGGAGCCGCAGCGCGGCGTTCAACCTCGGGCTGCTGCTGGCCCGTCAGGACTCCGAGGCCGAGGCGATGCTCTGGTACACGCGGGCGGCGGACGCGGGGCACGGGCGGGCCGCGCTCAGGCTGGCGCTGCTGGCCCTTCGCCGGGGGGAGACGGTGCAGGCCGAGAACTGGTGCAAGCGGGCGACGGAGTACGGGCCGGCGGAGGTCGCGGAGCGGGCGGGGCGGTTGCTGGAGGCGATGACAGCGGAGTTGTCCGCGTAATCGGGCGCGAACGCAGGAGGGCGCGAACGCAGACGGGCGCGAGAGCAGGCGGGCGCGAGAGCAGGCGGGCGCGAAACCGGGGGCGCGGGGAACTGCGCGACAAGCGCACATCACGTCCGCAAGGTCGCGATCACGTGCAAGTCATTGTCCTGCGTCGCGATCTTGCTGGTGGGTGCGTTCCCCTTCGCGCAGTTCCCCGCGCCCCTGGTTGCGCTCTCCCCGCTCGCGCCCACCTGCCTACAGGCTCAGTGAGCGCAGCGCCGCCTCGTGGAGGATGCCGTTGGTGGCGACCGCGTCCGCGCCCGAGGGGCCGTCGATGCCGTCGAGGCCGGTGAAGCGGCCGCCGGCTTCCTGGACGACGATGCAGGGGGCGGCCATGTCCCAGAGGGAGAGTTCGGGTTCGGCGGCGATGTCGACGGCGCCCTCGGCGACCATCATGTAGGACCAGAAGTCGCCGTAGGCCCGGGTGCGCCAGCACTTGCGGGTGAGGTCGAGGAAGGCGTCGAGGCGGGCGCGTTCCTCCCAGCCGCTGAGGGAGGAGAAGGAGAGCGAGGCGTCGGCGAGGCGGGAGACCTTGGAGACGTGGATGCGCTGGGCCTTGGCGAGGCTGCGGCCGGCGAACGCGCCGAGTCCCTTGGCGGCCCACCAGCGGCGGCCGAGGGCGGGGGCGGAGACGATGCCGACGACGGGGGCGTGTTCGCCGTCGGGCTGTTCCTCGAGGAGGGCGACCAGGGTGGCCCAGACCGGGACGCCGCGGACGTAGTTCTTGGTGCCGTCGATCGGGTCGATCACCCAGCGGCGCGGGCCGGAGCCCTGCAGGCCGTACTCCTCGCCCATCACCGCGTCGCGGGGCCGGGCTCGTTGCAGGACGGAGCGGACGAGTTCCTCGGCGGCCTTGTCGGCGTCGCTGACCGGGGTCAGGTCGGGCTTGGTCTCGACCTTGAGGTCGAGCGCCTTGAAGCGCTCCATGGTGACCGAGTCGGCCGAGTCGGCGAGGACGTGGGCGAGTCGGAGATCGTCGTGGTAGTCGGCCATGCCCCGAACCCTAGCGGACTCAGTGTCCCGAGCCGCTGAGCTGAAGTCCGATCACACCTGCGATGACCAGGCTCACCGAGACCAGTTTGAGGGTGGAGGAGGACTCCCCGAGGAAGATGATTCCGTACAAGGCGGTGCCGGCCGCGCCGATGCCGGTCCACACCGCGTAGGCGCTGCCCACCGGGAGGGTTTTCAGGGAGAGGGTGAGCAGGCCGAAGGAGCCGAGCGCGAAGAGGCAGAAGCTGATGGTGGGCCAGAGCTTGGTGAAGCCGTGACTGAGCTTGAGGTTGACCGCGAATCCCGTTTCCAGCAGACCGGCGAGGATCACCATGGCCCATGCCATCGGGTTGACTCCCTGTCAGATAGGACGGTGTGACCTTCCTATCGTTACCCAGTGGGCAGGGCCGGGCGACTCGTCGGTCCAGTGAACTCTCAGTCCCCCTCGTGGGCTTCCTTGGTGGCGAGCAGGCGGCGCAGCGAGTAGAGCCGGGCCGGTTCGGCGTGGCCGTCGGCGACCCAGGCGTCCAGGGCGCAGTCCGGTTCGTCGTGCGAGCAGGCCCGCGGGCAGTCCTCGGTGCCGGGTTCCAGGTCGGGGAAGGCGTGGATGACCCGGGACGGGTCGATGTGGGACAGGCCGAAGGACCGGAAGCCGGGGGTGTCGATCACCCAGCCCGGGTCGAGGGCCTTGCGGGAGCCGGGCTTCACGCCGGGCGGCGGGGGCAGCCGCAGGGCGAGCGCGGAGACGGTGGTGTGCCGGCCGCGGCCGGTGACGGCGTTCACGTGGCCGGTGGTCCGCTGCTGGTCCGGGACGAGCGCGTTGACCAGGGTGGTCTTGCCGACGCCGGAGTGCCCGATGAACACGGTGGTCCTCCCGCGCAGGTACTCCCGGACGGCCTCCGCGCCGGTGGTGGCCAGCTCGTCGTGCCGGGTCACCACGTAGTCGATGCCGAGCGCCGCGTACGACTCCAGCAGCTCGTCGGCGGGCGCCAGGTCGGACTTGGTGAGCACCAGCAGCGGCTCCATGCCGGCGTCGTACGCGGCGACCAGGCAGCGGTCGATCAGCCGGGGGCGGGGCTCCGGGTTGGCGAGCGCGGTGACGATGGCCAGCTGTTCGGCGTTGGCGACCACGATCCGCTCGTACGGGTCGTCGTCGTCCGCGGTGCGGCGCAGCACCGAGGTGCGTTCCTCGACCCGGACGATCCGGGCCAGCGTGTCGGGGGCCCCGGAGAGGTCGCCGACCAGGTTGACGATGTCGCCGACGACCACGCCCTTGCGGCCGAGTTCGCGGGCCTTCATGGCGGTGACCAGGCGTTCGTCCTTGGTTCCGCTGTCGACCAGGCAGGTCATCCGGCCCCGGTCCACGGTGAGGATCATCGCCTCGGCGGCGTCCTCGTGCTTGGGCCGGATGCGGGTGCGGGGGCGGGAGCCCCGGCGGCCCGGGCGGCTGCGGATGTCGTCCTCGTCGGCGTCCTTGCCGTAGCGGCGCATGCTCGTGATCCCCCGTCAGCCCTGGCCGAGGAGGTCGGCCCACATCTGCGGGAAGTCCGGCAGGGTCTTCGCGGTGGTCGCCACGTTCTCCACCAGGACGCCGTCCACCACCAGGCCGAGGACGGCGGCGGCGGTGGCCAGCCGGTGGTCCTCGTAGGTGTGGAAGACACCGCCGTGCAGCGGGCGGGGGCGGATCCGCAGACCGTCCTCGGTCTCCGAGACGTCGCCGCCCAGGTCGTTGATCTCCTTGGCGAGCGCGGCGAGCCGGTCGGTCTCGTGCAGCCGCAGGTGGGAGATGCCGTACAGGTGGGACTCGGAGTCGGCGAGGGCTGCGACGGCGGCGATCACCGGGGTCAGCTCGCCGACGTCGTGCAGGTCCACCTCGATGCCGTGGATCTTGCCGGTGCCGGTGAACTCCAACCCCTCGTCCACGAATTGGCAGGAGCCGCCCATCGCGGTGTAGATCTCGCGGAGCTGGTCGCCGGGCTGGTAGGTGTGCTTGGGCCAGTCCCGGACGACGACCCGGCCGCCGGTGGCGAGGGCCGCGGCGAAGAACGGGGCGGCGTTGGACAGGTCCGGCTCGACCACCAGGTCGCGGCCGAGCAGCGCGCCCGGGGTGACCCGCCAGATGTCCTTCTCGCCGCCGTCCTCGGGGGCGTCGACCTGGCCGCCGGCCTTGCGGATCATGTCGACGGTCATCCGGATGTGCGGCAGCGAGGGCACCGTGGCACCCACGTTGCGGATCTCCACGCCGTTGTTGAAGCGGGCGCCGGACAGCAGCAGCGCCGAGATGAACTGCGAGGAGGACGAGGCGTCCACCTCCACCGGGCCGCCGTCCAGGGCGCCGGTGCCGTGCACGGTCAGCGGGAAGCCGCCACGCCCGCCGTCGTCGATCCGGGCGCCGAGGGTGCGCAGCGCGTCGATCACGCCGTGCTGCGGGCGCTCGTGGCTGCGCGGGTCGCCGTCGAAGTGCACCGGGCCGTCCGCCAGGGTGGCCAGCGGCGGCAGGAAGCGCATCACCGTGCCGGCGTTGCCGACGTCCACCTGGGCCGGGCCGCGCAGGCGCTCGGCCGGGATGACCCGCCAGGCCTCGCCGCCGCCGGTGCCGCCGGACGCCTCGTTCACCGTCTCCTCGACCGTCACGCCCAGGGCCCGCAGGCCGTCCGCCATCAGCTGCGAGTCGCGGCTGCGCAGCGGGCGGCGCACCCAGCCCGGGCCGTCGGCGAGGGCGGCCAGCACCAGCGCGCGGTTGGTCGCGGACTTCGAGCCGGGGATCGTCACAGTCGCGTCCACGGCGGCGGTGGCGACGGGAGCGGGCCACAGGGAGTCGGTCATGTCGCCCAGTCTATGAGGCCGCGCCCCCCTACCGGGGCAGCAGCCAGGCTGCCCCGAGCCCCAGGCAGACCAGCGCCACCACCAGGAACAGCGCCAGCCAGGCCGTCGCGGGTACGCCGGTGAGCCCGGCCAACTGGTCGGCGTCCGAGCCGGGCGCGTCGCCGCGCCGCCGGGTGGAGAACAGCTCGACGAGCGGACGCACCCCGGCCAGCAGGAGGAACCACACGCCCAGGTGGGCGAACGCGCCCTGCCACTCGGCGTCTCCGTACCAGGACACCCCGAGGAACGCGCCGCCGGTCGCCAGCACCGCCAGCACGCCGAACAGGTTGCGCAGGGTCAGCAGCATCGCCGCCAGCAGTGCGATGCCGATCCACAGCAGCGCGGTGATCCGGCCCGCCGCCAGCAGTCCCGCCCCGCCCAGGCCGAGCAGCGAGGGCGCCGGGTAGCCGGCCGCGAAGGTCAGCACCACGCCCGGCCCGGTCCGCCGCCCGGAGGTGACCGTCAGCCCGGAGGTGTCCGAGTGCAGGCGGATGCCGGAGAGCCGGCGGCGGGTCAGCAGCGCCATCACGCCGTGCCCGCCCTCGTGCGCGATGGTCACCACGGTGCGGCTCAGCCGCCACAGCGGGCGCAGCGCCACCGCCAGCAGCGCCGCCGCCGCGGCGCCCCACGCCAGCCAGGTCGGCGGGTCGGGCTGTACGGCCGTCATCCGGTCCCACAGTTGTGCGAAGTCCATTCCGGTGGGCCTCCGATCACCGTCGTTCGGGCGGGCAGCGTTTCACGGAAGGACGGGCGGCCGGTAGCCGCCGGTTCTGCGGGCAGGCAGGCTCTGGCAAGCTGAACGGCATGTGCGGCCGCTTCGCCTCCTCCACCGACCCCGCCGACCTGGTCCGGCACTTCGGGGTCCGGCAGTGGGATCCCACCGAGACGCTGGCCCCCAGCTGGAACGTCGCACCCACCGCGTCCGCGTTCGCCGTGCTGGACCGGGCGCCGCGCGGCGAGCGCCGGCCGGTGCGTCAACTGCGGGTGCTGCGCTGGGGGTTGGTGCCGGCCTGGGCGAGCAGTCCGGACACCGCGGTGAAGATGATCAACGCGCGGGCGGAGACCGTCCACGAGAAGCCCGCCTACCGGCAGGCCTTCGCCTCGCGGCGCTGCCTGATACCGGTGGACGGCGAAATGGGGGCACCTCCCAGCCGCCGGGCTGGGGGAGAGTGGCAGACCGCGCCCACCGACGACGTCTCCCGCCCGCCCCGCCGCCCCTACTTCGTCTCCCGCGCCGACGGCGCTGGCCGGCCTGTACGAGTTCTGGCGCAACCGGGACGTCCCCGCCGACCACCCGGACGCCTGGCTGGTCACCTGCACCGTCGTCACCACCGCCGCCGAACCGCTGCTCGCCCCCGTCCACGAGCGGATGCCGCTGTACCTCGGCCCCGACCGCTGGGACACCTGGCTCGACCCCCATGCCGAGAGCGCCGACCTCACCCCGCCACCGCCCGGCGAGCTGCGCATCCACCCGGTGCCCGACGAGGTCGGCTCGATCCGCAACAACCACCCCGGCCTGACCAGGCGACTCACCGAGGACGACCTCACCACGCTGTTCTGAGACGCTCCCCTCTATACGCTCGGCGCCATGCCGCAGATCATCGAGACCCCCACCGGCGACGCCCGGCTCCACTGGTTCCGGGCCGACGCCCCGCGCGCCGTCCTGCTGCTCGGCCACGGCGCGGGCGGCGGCATCGAGGCGCCCGACCTGCAGGCGCTCGCCGCGGCCCTCCCGGTGGCGGGCGTCACCGTGGTGCTCGCCGAGCAGCCCTGGCGGGTGGCCGGCCGCAAGCTCGCCCCCGCCCCGAAGACCCTCGACGCCGGCTGGCCCGCGCAGTTCGCCGCCGCCGCCGAGACGGGGCTGCCGGTGTACGCGGGCGGCCGCAGCGCCGGCGCCCGGGTGGCCTGCCGCACCGCCGCCGGCCTCGGCGCGGCGGGCGTGCTGGCCCTCGCCTTCCCGCTGCACCCGCCGGGCAAGCCGGAGAAGAGCCGGGCGGAGGAACTGGTGGGGACCGGCCTGCCGACCCTGGTGGTGCAGGGCGGTGCCGACACCTTCGGCACCCCGGCGGACTTCCCGGCCCTGCCCGGCACCCACCGCCTGGTCGAAGTGCCCTACGCCTCGCACGGGTTCAAAGTCCCGAAGAAGGCCCCGCTGGGTCAGGAGGAAGCGCTGACGCTGATCACCGGTGCCGTGGCCGACTGGCTCTGACACGCGAGTTCCGTCGTGCCCCGACCGGGGCGGGTGGGGGCACCCCCCGGCCCGCTGGGGCCGGGGGAGGACCGCGCGAAGCGGGAGGCGCGCGGCGGCAAGGCCGCGGCACGGTCAGCATGTGGAATCCCAGGGACCGCCATGGGGAATGCCCGGGCGATGTTCGCGGTTGCACGAGTCGTCAGAACGAGTCCCGGTGGAAAGGCAGCGTCCATGGTTTCGATCGCGTGCCCCGAACGGCCCGACGAGCGGGCGGCCGAGGCGCCGCTCGTGCCGGACTGGTCGCAGTGGGTTGCCGCGGGCGAGAAACCGGTCAGCCCGATATCCTCGCTTGCGGATCGGCCCGTGGTGGGCCGTGTGAAGCTGATCGAGGAGGTGGGTCCGGTCGTCGGGACCGATGACGCGGCCGCGTCGGGTGCTTCGGGCACCGACCAGGGCCGTCCGGAGGGCGAGCAGCTCACCGGCGACGAACTGGCCGAGGTGATCGGCGAGGACACCTTCCGGGTGTCCGAGAACGAGAGCGAGGAGGCCAGGCGCGAGCGCTTCGAGCGTGACGCGCTGGGTTTCCTGGAGCCGATGTACTCGGCGGCGCTACGGATGACCCGCAACCCGGCCGACGCGGAGGACCTGCTCCAGGAGGCGTTCGCCAAGGCGTACGCGTCGTTCCACCAGTTCCGTGAGGGCACCAACCTCAAGGCCTGGCTGTACCGCATCCTCACCAATACGTTCATCAACTCGTACCGCAAGAAGCAGCGCGAACCCCAGCGCACCGCGGCCGAGGAGATCGAGGACTGGCAGCTGGCGCGCGCCGAGTCGCACATGTCGACGGGGCTGCGCTCCGCCGAGGCGCAGGCGCTCGACCACCTGCCGGACAGCGATGTGAAGGACGCGCTGCAGGCCATTCCGGAGGAATTCCGGATCGCGGTGTACCTCGCGGACGTCGAGGGCTTTGCGTACAAGGAGATCGCGGACATCATGGGTACACCCATCGGTACGGTGATGTCCCGACTGCACCGTGGTCGCCGCCAACTGCGCGGCATGCTGGAGGATTACGCCCGCGAGCGAGGGCTGGTCCCGGCCGGTACCGGTGCAGGGCACGAAGCGAAGGGCGCTGGCTCATGAGCTGCGGCGATCCGCACGAGACCGAGTGCGGAGAGGTGCTCGACCACCTCTACGAATTTCTCGACAACGAGATGCCCGAGGGCGACTGCGCCAAGCTGCGGGTGCACTTCGACGAGTGCTCGCCGTGCCTGGAGAAGTACGGCCTCGAACAGGCGATCAAGGCGCTGATCAAGCGCTCGTGCGGCTGCGACGACACGCCCGCCGACCTCCGGGCGAAGGTGCTGGCCCGGATCGATTCGATCCGGCAGGGCCAGGGCCCGGGCGGCGGTCCGGTGGCCGAGGTGGGCTCGGTCGGCGTGGAGATGACGGTCGAGGGTACGGCCGGTCACGGCTCCGCCATCGCCACTGCGGAGTGATTGCTCACTCGATCGGGTGAGCTGTCGCTGCTCCGGCTGCGGCGATCCGCGATCGTGCGTCCCGTCCGGGTGGCCGGGCCCTATTCTCTGACGAGTCCTCACGTCGGAGGGCCCGGTACGGGCTGGGGAGGCCGAGATCGCCAGCGAACGCGAGCGCATCGCCCTGCCGGGGCGGGCCGTGGCCTATCTGGCCGCCGTGCTGACGGCGGCGACGGTCGCGCTGCTGCCGCTGTGGTCGGCCTGGCCGGTGCTCGACTGGCCCCGGATCGGACTGCTGGCCCTGCTGCACCTGTGCCTGGAGTCGCTCGCCCAGGGCGCGCGCACCCCGTGCGCCCGGGTGTGGCGGTGGCTGCGCGGCCGGTCCGGGCCGGAGCCCTCGGCGGACCCGCGCGGCAGCGGCTTCTTCCCGGTGCTGTTCGCCGGCGTGCTGATGCTGCCGCCGGCCGCCGCCGCCCTGGTCGCGCTGCCCGGGGCGCTGCTCGGCCCCGCCCAGCAGCCGCGCCACCTGCGCCGGGTGTGGAACGCCGCCCAGCTGGCGCTGGCCTCGGCGATCTCCGCCGAGGTGTTCCGGCTGCTCGGCGGCTCCCGGCTGCTGCTGGGCACCCGCTTCCCCGGCGCGGCGTTCGGCGCGTTCGCCGCGATCCTGACGTTCTGCCTGGTCAACGGCGCACTGGTGGCCGGCATGGTCCGGCTGACCTGCGGCCCGGCCGGCCGCGGCGTGCTCCGCAAACTGCGCCGGGCGGCGCCCGCGGCGCTGCTGCACGGCGCGGGCGGGCTGATGGTGGCGGTGCTGTGGCAGGGCCCGTACGGGGCGTTCGCGGCGGTGCTCGGGCTGCTGCCGCTGACCATCACCGCCTGGCTGTCCGCGCAGGGCCACCGCGAGCGCGCCGCGCACCGGGCCACCGTGCAGGCGCTGGTGCAGGCGGTGGAGATCAAGGACGCCTACACCCGCGGCCACAGCGAACGGGTCGGCCGGGCCTCGGTGCTGATCGCCCGCCAGCTGGGCCTCGCCGAGGACCGGATCCGCACCCTGCACTTCGCCGGCACCCTGCACGATGTCGGCAAGCTCGCGGTGGCCACCGAACTGCTGCGCCGCAACGGGCCGTTGACGGTCGAGGAGCGGCGCGCCGTCGAGGTGCACCCGGTGTTCGGGCACGAGCTGGTGCGGCAGCTGGACTTCCTCGGCGAGGGCCGGGACGGCATCCTGCACCACCACGAGCGGATCGACGGCCGGGGCTACCCGTACGGCCTGGCGGGGGACCGGATCCCCGAGTTCGCCCGGATCATCTCGGTCGCCGACGCCTTCGACTCGATGACCTCCACCCGTTCCTACCGGCGCGGCCGGCCCGTCCCGGAGGCCGTCACCGAGCTGGAACGGTGCGCGGGCAGCCAGTTCGACCCGGTGATGGTGCGGGCCCTGGTGGACGCCGTCGCCGAACACGGCTGGCAGCCCGAACCGCCGCCGCCCGGCGGCTGGGACGGCGAGGTGCCGGACATTCCGCTCGGCGTGCCCGAACCGGCCCGGACGCCGCAGCCGTCCGAGCAGGGCCTGCCCGCCGGCGGAGCGACGTGACCGTCCGGCGGCCGGGGCCGGCCGACCTGCTGCACGGCGCGGCCGCCGTGCTCGGCGGTTGCGCGCTGGTGCACGCGCTCGCCGTCGGCACCAGCCAGCCCGGGGTGGCGCTGGCGTTCACCGCCCTGATCGCGCTCGGCCAGTGCGCCGGTCCCGCGCTGCCCGGCGACCGCGAACCCGCGCCGGTGGCCACCGCCGTCGCCCTGGCGTACGCGCTGCTCGGGCCGCTGCACGGGCTGCCCACCGGGCACGGGGTGTCGCAGACCGCCGCCGTCACCGCCGTCGGCACGGCCGCAGGGCTCGCCGCGCAGCTGGCCGGGCGGGCCGCGCTGGCCGCCGTCCGCGGCCGGCCGCGCGGCCCGCTGGGCGGACTGGACGCCGCGGCCCGCCGGGTGGTCAGCGTCTCCTTCGCGGCGCTGCTGTTCCAGCCGCTGTACGACTCCGGCGCCACCGACCGGCTGCCCGGCCCCGCGTACGGGGCGCTGCTGGCCGTCGTCGCCGCGCTGGCCGCGCTCGGCGACGCCGTGCTGGCCGCCTGGCAGCAGCGGGCCCGCACCGGGCTGCGGTACAGCGCCGCGCTCGACGACCAGCTGCACGCGCTGCTCGGCATCGGCTCCGCGCAGGTCGCCACCGGGCTGCTGCTCAGCCTGCTCGCGGGCGAGGCCGGGCTGTGGGCGCTGCCGGTGTTCTGCGTGCCGCTGCTGCTCGCGCAGGCCTCGTTCCGGCGGGCCGTCGAGGTGCGGGCCACCACGGGGCAGACCATCGAGACGCTCGCCCGGGCCACCGAGATCGCCGGCTACACCACCCCCGGGCACGCCCGCCGGGTGGCCGACACCGCGTGCGCGCTGGGGCGCGAACTCGGGCTCGGAAGCCGGGAGTTGACCCTGCTGGAGTACGCCGCGCTGATGCACGACATCGGCCAGCTGTCGCTGGTCGAACCCGTCCCCGGCGGGGCGACCGCGCTGCTGCCCGACGAGGAGCAGCAGCGGATCGCCCGGCTCGGCAGCGAAGTGATCCGGCGCACCGGCGTGCCCAAGCAGGTGTGGCAGCAGGTCGCCCGGCTCGCCGACCCGTGCCGTCTCGACGACGGCCGGCACGACCCCACCCTGCCGCTGGCCTCCCGGATCATCCGGGTCGCCAACGCGCACGACGACCTGCGCACCGCCGCCGCCGACCGCCCCCGGGCCGGCGCCCCCGACCCGCTCGACCACCTGAGGCTGGACGCCGGCCGCGGCTACGACCCGGTGGTGCTGGACGCGCTCGCCCGGCTCGGCCGCCGCGGCCACCGCGCCGCCCGCTGCCGGTTCGCGGCCTGAATGGCCGCGCGGGGCGCGCCGCCCATGGCGGGCGTGGTTGGATGCGGTCGTGGCGGGAAGACCCGGAGGCGGGGCGACCCGGTGACGACCGACGGCAAGGGACCAACGTGAGGATCTTCCACCGCGCACGGCACCGTCCGTCGGCGACCTGGCGGCAGACCACCGACCGTGCGTTCACGCTGATCGGCGACGGCCGGTACGAGGACGCCGGGGCGCTGCTGGTGATGGCGGCCGACCTGGAGCCGTCGCTGTCCGACTCCTGGTTCAACCTGGCCCTGCTGCACAAGTTCCGCCGCGACTGGGAGCAGGCCCGCAGCGCCGGCCTGCGCGCGGTCGCGCTGCTGGACCGCCAGCACGGCGCCCCGGACTGGTGGAACCTCGGCATCACCGCCACCGCCCTGCAGGACTGGCCGCTGGCCCGCCGCGCCTGGCAGGCGTACGGGCTGCGGCTGCCCGGCGGGCCGGGCACGGACGGGCCGATCGAGCTCGACCTCGGCACCACCCCGGTGCGGCTGTCCCCGGACGGCGAGTCCGAGGTGGTGTGGGGCCGCCGGCTCGACCCGGCGCGGATCGAGGTGCTGTCCATCCCGCTGCCGTCCTCCGGCCGCCGCTGGGGCGAGGTGGTGCTGCACGACGGCGCGCCGCACGGCGAGCGGGTCGCGGACGGTGTCGCCTACCCGGTGTTCGACGAGATCGAGCTGTGGGCGCCCTCCCCGGTGCCGACCTGGGTGGTGCTGCTGCAGGCCGCCACCGCCGCCGACCGGGACGCGCTGGAGAAGACCGTCGCCGACGCCGGGTACGCCGCCGAGGACTGGACGTCCTCGGTGCGGCTGCTGTGCCGCACCTGCTCGGAGTCCCGGATGGCCATCGACGACGGCCACACCGCGCACCACGACCCGCACGACGACGGCGACCCGCTGCACCCCGGCCACCTCAGCCATCTCAGCCAGGGCTCGGCCGGCGGCCCCTGGCAGATCGAACGCGAATGCGGCATCGCCGCGCCCGCCGGACTGGTCCGCACCCTGCTGGAGCGCTGGGCCGCCGCCTCCCCGGCCACCCGCGCCTACCGGGACCTCGAAGAGGTGTGCTGACCGTCCCCCTGCCCCAAGGGGGCCGGGAGGGGTGCCCCCGTGCGCCGCCACGCCCCGTACCCTGGACCGGTACACCAGCCGGACGCGGACGGAGCGGAACCAAGCGATGGCCGAGCACCACGACCACGAGCACGACCACGAGCACCAGGACAGCGAGGTCCAGCAGGTGGTCGGCGAGCTGCCCGACCCGAACAAGGGCACCGCCCGCCCGATCACCGTGGTCGGCAACCCGGTGCTGCACCGCGAGACGCAGACCGTCACCGCCTTCGACGAGGACCTCGCCGCGCTCGTCGACGACATGTTCCAGTCGATGTACGCCGCCGAGGGTGTCGGCCTGGCCGCCAACCAGATCGGCGTCGACCTGAAGGTCTTCGTCTACGACTGCCCCGACGACGAGGGCGTCCGCCACATCGGACACGTCGTCAACCCGGTGCTGGAGGAGCTCCCCGCCGGCCGCCGCAGCCTCGACGACGGCCAGGAGGGCTGCCTGTCGGTGCCCACCGCGTACCAGGAGCTCGCCCGCCCCGGCTACGCCGCCGTCACCGGCCAGGACAAGCACGGCAACCCGATCCGGGTCGAGGGCACCGGCTTCTTCGCCCGCTGCCTCCAGCACGAGACCGACCACCTGTACGGCTACCTGTACATCGACCGGCTCTCCAAGCGCGACCGCAAGGACGCCCTGCGGCAGATGGCCGACGGCACCCCCAAGTACGCCACCGTGCCCAACTCCTGACGTAGCCCCACCTCCGGAAGGGGGGTGGGGCGCCCCCGCGCCGCCCCCCCACCCGGATGTCGCAGGTGGGGCGGGGGTGTGGG
>NZ_JBHWEN010000026.1:0-98563 GCF_042734215.1 Kitasatospora sp. NPDC059673 | reverse complement strand
GGGCGGCCGGACGGTGCGCCGGCGCGCCGCCCGGCCGGCCAGCAGGGCGCCGCCGCTCCCGGCGCGGGCCGCCGTCCCGCCGACCCTCCGCGCGCGGCGGCCGGTGCGCCGCCCGTCCGCCCGTCCCCCGTACCGCCGCCGAATGCCGACGGTGCGGCGGTGGCAGGGGGACGGCCGGTGGCGGCCGCGCCCGCGACGGCCCGGCCGGAGGTACGTCCGGACGCCCGCACCGAGCGGGTGCGGCGCCCGGTCCGGGACGGCGACACGGTGCGCGAGCGCCGGCCCGCCGCCCCCGCCGGGCGGGAGCGCACCCCGGTGCCCGGCCGCGACCGCACTCCCCCGCCCGGACGTCCCATGGGCACCACCCGGCCGACGGCACGTCAGCGGCTGATGCGCCAGCGGCTGGTGGTGTTCGTCACCGTGACGCTCGGGGTGGCGCTGGCCATCGCGGTCGCGCAGGGCTGCGAGAGCCGTGCCACGCACAGCCTCGGGCCGGCGCCGACGGCGACCGCCCCCGTGAAGCCGACCTCGGGCGCGACGCTGTCGGTGGACAGCCTGAACACCGTCGGCCACGGCGGCTCGGGCCTGGGCCCGGCGCTCGGCAGCCCGCCGTCCGTGGACTGGCTCAACCGCAGCTACCCGGACCCGTCCGTCGGACCGGCCATCCAGCTGCGCGAGGGCCACTCGACCGACGCGGGCGCGCCCGTCACGCTGACCGCCGTGCTGCCGGCCCGCTACCGGGACGCCCCGGCGACGCTGGTGGTGCTGCGCCGGGTGGAGGGCTCCGTCCCCGTCGACCTGGTGCAGCTGTACGGCTTCACGGGCGACGCCCCGGTGCTGATCGGCGGCCGGGCGTCCACCGCCAACCCCGAGGCAGGGGCGGTGTGGCGGGTGGAGAACGGCGCCCTGATCCGCGAGGAGCGGGTGGACCGCACCGGCGCGGTCTCCTCGACCCGCTACACCGTCCGGCAGGACGGCAGCCTGGAGGAGTCCTGGCCGGGCGCGGGCGTGTCCGGGAACTGAGGCCCGCCTGAGGCCCGCCTGGGGCCCGCCGTTCAACTGCCGGTGACGGTCTGTCAGTGCCCGGCGGGAGCATGTGCCGCATGATGTGGACGACCGACGCGATGCATGTCGCGTACTGCCAGTATTTCCTGTACGGCCCGGAGTTGCCGGACGGCTGGGACGCGCATGCGCTGGCCCGGCTGTTCCACGGCAACGGGGTGGCGGCCGGGTGCCCGGACCACCTGACGGTGCTGTGCGGCACCCACACCGGGCTGATCCGGCTCGGCGTGGAGCGCGCGGCGGAACGTCCGGCCGAGCCCGGGCCGGAGTGGGAGAGCGCGGTGGAGCTGTCCCTGTACAGCAGCGGCGAGTTGCGGCTGCGGGCCTGGGACGGCGTGGACATCACCGAGGCGGGCAACCTGGCGCACGCCGGCCGCGGCTGGTACCGGGTCCGGGTGCAGACCCGGGGCCGCGACCGCGGCCGGGAGACCGACACCGCCGCCCGCCCCGTCGAGGAACACCGCCTGACGCTCTGGCCCGCTCCCCCGGCCCCCGACCTGGTGCTGCGGGTCGGCGACCTGACGGGCCGCCGCCACCACAACCCGCGGCGGCCCGCGCCGCAGCCGATATCGCCTCCGGCGGCGCGTCGCGCGGCCTGACCTGCGGGCCGGTGGCCGGTGGCGGCGGATAATGATCCGCAGTGCACGGCGAGCCGGGAGGTGGCGGAGCAATGACGCTGGTGGCAGGGCAGCGCGTCACGTTGGTGACGGATCTGACGCTGGGTGAGGCGTTCGGTGACGGGGAGGCAGCAGTCGGGTTCCTGCTGCTGGCGGCGGGTGTCGAGGGCACCGTCGAGCAGGTGGCCGAGGTGCCGCCGTCCGAGGAGGTCCGCGAGTACCAGCGGCTGCGGGCGCTGTTCGACGACTACGGGCACACCATGCCCGCGGAGAGCCGCAAGGCGCTGGAGGGGCAGATCGCGTCCCTGGAGCCGCACTGGGAGGCGTACGGCGAGCGCGGGCCGCAGGTGTCCGTCCGGGTCCGCTTCGACAACGGGTACGTGCTGGACGCGGCGGACGAGACGGTGCTGAAGGCGCTCTGAGGACGCTTCGGGCCGTCAGAAGCGGTCGGGGCCGGACCACTCGTACCAGTCGTTGCCCAGCGGGGTGTAGTAGCCGAATGCGGGCGCGCCGGACGGGAAGTACGCGTAGCCGTGGTGGGCGAACAGGCCGGTGCCGGCGATGGCGAACTTGACGCCGTCGTGGGTAACTTCGGTCTCGGTGAGACGGTAGCCCCCGACCCATTCGGGGCGCGCCTCGTGGGTGGCCAGGGCGTGTTCGGCCCAGTCGGTGAGTGCCGGGCGGGCCAGCGCGAAGCGGGCCTCGGCCGGGTCGGTCTGGGTGACCGTCAGCGCGGTGGCGGCCACCAGCAGCGGAGCCACCGCCCAGCGCCAACGGCCGGCCGGGCCTCCGGCGGGCCCGGCAACGGGCCACTGCTGCCACAGCAGCCAGGCGAACGGCAGGCCGATCAGGGTTAGCACGCCGACGCTGAGCAGCGCCATGTCCTGGCCGGGGACGCTGATGCCCAGCACGACGGCGGCACAGCCCAGCGCGACGCCGAGCAGTGCGCTGGTGCCGGGGCGACGCAGCCGGGTGAGCGGCCAGGACACCGTCGCGCCGACCACCACCACGCCGATCAGCAGCAGGGGGAAGGCGAGCCCGATCATGAACAGCGGGAGCAGCGTGAACTGGTTGTGCAGTCGCCCGTCCGGCAGCGCCACGACGGCGGTCAGCATGGCCGCGACCAGGATCGGGCCGCGGAAGCCCGGGAACGTCAGGCGGCGGAGAGCGGCGGCGCCGTTGGTGATCATGGCGCCATGTCTACCGTAGATCTGCCCGGCGCGGAACCCTCAACTTCCGTTGTAGCGGCGGGAGTCAGCCGTGATTCACCGCGTAGAACGCGATCGCGGCGGCGGCGCCGACGTTGAGGGAGTCGATGCCGTGTGCCATCGGGATGCGGACCCGCTGATCGGCGGCGGCGAGGGCCTTCGGGGTGAGGCCGTCGCCCTCGGCGCCCAGCATCAGGGCCGCCCTGGGGAGGAGATGGGACTTGGCGACCGTGAAGTCCTCGGCGCCGGACGGGGTGAGCGCGAGCAGTTCGAAGCCGGCCTCGCGGACGGCAGCGAGAGAATCCGGCCACGGATCGAGGCGGGCGTACGGGACGGAGAACACCGCGCCCATGGACGTCTTCACGGCGCGGCGGTAGAGCGGGTCGGCGCAGTCCGGGGAGAGCAGCACGGCGTCCATGCCGAGAGCGGCCGCCGAGCGGAAGATCGCGCCGAGGTTGGTGTGGTCGACCAGGCCCTCCAGCACGGCAACCCGGCGGGCGCCGTCGAGGACCTCGGCGGCGGTCGGCAGGGGCTTGCGTTCCATCGACGCGAGGGCGCCGCGATGGACGTGGTAGCCGGTGACGCGCTCGGCGAGGGCCGGTTCGACGAGGTGGACGGGGGCGTCGGTGGCGGCGATCACGTCGCCCATCACGCCGAGCCACTTGGCGGTGAGCAGCATCGACCGCATGCGGTAGCCCGCGGCAAGGGCGCGGCGGATCACCTTCTCGCCCTCGGCGATGAACAAGCCCTCGGCCGGTTCGCGCCGACGGCGGAGCTCGACGTCGGTGAGGTCGGTGTAGTCGCTCAGCCGGGGGTCGGCGGCGTCGGTGACGGTGGATGGCTCAGACACTTGATGATTTTCGCACGTCGGAGAGGCCCTTCAGGGGCTGGTGGGTGCGAAGCCAGGGACTCGGAGCGGTTGGTCGCGGCTGTGGCGGGCGGGCCTTACGGCGGGGGCCCGAAACTACGGAACGCTCAGCGCCCCCGTGACCAACCGCAGACTTGGCCTCGCCGTTCCCCGAGCCCCTGGCGGGGCTCTCGGGCGGGGCTCTTGCCGCTCCCTACCCCAGGACGTTGACCACGTCGCCGATGACGATGACCGCCGGGGGCTTGATGCCCTCGGTGAGGACGGTTTCGCCGATGGTGGCGAGGGTGGCGTCGATGCGGCGTTGGGCGGTGGTGGTGCCCTCCTGGACGACGGCGACGGGGGTGTCGGCGGGGCGGCCGTGCTTCAACAGCTCGGCGGCGATCTTGGCGATCTTGTCGACGGCCATCAGGAGGACCAGGGTGCCGGTCATGCCGGCGACGGCCTGCCAGTTGGTGAGGGAGCGTTCGCCGGGGCCGACGTGGCCGGAGATGACGGTGAACTCGTGGGTGAGGCCGCGGTGGGTGACGGGGATGCCGGCGGCGGCCGGGACGCTGATGGAGGAGGAGATGCCGGGGACGACGGTGACAGGTACGCCGGCGTCCAGGCAGGCGAGGAGTTCCTCGCCGCCGCGGCCGAAGACGTACGGGTCGCCGCCCTTGAGGCGGACGACGAACTTGCCCGCCTTGGCGTGGTCGATCAGGGTCTGGTTGATCGCCTCCTGGGCCATGTAGCGGCCGTAGGGGATCTTCGAGGCGTCGATCACCTCGACGTGCGGCGGCAGTTCGGCGAGCAGTTCGCGCGGGGCGAGCCGGTCGGCGACCACCACGTCGGCGTCGGCGAGGAGGCGGCGGCCGCGCACCGTGATCAGATCGGGGTCGCCGGGTCCGCCGCCGACCAGGGCGACGCCCGCGCCGCGGGCGCGGTACTGGCGGGCGGCGAGGGAGCCGTCGCGCAGGCCGGCCACGATGGAGTCGCGCAGCGCGGCGGAGTGCCGGGGGTCTCCGGTGAGGACGGCGACGGTCGCACCGGCGTCGTGGCCGGAGGCGGGCGTCCAGGCGGTGGCGGCGGAGGCGTCGTCGCTGCGGGAGCAGAACACCCGCAGGCGTTCGGCCTCGGCGGAGACCGCGGTGTTGACGTCCGGGTCGTCGGTGGCGACCAGCACGTACCAGGTGTCGGCGAGGTCGCCGTCCTGGTACGGGCGCTGGTGCCAGGTGAGTTCACCGGCGTCGGCCATCGCGGAGACGGCCGGGGTGGTGGACGGGGATATCAGGTGCAGGTCGGCGCCGGCGGCGATCAGTGCGGGCAGGCGGCGCTGGGCGACCTGGCCGCCGCCGATCACCACGACGCGGCGGCCGGCCAGCAGCAGCCCGACGGGGTACGGGGTGAGGCCCTGGGTGGACGGGTGCGGGTGGGGCGCGGTCATCGGCGGGAGCTCCTGGGTGGGCGGCGGTGCGGGAACCCCGTACCGGACGCGCCCTCGGGCCGGGTACGGGCCGGCGTCCGGCCGTCCCGTTTCAACAGCGGGGACGGGCCGGACGCCGGTGGTGGATCAGGCCTTCTCGGTGACTCCGGCGGAGTCGAAGGTGGCTACATCGTGCATCGCCCGGGCGGCGCTCTGCACCAGCGGCAGGGCGAGCAGGGCACCGGTGCCCTCGCCCAGGCGCAGGTCCAGGTCGATCAGCGGGCGCAGGCCGAGCCTGGCGAGCGCGGTCTGGTGGCCCGGCTCGGCGGAGCGGTGCCCCGCGATGCAGGCGGCCAGTACCTCCGGCGCGATGGCCTTGGCGACCAGTGCGGCCGAGCCGGCGATGACGCCGTCCAGAATCACCGGGATGCGCAGTGAGGCCGCGCCGAGCAGGAACCCGGCGAGCGCGGCGTGCTCCAGCCCGCCAACGGCGGCGAGCACGCCGATCGGGTCGGCCGGGTCCGGCTTGTGCAGCTCCAGGGCCTGCCGGATCACCTCGACCTTGCGGGTGTGGGTGGCGTCGTCGATGCCGGTGCCGCGTCCGGTCACCTCGGCCGGGTCGGTCTCGGTGAACACCGAGATCAGCGCGGCGGAGGCGGTGGTGTTGGCGATGCCCATGTCGCCGGTGATCAGCACCTTGTTGCCGGCCGCGACCAGGTCGCGGGCGGTCTCGATGCCGACCTCGATCGCGCGGACGGCTTCGTCGCGGCTCATCGCCGGGCCCTGCGTCATGTCGTCGGTGCCGGGCTTGACCTTGCGCGGCAGCAGGCCGGTGGTGCGGCCCTGCTGGATGGCGTCCGGGAGTTCGGCGGCCACACCGACGTCCACCACGCACACCTCGGTGCCGACCTGCGCGGCGAACGCGTTGACCACCGCTCCCCCGGCCAGGAAGTTCCCGACCATCTGCGCGGTGACCTCCTGCGGCCACGGCGTCACACCCTGGGCGTGCACCCCGTGGTCACCGGCGAAGATCGCCACACAACCCGGCTCCGGGATCGGCGGCGGGCACTGGCGGGCCAGGCCGGACAGCTGCGCCGCGATGACCTCCAGCACGCCGAGCGACCCGGCGGGCTTGGTCATCCGCTTCTGCCGGTCCCACGCCTCGCCGAGCGCCTTGGCGTCCAGCGGGCGGATGCTGCGCAGCGTGTCGGACAGCAGGTCATGCGGCTCCTCGCCGGGCAGCGCGCGGTTGCCGTACTGCTCCTCGTGCACCACCCAGGACAGCGGGCGCTTCTTCGCCCAGCCCTGCTGCTGGAGCTCCGGCTCGTCCGGGAACGCGTCCACGAAGCCGACGCACAGGTAGGCGACGACCTCCAGGTGCTCGGGCAGGCCGAGTTCGCGGACCAGCTCCTCGTCGTCGAAGAAGCTCACCCAGCCGACGCCCAGCCCCTCGGCGCGGGCCGCCAGCCACAGGTTCTCCACCGCCAGGGCCGCCGAGTACGGGGCCATCTGCGGCTGGGTGTGCCGGCCCAGCGTGTGCCGGCCGCCGCGGGTGCGGTCGGCGGTCACCACGATGTTGACCGGCGTCTCCAGGATCGCCTCGATCTTGATTTCCTTGAACTGCTTCGCCCGGCCCTTGGGCAGCGAGTCCGCGTACGCCTCGCGCTGACGCTCCGCCAGCTCGTGCATCTTCCTGCGGGTCTTCGCGGACCGGATCACCACGAAGTCCCACGGCTGCGAGTAGCCGACGCTCGGCGCGGTGTGCGCCGCCTCCAGCACCCGGATCAGCACCTCGTGCGGAATCGGGTCCGGCCGGAAGCCGTTGCGGACGTCGCGCCGCTCGCGGATCACCTGATGCACGGCCTCCCGGCCCGCCTCGTCGAAGCCGGGCGCGGCGGGGCCGCGGGGCTCCTCAGGCTCGGCGGGGACGTCGGCGGTCTCGGTGGGGACGGACGCAGCGTCGGGCTCGGCCTCGGCGGCGGCGTCGGCGGCCTCGGCGGCGGCCTCGGTGGTCTGGACGGGAACGGGCTCGGGGGCTTCGCCGGCCTCCGGGGCTTCCTCGGAGTTGGTGGGCTCGGGAGCTTCGGCGGGCTGCGGCGCGGCCTCCGGTTCGGCGGCGGGCTCGGCCTCGGGAGCGGGTTCCGGGGTTGCGGTGGCCTCGGGGGTCGGCTCGGCGGCGGGTTCCGGCGTCTCGGTGGCGGGTTCGGCCGGGGTCTCGGCCTCCGCCGCCTGAGCGGGCGCGACGGCCTGCGCTTCCTCGGTCGGCGCGGCGGCCTGGACGGCCTCGGTGGTCGCGGTGGCCTCGACGGATTCGGTGGCGGGCTGCGGCTCGGCCGACGGCGTCTCGGGCGTCAGCAGCGGCAGCCCGGCGGGCGCGGCGAGGAACGCCGAGATGCGGCGGTGCGCACCCCGTCCGCCCGACTTCGTGGCCTGCGCGGGGATCGGCTGCTCCGCGGCCTCGCCCTCGGGCGCCTGCGCATCGGCGGCCTGCGGCGCGGGCTGCTCGGCGGCGGCGGCCTCCGGCTGCTCGGCCGGCGGGACGTCAGTGACGGCGGCCTCGGGCTGCGGCTCCGACGGCGCGTCAGCCGCCTCGGCCGCGACCGGCTCGGCCGCGATGGGCTCGACGGCGACGGACTCAGCGGCAACCGGCTCAGCGGCAACCGGCTCAGCGGCAATCGGCTCAGCGGCAATCGGCTCAGCCTCGGGCTCGGCGGCAGGCGTCTCGGCCGCCGGGGCCTCAGTGGCCGGGGCCTCGGCCGCCGGGGCTTCGGCGGCCGGTTCTTCGGCGGCCGGAGTCTCCGCCGGGGCCGCCTCGGTGGCGGGTGCCTCGGCCACCGGCTCTGCGGCAGCGAGCTGCTCCACGGCCGGGGTCTCGACGGCCGGGGTCTCGGCAACCGGGGCGGTCCCGGCGGTGGGCGCCAGGGTGTTCACGGGGGCGGCGGACTCGACCGGCTCCACGAACACGGGCGCCAGGTTCGCGGCGGGCGCGGGGACCGCCACGGCCTCCGGCGCGGGCTGCGCGTGGACCTCGGCGACAGCGGGCTCGGGCTCGGCCGCGACGGGGGCGGCGGGAGCGACCGCGATCGGCTCGGCGGCCACCGGCTCGACGGCGATCGGCTGCGCGGCGGCGGCCTCCGGCTCCCCGGCGGGCGCTTCCCCGGTGGGCGCTTCCTCGGTGGGCGCGACCGGCTCGGCCGGGGTAACCGGCTCGGCGACGGCTGCGGCCGCAGCGGCCTCCACCACCTGCGGCTGCACGGGCGCGGGCACCGGCGCGGCGGCCTGCGCGGGTCCGGCCTGTGCGGGTCCGGCCTGTGCGGGTCCGGCCTGTGCGGGTCCGGCCTGTGCGGGCACCGGCACCGGCTGGGCCTGTACGGCCTGCGGCTGGGCCGGTTGCGATTGCGGTTGCTGCACCGTTTCGGCGTTGACCACGGGCACCCCGAACGCGGGCGTGCCGCCCGGGGTGGACGGGCCGCGGTCGGCCAGCGAGCGGACCGGGACCTGGCCGGTCATCAGCGACGGGTCCGGGATCGGCGGGCCGGCGTGCAGCGGGCGGCGCTGCTGAGGCGGCGTCAGCAGCGGGGCGGCAGCCGGCTGCGCCTGCGGGGCCGCGACCTGCGGGGTGCCGGCCACGGGAGCGCTCTCCGCCACCGGCTCCGCCGGTTCGGCGCCCGGCTCCGCGGTGAGCACCGGCGGCGCGAGCGGCGGCCAGGACGGCTCGACGGGGGTACCGGGCGGCTGCTCGGCGGCCGGTTCGGTGACGGGTTCGGCGGCGGCTGCCGGGGCGTCGGCGGCCTCGGTCGCCTCGACGGTGCCGTGCACGGCATCGCCCCAGGCGGTCTGGGGGCCGGGCATCAGCAGAACGTCGTCCTCCTCGTCGCCGTCGGGCTGGTCGAGGAAGGTGTAGGCGGGCCGCTGCTCGCCGTGCCATCCGGCAGCGGGCGGAAGGGGCGCGCCGAGGTGGTGCTCCGGCGCGGGCCCGCCGGGCCCGGTTTCGGGCGCGAGGGGACCGGCGTGGGGGGCGTGGCCGCCGTCGGTCATGTCAATGCTCCTTCCAGGCCGCTTGCGCGTCCTTGGCGGGTGTCCCAGAGGCCCCGCCCACTTCGCCGGGGCGGAGCCGCACCGACCCGTCCCTTACTCCATCGGTCGTCACCCTCAGGGGTGGCGTGCCATCAGAAACAACGACAGCCCCGGGCAACCGGCACGACGGCGCGGCCGCTTTCGGACCCTCACGGCATTCTTCCGGGCAGGTGCGCACCGCGTCGAATGCCCGCGAAGCGGGCTGTTCGGGTTGCAGTGCGTCAAATCGGCCGTAATCATGCCGGATCGGACACGGTGCTGCCGTGACGAATTGCGCCCCGGGGAAACCCTACCGGCCGCGACCGAACCGTTCTCGAAACCCTGTCCGGATGCGACGGGGATCACCGTACCGCCCGGGCCTGACGGTCAGTCGTGCGGTTCGGCCCAGATCAGCAGGGTGTAGTCGCCACGTCCGAAGGAGGGTCCGGCGCCGGCGGCCGGTTCGGCGCGCAGCGGGGCGGACTGGAGCAGCAGGCCGTCGGTGCGGTAGCCGGCGGTGTCGAGGATCTGCCGGGTTTCGCCGGCTTCGGCGAGGCTGCGGGCGACGGCGACGACACGTTCGGGTTTGCGGGCGACGACGGCGCGGACCATGGCGGGTCCGCCGTGTTCGACGGCGACGGCGTCGGGTTCGGGGAGGGCGCCGAGGACGTCGGGTCCGGTGCCGGTGGCGGTCTCGACCTCGACGCCGGCCTTGCGGGCGTTGGCGGTGATCCGGGCGCAGTCGGCGGGTTCGGCTTCGACGGCGACCACGGCGGCGCCGAACCGGGCGGCCTCGACGGCGAGGGCGCCGTCACCTGCGCCGACGGTCCACAGCAGGTCGCCGGGGGTGGGTGCGAGGCGGGCGAGGGCCAGCGCGCGGACGTGCGGGGGCAGTGCGCGGGGGCGTCTGGTGTCGGCGTCCGCGCCGGCGTACGCCCGGTTGGGGAGTGCCCAGCCGCGCTGCGATCCGGGGTGGTCGAGGGGTTTGCCGGCCAGCCAGCCGGCGGCGGCCTCGGTGGGTGGGACGTTGCCGATGACCAGGACGACGGAGGGGTCGCGCCAGTCGTGGTCGGGGACGCGTTCGGAGGTGAGGACGGTGACGTCCTCCTCGGGGGTGCCGAGGGCTTCGCAGACCACGAAGGTGCGGGGGACGCCGCGCAGCATCAGGGCGAGTTCGCTGGGTCCGGCGTCGGCGGTGGTGAGGACGGCGACCTTGGGGTGGGCGCGGCAGATGTTGGCGGCGCGGCGCAGTCGTCCGCCGTGGGCGGAGACCACCTGGGCGTCCTCCCAGGGCATGCCGGCCCGGGCGAAGGCGGCGGCCACCGAGGAGACGGCGGGCAGCACTTCGAGTTCGAGGCCGTACTCGGGGCGGCGCAGGGTGCGCACGACGCCGAAGAATCCGGGGTCGCCCTCGGCGACGACGACGGCGGTGCCGCGGTGGTCGGCGAGGCGGCGGGCGGCGGCCCGCAGGTCGGCGAGGCCGATGCGTTCGGCGCGTTCGGGGACGGGGAGTGCGGCGAGCTGGTAGCCCGCTCCGGCGACCAGGGTGGCTGCGGCGAGTGCGCCGGCGGCTGCCTGGGTCAGTGGGGTGCCGTCCCACCCGATGACCGTGATCCGGTCAGCCATCTGCGGCTGTTCTCCCTATGCCGTGTTCCGCCCCTGGTGGGTGTGCCGGTGCTGTGGTTCCGCCGCCGGTGTTCCCTGGGCAGAGGCTACCGCCTGGCCGGGGTGGTGCGGAGCAGTGGCACGCGCCGGGGGGCGCGCTCAGCGGCGCGGGGTGGGCGCCGGTCAGTGGCGCAGCGCGTGGTGCTGGTCGGCGGGGTGGGCGGGTTCGGGCGGGTCGAGGTCTTCGGGGAGCAGGCTCCACACGATCAGGTCGGTGTGTTCCTCCGGGCCGGGGCCCCATTCGCCGCCGCGGACTATCGCGGCGTTGCGCAGGACGCCTTCGCTGATCGCGCCGGTCTTCTGGGCGACCTGCTGGGCGGCGGTGTTGCCGGCGGCGGTGCGCAGTTCGAGGCGTTGGAAGCCGCGGTCCTCGAACAGCCACTGGGCGGTGCCGAGGACGGCTTCGGGGGCGTAGCCCTCGCCGCGGGCCCAGGGGGCGGTGACGCAGCGGATCTCGGTGGCGCGCAAGTGCCAGTCGGTGCGGTCGAGTTCGAGGAGTCCGACCAGGCGCTGGGTGAGGTGTTCGGTGACGGCGAAAACGATTCCGCGTCCCCGGGTGCGGCGCTCGGGTGCCTGACGGGTGATCAGGTCGTGGGCGTCGGCCTGGGTGTAGGGCCGGGGGTGCTCGGTCCAGGTCTGGACGAGTTCGTCGGAGAGCATCGCGGTCAGGCCGGGGGCGTCCTGGTCCTCAAGGGCGCGCAGCAGCAGCCTTTCGGTGCTGATGGCTGTCTCGGGGAAGTTCGCAACCATGCCGTCTCTCCTCGCCGGGTCGTGGACACACCGTACGCCCCGCCCTTGTCGGGCGTGTCAGCGTACCTGTTCCGGTCCTGGCGGCTGGTCGGCACGGTGCCCCCGGCGGGGAGGCCGGGGGCACCGCGGGGGCTGACGGTGATTCAGCGGGTGACTCAGAACGCGGGGATGACGGCGCCCTGGAAGGTGTCGTCGATGTACTTCTTGACGGCGTCGGAGTGCAGCAGCTCGGCGAGCTTCTTGACCCGCGGGTCGTCCTGGTGGCCCTTCTTGACGGCCAGGATGTTGGCGTACGGGTTGCCCTGGGCCTTCTCCAGCACCAGCGCGTCGGTGGCCGGCTTGAGGTTGGCGCCGAGCGCGTAGTTGCCGTTGATGACGGCGGCGTCCACGTCGTCCAGGGAGCGCGGCAGCTGGGCGGCCTCCAGCTCCTTGAACTTCAGGTGCTTGGGGTTGGAGGCGATGTCGTCGGCGGTGGCGGTGGTGCCGGCGCCGTCCTTGAGGGTGATGATGTTGTTGTCGGCGAGCAGCTTGAGCGCCCGGCCCTCGTTGGTGGCGTCGCTCGGGACGGCGATCTGGGCGCCGTCCTTGAGGTCGGCGATGCTCTTGACCTTCTTGGAGTAGACGCCGAGCGGTTCCAGGTGGACGGTCTCGACGGAGACCACGTCGGTGCCGTTCTTCTTGTTGAAGTCGTCCAGGTAGGGCTGGTGCTGGAAGAAGTTCGCGTCCGCGGATCCGTCCTGGACCGAGGTGTTGGGGGTCACGTAGTCGCTGACCTCCTTGATGTCCAGCTTGAGACCGGCCTGGGCCGCCAGGTTGTCCTGCACGAACTTGAGGATCTGCGCGTGCGGGGTGGAGCTGGCGGCGACCACCAGGGGCTTGTTGGGGTCGGCCGGGGCGGCGGAGTCGGAGCCGCCGCTGGAGCAGGCGGTGAGGCCGGCGACGAGGCCGGCGGCGGTGGCGGTCAGGACGGTGGTCTTCAGAAACTTACGCACGAAAAGTGCCTTTCTGCGGGTGCGAACGGCCCGGGTGGGCCGGGGGCCGCTCCGGTGGGGAGCGGTGGTTCAGTGCGAGGAGACGAGGTCCTCTTCGATCGCCTCGGTGCTCTCCTCGGCGCTCTTCTCCGCGCGCGGCGCGGCCTTCGCGGCCTTCGCGGAGCGGAAGAGGCTCAGCGGGCTGCGGTAGTTGCCGCGGTGGGAGAGCCGGCGGGCGATCAGGTCGCCGAGCAGTTGCAGCGCGGTGACGATGATCACGAGTTCGGCGACGATGACCCACATGAAGGCGGTCTCGAAGCGCTGGTAGCCGTAGCGGACGGCGAGGTCGCCGAGTCCGCCGCCGCCGACCACGCCGGCCATGGTGGAGTAGCCGATCATCGCGATCAGGGTGGTGGTGACGGCGGAGACCAGCGAGGGCAGGCTCTCCGGCAGCAGGGTCTTGCGGACGATGGTGCCGGTGCCGGCGCCCATCGCCTTGAGTGCCTCGACCAGGCCGCCGCTCACCTCGCGCAGCGCGGTCTCCACCAGCCGGGCGAAGAACGGGATGGCGCCGATGGCGAGCGGGACGGTGGCGGCCTGCCAGCCGAGCGAGGTGCCGGTGAACAGCTTGGTGAACGGCACCACCGCGACGATCAGGATGACGAACGGGATGGAGCGTCCGACGTTGACGATCACCCCGAGCACCCGGCTGACGGCGAGGTTCTGCAGCAGGCCGCCCTTGTCGGTGAGCACCAGCAGCAGTCCGAGCGGCAGGCCGATCGCCAGGGTGGCGAGGCCGGCGATGCCGACCATCCCGAGGGTCTCCCAGGTGGCGGGCCACAACAGTTCCTGCATCCGGTCCCAGGTCATGCCGCCGCTCCGTTCGACAGGTCGAGGACGTCCACCTGGAGTCCCTGTTGGCGCAGGTAGCCGATCGGCACCACGTTGTCGGTGTGGCTGCCGGGCAGTTCGACCCGCATGCGGCCGACCAGGCGGCCGGCGATGGTCTCCACGGCGGCGCCGAGGATGTTGATGTCGATCTGGTAGGTGCGGGCCAGCTGGGAGACGAACGGCTGGGCGGGCGCGTCGCCCTGGAAGGTGATCTCCAGGACGGTGTGGTCGTCGCCCGCGCCCAGTGACACGGCGCCGGAGCCGAGGTCGCCGAGCGGGAACAGGTCGCGGGCGATCCGCGAGTGGCCGTCGGCGAGCAGGTCGGTGAGCTGTCCGCTCTCCACGACCTTGCCGCCGCGCATCAGGGCCGCGGAGTCGCAGACCGACTTGATGACGTCCATCTCGTGGGTGATCAGCAGCACGGTGAGGCCGAGTTGCTGGTTGAGGTCGCGCAGCAGGCCCAGGATCGAGCGGGTGGTCTCCGGGTCGAGGGCGCTGGTGGCCTCGTCGGAGAGCAGCACCTTGGGGTCGCCGGCCAGGGCGCGGGCGATGCCGACGCGCTGCTTCTGGCCGCCGGAGAGCTGGCCGGGGTAGCTGCGGGCCTTGTCGGCGAGGCCGACCAGGTCGAGCAGTTCGGCGGCCTTGCGGCGGCGGTCGTGCCGGTCCAGGCCGATGATCTCCAGCGGGAGTTCGACGTTCTGCTGCACGGTGCGCGAGGACAGCAGGTTGAAGTGCTGGAACACCATGCCGATCCGGCGCCGGGCCTCGCGCAGTTCGCGGCCGGCCCGGTGTTCGCTGCCGGCCAGCGCGGTCAGCTCGACGCCGTCCACGGTGACGGTGCCGGAGGTGGGCCGCTCCAGCAGGTTGATGCATCGGATCAGGGTGGACTTGCCGGCGCCGCTGGTGCCGACGACCCCGAACACCTCGCCCTGCCGCACGTGCAGGTCGACGCTGTCCAGCGCCAGGACGTCACGGCCCCGGGAACGGTAGACCTTGATCAGGTCCTTGGTGGTGATCACAGCTGCTTCCGTTTGTTCGTCGGCGGACGACCGTTGGGGCATCCGCGGCAATGGCGGGGAACGGCACCTGGTGCCGGGAAGAGGATCGGGGGGCTGTCGTCGGGTCGGTCAGGGCTGCCGGTCGGACAGGCCGCGCGGGGTGGCGTGGCCCTGGCGAGTCATCGGCGGGACGGGACGTCAGCGGGTGCGCTGGGCGAAGGCTCTCAGCGACAACACATTCGACGGCACATGCGTCGCTCACCTGCCGGCGTCGCGCCGGTGGGGATGCATGTCGTCGTCGTGGTCATGGAACCCAGTAAATCAGACAATTGGTGAACGTCCCAACTCCCAGGACGTACCGTCCGACATGTGGACACGGCCCTTGCGGGGCAAGGGAAACGGCACCCGACCCCGGTCCGGGGCGGGTGCCGAAATGGGTCGTTCAGGCCGCCAGCGAGGTCTCGCCGGACTTGGCCAGGGTGACGATCGACAGCCGGCGGGAGACCTCGCGCACCTCGGTCTCGCGGTAGCCGAGGCTCTGGTACAGCCGAATGTTGCCGAGGCTGCGGTGGCCGGTGAACGCTTCGAAGCGGGCGGCGCCGTCCTCGGCGAGCTGCGCCTCCAGCGCGGTCAGCAGGCGGCGGCCGAGGCCGTGCCGCTGCATCCGCGGGTGCACCACCAGCTTGCCGATCCGGCCGACCCCGGCCTCGTCCACCGAGCCGCGCACCGAGCCGACCACCTCCTCGCCCAGGCGGGCCACCAGGACGCGGTGCCCGGCGAGTTCGGTCTTCAGGCTCTCCAGGCTCTGGGTCAGCGGTTCGAGGGTCCAGTCGCTGTACAGCTCCGCCTCGCTCTGGTAGCCGAGGTACTGGAGCTTGAGGATCTGCTCCGCTTCATCAGGTCCTGCCGCTGCGATGATCACACTCATGCCCATGTGCGGGGGCCTCCATCGTCAATCGCCCGGCGCGCACGAGTGAGGGTCTGGCACCGGCCTTGTCCGAGGTGTGCCCGGACGAGGATCGGCCCGGCCCGGGAAAAGCGCGACACGTCCCACCGGACGGCGGCCTGACGGACCGGAACTGACGCGCTCACGCTCAGCATCCGGACGGTCGGACCACGGTCAAGAGAGACGTTCGCCACCGCTCTACCCAGCCGACCGCTGTTCTCAACCTCCCGGACGCCCGACGTGGCGAGCGTCACGCCTCCCCCCGGCGCGGGCCGGCCGTCACCCGCTCGGGCGGATGTTCTGGTTCACCCGGAACAGGTTCCCCGGGTCGTAGCGGTCCTTCAGCGCCACCAGCCGCTCGTACTTCGCCAGCCCGTAGGCCTCCACCACCGGCCCCTGGCCCTCCACACCCATCAGGTTCACGTACGCCCCGCCCGAGGAGAACGGCCGCATCGCCTCCAGGCACTGCCGCACCCATGCCACCTGCGGCTCCGCCGGGCCGGTGGTCCACCGGCCCACCGCGCTCAGCAGGTACGGGGCCTGCCGGTAGGTGTACGCGCTGTCCTCCGCGCCCACCCGGGCCACCGCGCCGCCCAGGAACGCCAGTTGGGCGTGCGCGTCCGGCGAGGGCAGGGCCGCCACCTGCTCGGCCAGGCGGCCGATCGCCGCGTCGTCCAGCACCGACAGGAACTCCGACCGGCCGAACACGCCCGCGCCCGGGCCCCGGCCGGGGTCCAGCATCTGCTGCCACAGCGTGTACGGGCGGGTCTGCACGGTGTCCGCCACCACGCCCGGCAGTGCGCGCAGCGGCGCCACCACCTCCCGGCCGCGATCGGCCCGGCCGGCCCAGCACAGGCCGATCCGCACCGCCGCCCCCGACGGCAGCTCCGGCACCCCGCGCGGGTGGCCGAACTCGCAGGCCACCGTCAACCCGTCCGGGGCCTGCGCCATGAAGTCCCGCACCGCCGCCACCGTCGCCGCCAGCGCCTCCCCCGGCAGGTACAGCGCCCCGCACAGCACGTGCGGGCCCACCCGGTGCAGCCGGTACGTGAACGAGGTGACCACCCCGAAGTTCCCGCCACCGCCGCGCAGCCCCGCGAACAGCTCCGGGTGCGAGGCCGCGCTCGCCGTCAGCAGCCGGCCCTCGGCGGTCACCACGTCCGCCTCCACCAGGTTGTCGCAGGTCAGCCCGTACGCCCGGGTCAGCCAGCCGATGCCGCCGCCCAGCGTCGTCCCGGCGATGCCCGCCGCCGAGTACGGCGCGCCGGGCGTGGCCAGCGCGAAGGCCTGCGTCTCGTGGTCGAACCCGCCCCAGGTCGCACCGGGCTGCGCCCGGGCGGTCCGCCGTTCCGGGTCCACCCGCACCCCCGTCAGGCCGGACAGGTCGATCAGCATCGCGCCCTCGCCCGTCCCGAGCCCCGCCAGGCTGTGCCCCGCGCCTCGGACGGCCACCGGCAGGCCGTGCTCGCGGGCCACCACGACGGCCTGGAGCACGTCCGCGACCCCGGTGCACCGGGCGATCACCTCGGGCCGGCGGTCCACCGCCGCGTTCCACACCTCCCGCGCCCGGTCGTACCCGGCGTCCCCGGGCACCACGATCTCGCCCCGGAACCCCTCGGCAAGCGCCACGGCTGCATCGGACATGGATCCAGCCTAGGCCGGGCCCGCGCCGCCCGCTCCACCGGAATCGGAGGGGTGGAATCCGGAAGCTGATGACGAAGGCAATAGCGGCGCTTTGCCGGAGTGATGCCCGTCACTGATCATTCTCGCGGACGGTGATCATGCGAACGAATTATCCCGCCATCCGTCGCGGATGCCCCATTTCGGTCCGCCACCACACTGTCACGGATGGTCACAACTGCCATGTTCGGCCAAGCCAGGCCTGCTTGCTGTCCTCGTGCGCACCCGGACATCATCGTCCCGGCCCGGGGGAAATCCGCCGCGGCCGCCCAGAGCACCGCCTTCATTCACCTTCTTTTCTGTGGGGGAAAGTATGCGACTCGTTCACCGTCTTGCCGCGACCACTGCCGCGGCGGTCTCCGTTCTGGCCCTGTCCGGAGCGGCCACCACCGCCTCTGCGGAGGAGCAGCCGGGCAAGCTGATCGGCTCGGCCTCCGTCGCCGTGACCGAGCCGGCCGCCAAGGGTGTCCAGGAGGCAGGGGGCAACTGCAACTACGAGGTCTCCTGCACCAAGCTGACCAACGGCACCCTGTATGTGGGGGTCTACCAGGGCACGAACTTCGGCAACGACATACACGACACCTTCGAGAAGACCGGCGGCGGAACGATCACCGCGCGCTTCGAGTACAACGCCGGCCACGGGACGCAGTACGACCAGGGTTGGTTCACCCAGTCGGCGGGCCAGACCAAGTACTTCCGCTGGCAGAACCAGACCATCGACTACTGCGCACAGGTGGTCGGCATCCTCGAGGTGAGCGGCCAGACATCGTTCCAGACCCCGCCGGTGTACATGTGCTGACACGCGCTGCCTGCGGCCCGCGCCCGAAGGGGGCGCGGGCCGTTCGTTCCTTCCCCGCCGACCTGGATGCACAATGATTCGCGCGATCTTCAACGGGAACCCCGGCCTGCTGCCCGCGTTCCTGGTCACCGCCCTGCTGCTCGGGGCGCTCTCGTTCTATCTCGGGAAGGCCCGCGGACTGCCGCGCTGGTCGGCGGTGCTCGGCGGGGTGTCGCTGGCCGGGGTGCTGACGGCCACGCTGTACCCGACCGGCGGGTCGGGGTCGGCCTCGCAGATGTGCCTGTACAGCCGGGACTTCACGGCGGCGTTCACCACTCAGCAGGGGCTGATGAACGTCGCGATGTTCGTTCCGGCAGCGTTCTTCGCTGCGCACGCGACGCGGCGGCCGGTACTGGTGCTCGCGGGGTGCGTCGGATGGTCGGCCGTCACCGAGACCGTACAGTCGCTGACGCCGGGGATCGGCCGGGCCTGCGACTCCGGCGACTTCGTGGCCAACTCCGCCGGGGCGCTGCTGGGCGTGACGCTGGCGGTGGCGCTCCGACGGGCGTGGCCGTCGCGGCGGGAGTGGTCGGTGGGCGCGGTGACGGCGCTGGTGGCGCTGGTACCCGTGGCGGTGGTACAGCGGGCGGCGGTGACGCCGACCTGGAGCGATGCCGCGCTGTCCCCGGCCCACGACGCGGACCAGCTCGAACTCGCGCGCCGGAACGCGGAGTTGCTTTTCGGGCCGGGCACAGCCGTGATCAGCGTGAAGCACTCGGCAGCGATGGGCGAGACGCCGGAGCAGCTCTTCGTCACCGCCGCCAACGGTTCGTTCCATCTGGAGTGGCCGTCGGGCCGGCTCATCTACGGGTCGATGATCCCGTTCGCCCCACCGACCGGCGGCAGCGACGAGGAGGCCCGGGCGGCGGCGGACGCGTTCGCCGCGAAGTGGTTCCCCGGTGTCACGAGCGGTGCCAACGTGGACGTCTACCGGGCGAACCCGGCGACCGCCCGGCGCACCGTGCAGTACCGGCGCTTCCGGGCCGACGGGCTGCTGCTGCCGATGCGGCTGGACATCGACGTGGACCCGGGCGGCCTGGTCGCCCAGGTCAACTCGCGCATCGTCGCCGACCCCGACCTGCCCGCGGTGACCGTCACCAAGGAGGCGGCGATCGCGGCGGTGACGTCCAAGCACTCCGGGCCGGTCAAGGGCGCGTTCCTGCTGGCGCTGAGGACGGGCGGCCGCTGGCGGGCGTGCTGGGCGGTCACCCTGCTGGTCGATCCCGACCCCGGCAAGCCCGGGGTGTCGTACGTCGTTGACGCGCTCACCGGCGAGGAGATCGTCGCCAACGCGAGCAACTGACGGGAGAGGGGCCGGACGGTTCGTCCGGCCCCCTTTGCCTTGCGGGCTAGCCGATCCAGGCCTGCTGGACGGCCAGGTCCTGCTTGATCTCGGCGAGCTGCACGGCGACCGCCGAGGGGGCGGTGCCGCCGCGGCCGTTGCGGGAGGCGATGGCGCCGTGGACGGACAGGACGGTGCGGACGTCCGGCGTCAGGTGGGTGGAGATGGCGGCGAACTGCTCGTCCGTCAGGTCGGACAGCTCGATGCCCTCGGCCTCGCAGACCTTGACGCAGGCGCCGGCCACCTCGTGGGCGACGCGGAACGGGACGCCCTGCTTGACCAGCCACTCGGCGATGTCGGTGGCGAGCGAGAAGCCGGCGGGGGCGAGCTCTTCGAGGCGCTCGCGGTGCACGGTGAGGGTGGCGATCATGCCGGTGAAGGCGGGGAGCAGGACTTCCAGGGTGTCGCAGGAGTCGAAGACCGGCTCCTTGTCCTCCTGGAGGTCGCGGTTGTAGGCCAGCGGCAGCGCCTTGAGGGTGGCGAGCAGGCCGGTCAGGTTGCCGATCAGGCGGCCGGACTTGCCGCGGGCGAGCTCCGCGATGTCGGGGTTCTTCTTCTGCGGCATGATCGACGACCCGGTGGAGAAGGCGTCGTGCAGCGTGATGAAGCCGAACTCCTTGGTGTTCCAGATGATGATCTCCTCCGCGATCCGCGAGAGGTTGATGCCGATCATCGCGGTGACGAAGGCGAACTCGGCGACGAAGTCGCGGGAGGCGGTGCCGTCGATGGAGTTGCCCACCGAGCCGCGCTCGAAGCCGAGTTCGGCGGCGACGGCCTGCGGGTCGAGGCCCAGCGAGGAGCCGGCCAGCGCGCCGGAGCCGTACGGGGAGACGGCGGTGCGGGTGTCCCACTGGCGCAGCCGCTCGGCGTCCCGGCCCAGCGACTGGACGTGGGCGAGCACGTGGTGGGCGAACAGCACGGGCTGGGCGTGCTGGAGGTGGGTGCGGCCGGGCATCGCGGTGTTCGGATGGGCCTCGGCGAGGCCGACCAGGGCGTGCTGGAGGTCGAGGATCAGCGCGCCGATGGTCTTGGCGTGGTCGCGCAGGTACATCCGGAACAGGGTGGCGATCTGGTCGTTGCGCGAGCGGCCGGCCCGCAGCTTGCCGCCGAGGTCGGCGCCGAGGCGCTCCAGCAGGCCGCGCTCCAGGGCGGTGTGCACGTCCTCGTCGGCGACGGTGCCGACGAAGGCGCCGGAGGCGACGTCGGCCAGCAGCTGGTCCAGCCCGCCGAGCATGCCGGTGAGTTCCTCGTCGCTGAGCAGGCCCGCCTGGTGCAGCACCCGGGCGTGGGCCTTGGAGCCGGCGATGTCGTAGGGGGCGAGCCGCCAGTCGAAGTGGACGGAGGCGGAGAGCTTGGCGAGGGCCTCGGAGGGGCCGTCGGCGAAGCGCGCGCCCCAGAGGCGGACGTCTGCGGGCTGTTCGGCGGTCATCGCGTGGGCTCCTTCGAAGGCGGGTCTGGGTGTGGCGGTGCCCCGGCCGCCGTGGCGGATACGGCGACCGGGGCGGGTACTGCGGGAGGGATCAGGCCAGGTCGCGGCGGGCGGCGATCTTCGAGGACATGCCGAAGATCTCGATGAAGCCCTTGGACATGGACTGGTCGAAGGTGTCGCCGGTGTCGTAGGTGGCGAGGTTGAAGTCGTACAGCGACTGGTCCGACTTGCGGCCGTTGACGACGGCGCGGCCGCCGTGCAGGACCATCCGGATCTCGCCGGAGACGGCCTGGTTGGCCTCGTTGACGAAGCCGTCCAGGGCGCGCTTGAGCGGGGAGAACCACAGGCCGTCGTAGACCAGTTCGGCCCAGCGCTGCTCGACCTGCCGCTTGTAGCGGGCGAGTTCGCGCTCGACGGTGACGTTCTCCAGGGCCTGGTGGGCGGTGATCAGGGCGATCGCGCCGGGGGCCTCGTAGATCTCGCGGGACTTGATGCCGACCAGGCGGTCCTCGACCATGTCGAGGCGGCCGATGCCCTGGGCGCCGGCCCGCTTGTTCAGCTCCTCGATGGCCTGCAGGACGGAGACCTTGCGGCCGTCGATGGCGACCGGGACGCCCGCGTCGAAGGTGATGACGACCTCGTCGGCCTCGCGCGGGGTGGCCGGGTTCTGGGTGTACTCGTAGACGTCCTCGATCGGGGCGTTCCAGATGTCTTCCAGGAAGCCGGTCTCGACGGCGCGGCCGAAGACGTTCTGGTCGATCGAGTACGGGTTCTTCTTGGTGGTGACGATCGGGAGGTTCTTGGCCTCGGCGAAGGCGATCGCCTTGTCGCGGGTCATCGCGTAGTCGCGGACCGGGGCGATGCACTTCAGGTTCGGGGCCAGCGACTGGATGCCGACCTCGAAGCGGACCTGGTCGTTGCCCTTGCCGGTGCAGCCGTGGGCGACGGTGGTGGCGCCGTGCTTCTGCGCGGCGGCGACCAGGTGCTTGACGATCACCGGCCGGGACAGCGCGGAGACCAGCGGGTACTGGCCCTGGTAGAGGGCGTTGGCCTTGAGGGCGGGCAGGCAGTACTCGTTCGCGAACTCGTCGCGGGCGTCGGCGACCTCGGCCTCGACGGCGCCGCAGTCGAGCGCGCGCTGGCGGATGACCTCCAGGTCCTCGCCGCCCTGGCCGACGTCGACCGCGACGGCGATGACCTCGGCGCCGGTCTCCTCGGCGATCCAGCCGATGCAGACGGACGTGTCCAGACCGCCCGAGTAGGCGAGTACGACGCGCTCAGTCACGGCTTTCTCCTTCAGTACAGGTTTCATGCGGCGTTAGGCATAAGTATGCACGAGTGCGTATGCATTGCCAAACCGGTGGCACTCGGTGGAACGGAAAGGGGTGGAGGGCTACTGCGACTTGGCCTGGGCGAGCTGCATCAGGTGGTCGGCGAGCGCCTGGCCGCCGGCCGCGTCGCGGCTGATCAGCAGGACGGTGTCGTCGCCGGCGATGGTGCCGATGATCTCGAACACCTCGGCGGTGTCGATCGCGGAGGCCAGGAACTGGGCGGCGCCGGGCGGGGTGCGCAGCACGACCAGGTTGCCGGAGGCGGTCGCGGAGACCATCAGCTCGCCCGCCAGCCGGGCCATCCGGGCCTCGCTGGCGGACTCGCCCATGGGGGCGCGCGGGGTGCGGTCGCCGCCCTCGGCCGGGACGGCGTAGATGAGCGCGCCGTCCCGGTTGCGGATCTTCACCGCTCCGAGTTCGTCCAGGTCCCGGGAGAGGGTGGCCTGGGTGACCACGAGGCCGTCGTCGGCGAGCAGCTTGGCCAGCTGGCTCTGCGAGCGGACGGGCTGACGGGTCAGCAGGTCCACGATGCGGCGGTGGCGCGCGGTGCGGGTCTGCGGGACCTGCGGCGTGGGTGCCGCGGTCGACTCGGGGCGGGGTTCGGTCATAACTGAAGATTCTCCTGAAAGACGCTCAGCTGTTCGCGTCGGGGGCCGTTTCGCGGACCGTTCGGAGGATCGCGGGCAGTGCGGCGAGGAACCGGTCGGCCTGCTCCTCGGTCAGGATCAGCGGCGGAACCAGCCGTACGGCGTCCGCGACGGCCGCGTTGACCAGGAAACCTGCGTCCTGCGCGGCGGCCTGGACCTGGGCGGCGACGGGCTGCGTGAGCACGATACCCAGCAGCAGGCCCTTGCCGCGCACCTGTGCGACCAGGGGGTCGCCGATCGCCTCGATGCCGTGGCGCAGGCGCTCGCCGAGCTTGGTGGCGTGCTCCAGCAGGCCCTGCTCCTCGATGGTGCGCAGCACGGCGAGGCCGGCGGCGGCGACCACGGGGTTGCCGCCGAAGGTGGTGCCGTGCTGGCCGGGGGCGAGGAGTTCGGCGGTGTCGCCGAAGGCGAGCACGGCGCCGATCGGCAGACCGCCGCCGAGGCCCTTGGCGAGGGTGACGATGTCCGGGTCGGCGCCGTCCTCGGCCTGGTGGGCGTACCAGTGGCCGGTGCGGCCGATGCCGGTCTGGATCTCGTCCAGGACCAGCAGGGTGCCGGTGGCGCGGGTGATCTCGCGGGCGGCCGACAGGTAGCCCGGGGGCATCGGGATGGCGCCGTTCTCGCCCTGGATGGGCTCGATGAAGACGGCGGCGGTGTCGGTGGTGACGGCCTGGCGCAGGGCTTCGATGTCGCCGAGCGGGACGTGCGTGACCTCGCCGGGCAGTGGCTTGAAGGGTTCCTGCTTGGCGGGCTGGGCGGTGAGCGCGAGGGCGCCCATGGTGCGGCCGTGGAAGGCGCCCTGGACGGAGACCAGGTGGGTGCGGCCGGTCAGCCGGGAGATCTTGAAGGCGGCCTCGTTGGCCTCGGCGCCGGAGTTGCAGAAGAACACCCGCGCCGGGCGGCCGGCCAACTCGACGAGCTTTTCGGCGAGTTGGATGGTCGGCTCGGCCATGAACAGGTTGGAGACGTGGCCGAGGGTGGCGATCTGCTCGGTGACGGCGGTGACGATCGCCGGGTGCGCGGTGCCGAGCGCGTTGACGGCGATGCCGCCGACCAGGTCGAGGTACTCGTTGCCGTCGGCGTCCCACAGCAGGGCGCCCTCGCCGCGGACCAGCGGGATGCGCGGGGTGCCGTAGTTGTGCATCAGGGTGTGCCGGTACCGCTCGGTGATCGACGCGTTGCTGCTGACCGGTTCGTTGCTCATGCCAGGCCCCCCAGGACGGTGGTCTCGTCGTCGGGCACGACCATGGTGCCGATGCCCTCGTCGGTGAAGATCTCCAGCAGCAGGCTGTGCTGGACCCGGCCGTCCAGCACGCGGGCGGTGCCCACGCCGGAGCGGACGGCGCGCAGGCAGCCCTCCATCTTGGGGAGCATGCCGCTGGCCAGGGTCGGCAGCATCTCCTCCAGTTCGGAGGCGCTGAGCTGGCTGATCACGTCGTCGGAGTTCGGCCAGTCCTTGTAGAGGCCCTCGACGTCGGTGAGTACGACCAGCATCTCGGCGCCGAGCGCGGACGCCAGGGCGGAGGCGGCGGTGTCGGCGTTGATGTTGTAGACGTGGCCGTCGGCGCCGCGGGCGATCGAGGAGATCACCGGGATGCGGCCGTCGGCGATCAGTGCCTTGACCGCGCCGGCCTCGATGTTGACGATGTCGCCGACCAGGCCGATGTCGACCTGTTCGCCCTCGACCACGGCGTAGCGCTTGACGGCGGTCATGGTGTGGGCGTCCTCGCCGGTCATGCCGACGGCGAACGGGCCGTGGGCGTTGAGCAGGCCGACCAGTTCGCGCTGGACCTGTCCGGCGAGCACCATCCGGACCACGTCCATGGTCTCGGGGGTGGTGACGCGCAGGCCGGCGGTGAACGAGGACTCCAGGCCGAGCCGGTCGAGCTGGGCGCTGATCTGCGGGCCGCCGCCGTGCACCACGACGGGGTGCAGGCCGGCGTAGCGGAGGAAGACCACGTCCTGGGCGAAGGCGGCCTTCAGGTCCTCGTCCACCATGGCGTTGCCGCCGAACTTGATGACGACGGTCTTGCCGTGGAAGCGCTCCAGCCAGGGCAGCGCCTCGATCAGGGTGCGGGCCTTGGGCAGGGCGGCGTTGCTGCGGGCCTGTTCGCCCTTGGGTGCGATCTGCATGGCTTGTGTCGATTCCCCCGGGTCAGCTGGAGTAGGCGCTGTTCTCGTGCACGTACTCGGCGGTCAGGTCGTTGGTCCAGATGCTGGCACTGGCCCGGCCGGCCTTCAGGTCGGCGGTGATGACGACCTCGCGGCCCTTCATGGAGACCAGGTCGCGGTCCTCGCCAACGCCGCCGTTCCGGCACACCCAGACGCCGTTGATGGCGACGTCCAGCTGGTCGGGGTCGAAGGCGGCGGAGGTGGTGCCGATCGCGGACAGCACCCGGCCCCAGTTCGGGTCCTCGCCGTGGATGGCGCACTTGAGCAGGTTGCTGCGGGAGATGGTGCGGGCGACGTCGACGGCCTCGTCCTCGGTGGCGGCGTTCACGATGTCGATCCGGATGTCCTTGGACGCGCCCTCGGCGTCGCCGATCAGCCGGCGGGCCAGGTCGGCGCAGACGGTGCGCACGGCCTCGGCGAACTCGGCCTGCTCGGGGGTGACCTGGGACGCGCCGGAGGCGAGCAGCAGCACCGTGTCGTTGGTGGACATGCAGCCGTCGGAGTCGACCCGGTCGAAGGTGGTGCGGGTGGCGTCGCGCAGCGCGGCGTCCAGCTGCGCGGACTCGACCACGGCGTCGGTGGTGACCACGACCAGCATGGTGGCCAGGCCCGGGGCGAGCATGCCCGCGCCCTTGGCCATGCCGCCGACCGTCCAGCCGGCCGGGCTGGTGACCTGGGCGGTCTTGTGCACGGTGTCGGTGGTCTTGATGGCGATCGCGGCGGCCTCGCCGCCGGTGGTGCTGAGCGCCTTTGCGGCCTGCTCGATGCCGGGCAGCAGCTTGTCCATCGGCAGCCGGACGCCGATCAGGCCGGTGGAGCAGACCGCGACCTCGATCGCGCCGACGCCGAGTTCGGCGGCGACCTTCTCGGCGGTGGCGTGGGTGTCCTGGAAGCCCTCCGGGCCGGTGCAGGCGTTCGCGCCACCGGAGTTGAGGACGACGGCGGTCAGCTCGCCGTCCTTCAGCACCTGCCGCGACCACTTCACCGGCGCGGCGTGCACCCGGTTGGAGGTGAACACGCCGGCGGCGGCGTGCAGCGGGCCGTCGTTGACGACCAGCGCGAGATCCGGGGTGCCGGACGCCTTGATGCCGGCGGTGACGCCCGCCGCGCGGAAGCCCTTCGCCGCGGTGACGCCGATGTTCTGGGTGTCCGTCATGGTGCGACTCCGTTCAGCGGGAGGCCGAGCTCCTCGGGCAGTCCGAGGGCGATGTTCATGCTCTGCACCGCGCCACCGGCGGTGCCCTTCACCAGGTTGTCGATCGCGCTGATCGCGATGATCCGCCCGGCGTGCTCGTCCAGCACCACCTGCAGCACGGCCGCGTTCGAGCCGTAGACCGAGGAGGTGTGCGGCCACTGGCCCTCGGGCAGCAGGTGGACGAACGGCTCGTCGCCGTACGCCTGCTCGTACGCGGCTCTGAGTTTCTCGGCCGTGGTGCCGGGCTTCGCCTTGGCGGAGCAGGTGGCGAGGATGCCGCGCGGCATCGGCGCGAGCGTCGGGGTGAAGGAGACGGTGACCGGCTCGCCCGCGAGCGGGGTGAGGTTCTGCGCCATCTCCGGGGTGTGCCGGTGGCCGCCGCCGACGCCGTACGGGCTCATCGAGCCCATCACCTCGCTGCCCAGCAGGTGCGCCTTGGCGGCCTTTCCGGCGCCGGAGGTACCGGACGCGGCGGTGATCACCGCCTCCGGCTCGGCCAGGCCCGCGGCGAACATCGGGAACATCGCGAGCGTCACGGCCGTCGGGTAGCAGCCCGGCACCGCGATCCGCCTGCTGCCTTTCAACGCGTCACGGTGGCCCGGCAGTTCGGGCAGGCCGTAGGGCCAGGTGCCGGCGTGCGGGGAGCCGTAGAACTGCTCCCAGTCGGCCGCCGACCTCAGCCGGTGGTCGGCGCCGAGGTCCACGACGAGGACGTCCTCGCCGAGCTGGGCGGCGATCTCGGCGGACTGGCCGTGCGGCAGGCCGAGGAACACGATGTCGTGCCCCGCCAGCGTCTGCGCGTTCGTCGGCTCCAGCACCCGGTCGGCCAGCCCGATCAGGTGCGGCTGCAGCGCACCGAAGCGCTGACCCGCGTTGGAGCCGCCGGTCAGCGCCCCGATCTCCACCTCCGGATGCCCCTGCAGCAGGCGCAGCACCTCACCGCCCGCGTATCCGCTCGCTCCGGCGACGGCAACTCGCAATACCATGGCATTCCCTCCTGAAGCCCAGCATGAATATACGCAGTCCAGCAAAATCATGCAAGAATGACGACTGTCGTACCGGCTGTCGTACACCCGTCCTAGCCTGCCGCCATGACCGAACTCGCCGTACTGGACCGCCTACTGGACGACAGCGACTTCCCGGTGGAGCAGCTGAGCTGCCACCCGCGGCTGCCGCTGGCCGTCGGCACGTCGACCGACTGCCGTACCGTCCGCATCTTCGGCTGGGGCGAGGGGCGGCTGCGCGAGCTTGCCGCGCTCGACGTCGAGCCGGGCACCGCGCCCTGGGGCGACTCGGCGCCGCAGGCGGTGGCCTGGCATCCGCACCTGCCGCTGCTGGCCGTGGCCGACGGGGAGTTCCTGCTGCGGTGGACCCCCGACGGGTCGTCGGATCCGGTGCGCACCCCCGCCGGGACGGCGTACGACGCGCTGGCGTTCAGCCCGGACGGCGGCACGCTGTGGGCCACGCCCTCCGCCGACCAGGGCTGGGCGGCTTCGGACGTCCTCGACCCCGCCACCGGCGCGGTCACCGGCACCGCCCGGCCCTGGGACACCGGCGTCTCCGTCCACCCGTCCGGCGAGCTGGCCGCCACCCTGGCCAGCGACCAGGGCGCCACCTACTGCCTGTTCGCCCGCCCCGGCGACGGTCCCGCGGCGACGATGCGGACGCTGCGACAGGCGCTGATCCTGGACTGCGACGGCTACGGCGCCCCGTTGTTCAGCTCCGACGGACGGCACTTCGCGATCCGCGGCAACGCGTACGTGGACATGCTGGAGGTCTTCGCCTTCCCCTCGCTGCGGAAGGCCCTGTCGACGACGCTCGCCGAGGACCACTCCGTGGAGTGGCCGCGCGACAACCTCGCCTGGGGCGCCCGGCCCGGCGTGCTGTGGATCGGCACGCCGACCGGCTCGCTCCTCGAACTCGACGTCGAGGCCCAGGAAGCCACCGAGCACGCCTCCCCCGACGGCACCCCGATCGCCGCCCTGGCCGCCACCGCCAGCGGCGACCTGCTGGTCGCCCGCGACGACGGCGAACTCGTCCTGCTGTCGGTGCGGCCCGCGCCCGTCGCGCCCGCCGTCGAACCGAACGACGACGTCGCGGCGTTCCTCGCGGGAACGGAAGACGCACCCCTGGACGGCGAGCTGGAGGAGCACCTGACCGTCACCGACGGCACCCGCAGCTGGACGGACGACGAGCTCGCGGAAGTCACCGAGACCGGCCCCGGCGATCCGACCTGGCTGCGGATCCAGGCCGGCATGAACCGGTTCCGGGGCGCTCGGGCCACCTGACGTCCGATCAGCCCCGGGCGGGCCGGGCCGTCCCGGCTTCGAGGATCTGGACGGCCAGCTCCCGCGCGGAGGCGACCGGGTCGGTGTCCGGGCGGGTGGCCGCGGCCGCCAGGGCTCCGTCGATCAGGAGCAGCAGCTGATCGGCGGCGCGGTCCGGTCGGGGATGGCCGAGCCTGACGAGTTCGGCCGCCAGGAGCCGGCTCACGCGCGCCCGGTAGGAGCGGGTGACGGCGTGGCCCGGGTGGTCGGGGTCGGCCAGGGCCAGGTCGGCGGCGAGGTACCGGCAGCCTCGGAAGTCCGGCCCGGTGACGACGTCGGCGAGCTTGTCGAAGACGGCCAGCAGGCGCTCGCGCGGGTCGTCGCCGGCGTCGGCCATGGTCTGCCGGTACGCGGCCTCGTCCTCGGCGGCGCTCCGGCGAAGGACCTCGGCGATCAGGCCGTCCTTCCCGCCGAAGTGCTCGTACAGGGAGCGGCGGGCCGCATTCGCGCCCTTCAGCAGGGCGTCCACCCCCACACCGACGCCGTGGCGGTAGGTCAGTTCCTGTGCCGCCTCCAGCAGGCGCTCGCGCGGTCCTGGTTCCGTCCGGGTGCTCATGGGTGCCAGCCTGCCAGTGGTTGACCGGTAGATCAACCGTTCTATACATTCCTGGTAGACCGACCGTTCTATCTACGACGGAGTGGATCCTCATGCCTGCTCGCACGACCACCGATGTCATCGACCGCTTCAACCACGCCTTCGTCCACCACGACCCCGACGCCCTCGACGACCTGCTGGGCGAGCACTGCGTCATGGAGGCGATCCAGCCGGCACCGGACGGTGAACGCCTCGAAGGCCGGGAGGCCTGCCTCGCCTTCTGGCGGGCGCTCGCGGCCGACCGCACCACCCAGTTCCGGCCCGAGGACGTCACCGTGGCGGGCGACCGCGCGACGATCCGCTGGCGCTACCGCTTCGGCGACGGGCCCGCCGACTCCGTGCGGGGCGTGAACCTCATGCGCGTCGAGGACGGCCTGATCGTGGAGGCCCTCGGCTACAGCAAGACCGGCGATGCCGTCCCGCCGGCCGCCGACGGCCCGGTGTCCGCCCGTGCGTAGCAGCGGCGGCCGCGCCCGGTGATCGACCGGGCCGTCCCGTTCGACGAAGCCCCGGAGGCCTTTCGCCACTACGCGTCAGGAGCCGCCTTCGGCAAGGTGCTCATCAGCCACCGGGCGTGACCGACGGCCCGGGTCCGCCGGTACCGGGCCGGGGCTGCCCGGGCACGCGGCTCCGGGTCGCGGTCACGACGTGACGTCCGATCAGCCCGGGGCGGGTCGCGGTGCATAGGATCGCCGGCATGGCACTGCGACCCGCCCATCTGATCGTCAAGGCCGTCGACCCGGTGGCGCTCGGCCGTTTCTGGGCGCAGGCCCTCGGCTGGACGGCCCACCATCCCGGTGTGACCACGTACGTCGCGCCGCCCGGCGAGCCGGTCTGGCCGGATCCGGTCGCGGTCGCCCTCGACCTGGTGCCCGTCCCGGAGGGCAAGTCCGCCGTCAAGAACCGCACCCACCTCGACCTCGCCACCGCCTCCCCCGCCCACCAGGCGGAGCTGATCGCCCGCCTGCTGGCGCTCGGCGCGACGCCGGTCGACCTCGGCCAGGGCGAGGTGCCGTGGACGGTCCTCGCGGACCCCGAGGGCAACGAGTTCTGCGTGCTGGAGCCCCGCGAGGTCTACCGGGACACCGGCCCGATCGCCGCGATCGTGGTCGACTGCGCGGACCCCCGGGAGATGGCCCGGTTCTGGGGCGAAGCGATCGACTGGACGGTGCACGAGGTCGCCGACGACCACGCGTCGCTGCGCGCCGCCACCGGAACCGGCCCCTACCTGGAGTTCCTCCGCTCCTCCGACGGCCGCACCGCCCCCGACCGCCTCCACCTCGACCTGCTGCCCCACCCCGGCGACGACCAGTCCACGGAGGTCGCCCGCGTCCGGGCGCTCGGCGCGACGCCCCTCGACCTCGGCCAGGGCGAGGTGCCGTGGACGGTCCTCACCGACCCGGACGGCCACGAGTTCTGCGTGCTCGCCCCGCACTGACGCCGGTCCGCCAGGATGGCGCCATGACGGGTGAGCCGCTGTCCATCTCCCTCGCCGACCTGCGCAGATCCATCGACGCGCTGCTGAGCCAGGTGGAATCCACCACGGCCAGGACCTCGCGCAGTCCGGTCCGGATCCGGCGTTGACGTCACACCCCGCCGCTACGGTGGCGCCATGACCCAACTCGCCCTGCTGGCCCGCCTGTCGGCTGACGACCGGCTCCCCGTCGAGCGGCTCACCCGCCACCCCCGGCTTCCGCTGGTGGCCGGCGCGGCAACGGGCTGCCGCCTGGTCCGGATCTGGGACTGCGGTGGCGGGCAGGTGCGCGAACTCGCTCCCGTGGACCTCGGGTTGGCGCCCGAGCCGGATCCGGCCGACTGGTGGCGGCCCGACGGCCCTCCCCCGGTGGCGTGGCATCCCGAACAGCCCCTGCTCGTCGTCGCCGACGGCAACACCCTGACGCGCTGGACGCCCGACGGTCCGGCGGCAGCCGCGCAGGCCCCGGCCGTCTACCACCACCTGGCGTTCAGCCCGGACGGCCGCGCGCTGTGGGCGAAGCCGTCCGGCGACAGCTCGCACGTTCTCGATCTCGCCACCGGTGCCGCCACTCCGGGCCCGTACTGGGACACCGGCGTCGGTGTTCACCCGTCCGGGGAGCTGGTCGCCACCCTGGTCAGCGACCAGGCCGCCACCTTCTGCCTGTTCGCCCGGCCCGGCGACGGGGACGCCCAGGCGATGCGGCAGTTGCGGCATGCGCTGGTCTTCACCGCCGACGGCTACGGCACCCCGCTGTTCAGCGCCAACGGTCGGCATCTCGCGATCCGCGGCAACTCCTACTTCGAATCGGTCGACGTCTTCGCGTTCCCCTCCCTGCGAAGGGTCCTGACGAGGACGTTCTCCGAGGACCAGTCGGAGCCGTGGCCGCCCGACAACCTCGCCTGGGACGCCCGGCCCGGCGTACTGTGGATCGGCACTCCCACCGGCTCGCTGCTCGAACTCGACGTCGAGGCGCAGGAAACCACCGAGCACGCGTTCCCGGCCGATGCCCCGGTGTCCGCGCTGGCCGCCACCGCGAGCGGCGACCTGCTGGTCGCCCGCACGAACGGCGAACTGGCCCTGCTGTCGGTGCGCCCGGCGGCCCCCGTACCCGAACCGACCGATGACGTCACGGTGTTCCTGGCGGAGACGGACGAGGTGCCGCTGGAGGGCGAGTTGGAGGAACACCTGGTGTACACCGATGGCGGCGGCACCTGGGAGTACCAGGAGCTCGACGACAACCAGGCCATGTCGTAAGGCGGTTGGACGTTGGCCGGTCCGGGCCGCACCGGTGCAGCAGTTCGGTGCGGCCCGGCGCCGGTCAGGCGTCCGGCTGGGTGACCGTCAGGCCCCAGTGCACGTCGGGGGACGAGGTCTCCACCTGGACGGAGAAGGACCGGCCCTGTTCGGCCGTCACCACGGTCGAGCCCCGGCCGACGGTGTCCGCCGGGCAGGAGACGGTGAACTCGACCGGGGTGGTGTCGCCGTAGTACGGCGTGTAGGTGACTCGCGCCTCACCGGCACTGCCGTTGCCGCCCTGGCAGCCGACCGTGACGGTGACGGGCGGGCCGCCCTGGAAGGCGCCGCCGGTGACGGCTCCGCCGTTGCCGATCCAGTCCGGGATCCAGATCAGCCCGTCCGGGCCGGGGTGCGGCAGGATCTCCCCCGTTCCGGGCGTCCCGCGGTCGGTGTCCCCGCTCTGAACCGCGCCGGCGGCCACCGGTCCCGCCGCCACCACAACGGCCGCCACCGCGGCCACCCACGCGAATCGCGCACGCTTCATGATGTTCCCCTCCGTCGCGGTCGGGCCCTGAAGTCCCGACGTACCCGAAGTATCGTCGGGCGCCGGCGGGCCCTGCCTGAGTACGGGTACTCAAGCCTCCGAGCACGGGAGCGGGTGGCGCCCGGCGCGGGCATGCGACCATCGCAGGCATGTTCGAAGTACCGCATGATCAGCAGCCGGCCGAGGCCGTGGAGTCGCACGTCCGGGCCTTCTTCGCGGGCCACGAGGTCCGTTCCGCCGCCGCCCAGCACGTGCACCCGCACCGCCCGGAGGCCGTCCCTGGACTGCGGATCGTCACGGCGGGGCCAGCGAGATCGCGTTCCGTCGCACGCACGGGCACGAGGCGCTGGAGCAGCTCTTCGACGAGCAGGCGATCGACCCGACGGACCCGCGTCGGCCGTCGGTGGTGTGATGCAACCAGGGCCAGGGGAGAGCCAGTTGACGATACGTCAGGCATCTGCGCCGATGGGGCCACCGTCAACCAGGCCCGGCCCGGCGGGCGACCCGACAGCGGCAACGCCCCGCTCGGGCAAGCGCCGAGCGGGGCGTTCTGCTGTCCGGCCACGCGCCGGGCAGGTGCGTCGGGTCAGTCGTGCGGGACGATGGCGACCGGCGACTTGGCGTGGTGGCTGACGGCGTGGGCGACCCGGCCCAGGCGGTGGCGGCGGCGGCCGACCACCACCAGGGCGGCGCCGGCGGAGGCGTCCACCACTGCCCCGGCACCGCTGCCGATCCGGCTGTCCTCGACCACCGTGACCTGCGGGTACTTGGCCCGCCACCCGCTGAGCGCCTGGGTGAGCAGTTCCGCCTCGAGGACGCGGAACTGTTCGGTCTCGGTCTCCGGCGCCACCCCGCCCGCGTAGCCCCAGACCGGGGGCGGAGTCCAGCCGTGGACGGCGCGCAGCACCGCGCCGCGGGCCTCGGCCGCGCGGAAGGCGAATTCGACGACGGCGTCCGCCGGGGCGTGGGTGTCGATCCCGACGACCACCTCGCCGGGGGCCTCGCCCGGCTGCGGCTGCGCGGCCCGCACCAGCACGACCGGCACCTCGCAGCGCGCCGCGACGTCGAGGCCTATCGACCCCACCAGCAGGCCCTCGAAGCGGCCCAGGCCCAGCGAACCGACGGCGAGCAGCTCCGCCTCGGCGGCGGCGGCGACCAGGTCGGCGGCGGGCTCGCCGCCGGTCAGCAGGCCGGTGTGCAGCTCCAGCCCCGGATGGGCCTCGCGCACCTGCTGCGCGGTGTCGGCCAGCATGCGCTCCGCCAGGGTGCGCACGGACGCCGGCTGGCTGGGATCGGCGTGCAGGTCGTCCTCCCAGGTCCAGGCGTGGACGAGGCGCAGGGCGAGGCCGCGGCGCAGCGCCTCGTCGGCCGCCCAGTGCGCTGCGGCGGTGCTCTCGGCCGAACCGTCGGTGCCGGCCAGAACGAACGTGCCCATGGCGGTGTCCCTGCTCTCCGTTGCTCGGGGCGGCCCCGGGCGTGGTCGCCGGGGGTCCGTGATCATCCTGGCCGAGGCGCCCCCTCCGAGTCCAGGGCCTGCCCGGCCCCGGGGCCGGGTCCATGGTCCCGCCCGGTCGGGGCGCCGGTGCGGGCCGTCCGGCGGGGCCGCCCGGGACGGGCGACGGCCCGTGGGACCTTCGGGACCTGCCGGGGGCTTCCGACCCCTGTCCGGGCGGCCGGGGCCACGGCGACGCTGACGGGAGCACGAGGCCGGGCGGACCGCCGCCCGGACCATCCGCACCCCCTGGAGGTTCACCATGTGCGATTCCGTCGTGGCCGGTGTCGACGGCTCTGCCGAGAGCGCCGCAGCGGCCCGCTGGGCGGCGGCCGACGCGCTCCGGCGCGGCGTCGCCCTCCGGCTGGTGTACGTGGCGGCGCCGTCGGGCAGCGCCTTCGGGCACCGCGAACCGGCCGGTCACCGGCTGCCGGAGTCTGTGACGGCGCTCCGGGCCGAACTCGTGCACGCCCTGCCGGGGCTGGACGTCTCCTGCGAGGAGATCCCCGGCGAGCCGTGGTCCGTGCTGGCCGCCGCCGGTGAGAAGCAGTGGCTGCTGGTACTCGGTTCCCGGGGATCGGGCCAGGTCGCCGGGCGGCTCCTCGGTTCCGTCGCGCTGCGCACGGCCGCGGAGGCACGGTGCCCGGTCGTCCTGGTGCCGACAGGCGCCGCGGACCCGGACGGCCCCGGCGAGGTCGTGGTCGGCGTGCGGGGGGAGCGGCCGTCCGGCGCCGTCCTCGGGTTCGCCTTCGAGGAGGCCGCCCGGCGCGGGGCCGTGCTGCGGGCCTTGGAGGGCGGGGCGGAGCCGCGCGGGCCGCTGCGGACCGACGCCCCGATCGAGCCGGCGGAGATCCGGCGGTCGCTGGTGGAGGCGAAGACGGTCCGCCTGCAGGACGCGCTGGCCCCGTGGCAGGAGAAGTTCCCCGGGGTGCGCACGGTGGCGGAGGTGACCGGCTGGGACGCGTCCCGGGCCCTGCTGGAGGCCTCGCGCAACGCCTCCCTGGTGGTCCTGGGCCGGCGCGCCCCCGCGCATCCGCTGGCCGCGCCGCACCTGGGACACCTGGCACACGCGGTCGTCCACCACGCCCACGGCCCGGTGGCCGTCGTCCCGCACGACCCGGCGCAGCCCCGGTGACCAGCGGCCTCGGCGGCCGGGGACCTTCAGCCCGCCGCGAGTGCACCGCTCGACCCCTGTGAACGGCGGGCCCGGGCGGTGGGATGGAGACACAGCAGAACCGGCGCGGACCGGAAACCGCCGCCGTTCCGTACGAAGGGCAGGAACACCATGAAGGCCGCCGTCGTCCGCGACTTCACCGCACCGCTCGTCATCGAGGACCGGCCGGTGCCGGCCCCGGCACCGCACCAGGTGCTGGTCCGGCTGGAGGCCTGCGGGCTGTGCCACACCGACATCCACGCCGCCCGCGGCGACTGGCCGGTCAAGCCGAACCCGCCGTTCGTCCCCGGGCACGAGGGAGTCGGCATCGTCGAGGCGACCGGCGAGAACGTGCGGCACGTCCGGGTCGGCGAGCGGGTCGCCATCCCCTGGCTCGCCGAGGCCTGCGGCCGCTGCGACCACTGCGTGGACGGCTGGGAGACCCTCTGCACCAGCCAGCAGAACAGCGGGTACTCGGTGGACGGCGGCTACGCCGAGTACGCCGTCGCCCACGGCGACTACGTCGTCCCCGTCCCCGACGGGGTCGATCCGCTGGACGCCGCTCCGCTCACCTGCGCCGGCGTCACCACCTACAAGGCGCTCAAGGTCTCCGGCGCCCGGCCCGGCACCCGCGTCCTGGTCTCCGGCATCGGCGGCCTCGGCCACCTGGCGCTGCAGTACGCCCGGATCTTCGGGGCCGAGACCATCGCGGTCGATGTCACCGACGACAAGCTGGCCCTCGCCCGCGAGCTCGGCGCCGACCACGTGATCGACGCCCGGGTCCAGGACGTCGCCGCCGAGGTGCAGCGGCTCGGCGGGGCGGACGCGGCGATCGCCCTCGCCGTCAGCAACGACTCCTTCCGCGCCGCGTACGGCGCGCTGCGGCGCGGCGGCACCCTCGTCCTGGTCGCGCTGCCCGCCGAGGGCGAGCTGACCCTGCCGGTCTTCGAGACGGTGCTGAACGGCACCAAGGTGGTCGGATCCATCGTCGGCACCCGCCAGGACCTCGCCGAGGTGTTCGCCCTGCACGCCCTCGGCCGCACCCGGGTGATCCGCGAGAGCCGTCGCCTGGAGGACGTCAACGCCTGCATCACCGAGGTCCTGGACGGCAAGGTCGCCGCCCGCCTCGTCTTCGACCTGCGCGACTGAACCGCACCGCGCAACCGCACAACCCGACAACCCAGCGATCGGAAGGACACCAGCATGAACGGGACCGACAGCACGGCACAGCGGCGCATCGTGGTGGGGGTGGACGGCTCGGAGGCGTCCCGGGCCGCCCTGCGCTGGGCAGTACGCCAGGCGGCCCTGACGGGTGCCACCGTGGAAGCGGTGATCTCCTGGGAGTTCCCGGCCATCTACGGCTGGGGAATGACGCTGACCGACGCGGACTTCACCGCGGCCGCCGAGCAGACGCTCGCCCAGGTCGCCGAGGAGGAGAAGGACCCGGCCCACCCGGTCGGGATAAGCCGCCGGGTGGAGCGCGGCAACGCGGCCCGCGTCCTGCTGGACGCCGCCAAGGGTGCCGAACTCCTGGTCATCGGCAGCCGGGGCCACGGTGGCTTCACCGGGGCGCTGCTCGGCTCGGTCGGCCAGCACTGCGTCCAGCACGCCACCTGCCCGGTCGTCGTCGTCCGGGACACTGAACAGCAGGACACCGCCCGCGACACCGCCCGCGCCGAGCACACCGACGTGCCCGCCACCGGTCGGTGACCCGAACCCCCAACGGACAGGAGTTCCAGCCGATGCACCGGACCCTCACCCTGCCGGGCCCGGTGCATCCGGCTGCCGGGCAGCAGGACACCGCCGCCGGGATGCCCGCCCGCCAGGCCGCCACGCAGGACGCCGCGCAGGTGCTCGCCCGCCTGGGCAGCACCCGCGCCGGGCTGTCCGGCGCGGAAGCCGGGCGGCGGCTCGCGGCCGGCGGCCCAAACGCGGTCCGCACCCACCAGGTGCGGGCCCTGGCGGTGCTCGGCCGCCAGCTGCGCAGCGCCCTGCTGCTCCTGCTGCTGGCCGCCGCGGTGGTGTCGTTCTTCTTCGGCGAGCGCACCGACGCGGTGATCATCGGCGTGATCCTGCTGCTGAGCGTCGCCCTCGGGTTCGCCAACGAGTACCGGGCCGAACGGGCCGCGCAGGCCCTGCACTCGCAGGTGCGGCGCACCGCCGTGGTGCTGCGCGACGGCCACGAGCAGGAGGTGGATGTCACCGGCCTGGTCCCCGGCGACGTGGTGCGGCTGGCCCTCGGCCAGATCGTGCCCGCCGACGTGCGGGTGCTGGAACGCACCGGCCTCCAGTGCGACGAGAGCATCCTCACCGGCGAATCCGCCCCGGTGGACAAGGACCTGGCCGCGGTGGACGGCGAACCGGAGCTGGCGGAGCTGTCCTGCTGCGCGCTGATGGGCACGGTGGTGCACGCGGGCAGCGGCACCGGGGTGGTGGTCGCCACCGGCGGGCGCGCCGAGTTCGGCCGGATCGCGCTCGGCCTCGGGGAGCGGCAGCCGGAGACCGCGTTCCAGGTCGGCCTGCGCCGGTTCTCGGTCCTCCTGCTCCAGGTCGCCGCCGTCCTCACCACCGGCATCTTCGTGATCAACACGGTGCTGCACCGGCCGCTGCTGGACGCTCTGCTGTTCTCGCTGGCCATCGCCGTCGGGATCACCCCGCAGCTGCTGCCCGCCGTGGTCAGCACCAGCCTGGCAGCGGGCTCCCGCCGCCTCGCCCGCCGCAAGGTCCTGGTCAAGCGCCTGGTGTGCATCGAGGACCTCGGCGACATGGACATCCTGGTGACCGACAAGACCGGCACCCTCACCGAGGGCCGGATCACCTTCGAGAGCGCCCTCGACCCCGCCGGCGCCGCCGGGGAGGACGTGCTGCTGCTCGGCCTGCTCGCCACCGAAGGAGACCTGGACGGCGAGCACCTGGGCGACAACCCCCTGGACACCGCACTCTGGCAGGCCCCCGGAGCCGCCGAACTGACGGCCGGACACCGGCGGCTGGCCGGCCTGCCCTTCGACCACGAGCGTCAGCTCTCCTCCGCCCTCCTCCAGCGGCCGGACGGTACCCGGGTACTCGTCACCAAGGGCGCGCCGGAAGCCGTGCTCGCCCGCTGCGCCGCCGTCCCCGCCGAGGCCGCCCCCGTGCTGACCGGCCTCTTCGCCGCCGGCCACCGGGTCGTCGCGGTGGCCGCCAAGGACGCCGACGGCCTCGACGCGATCGCGACGCGGGACGAGACCGGGCTGCACCTGGCCGGGTTCCTGGTCTTCCGCGACCCGCCCAAGCAGGGCGCCGCCGAATCCCTGCGCCGGCTCGCCGACCTCGGCATCACCGTCAAGATCTGCACCGGCGACAATCCGGTGGTGGCCGAGAAGGTGTGCGCCGACCTCGGACTGCCCGCCGGAACCACCCTCACCGGCCGGGAGATCTCCGCCCTGAGCGACGAGCAACTGGCCGACGCCGCCGCCAAGGCCACCGTCTTCGCCCGGGTCTCCCCCGACGACAAGGCCCGCGTCGTGCGCGCCCTGCGCGGCAGCGGCCGGGCCGTGGGCTTCCTCGGCGACGGCGTCAACGACGCACTGGCCCTGCACGCCGCCGACATCGGCGTCTCCGTGGACAGCGCCACCGACGTGGCCAAGGACGCCGCCGACGCCGTCCTGCTGGAGAAGGACCTGGGTGTGCTCGCCGAGGGCGTCGCCGAGGGCCGGCGGATCTTCGCCAACACGATCAAGTACGTGCTGATGGGCACCTCCAGCAACTTCGGCAACATGTTCAGCGCCGCCGGCGCCTCCCTGGTGCTGCCGTTCCTGCCGATGCTGCCCTCGCAGATCCTGCTCAACAACCTCCTCTACGACACCGGCCAGCTCACCATCCCCACCGACCGGGTCGACGAGGAGCAGCTGCGCGCCCCCTCGCACTGGGACATCGCCTTCATCCGCCGCTTCATGCTGTGCTTCGGCCCGGTCAGCTCGCTCTTCGACTTCCTCACCTTCTGGGTGATGCTCGGCGTCTTCCACGCCGGGCCCGAGCTGTTCCGCTCCGGCTGGTTCGTGGAATCCCTCGCCACCCAGACCCTGGTGATCTTCGCCATCCGCACCCACCGGATCCCGTTCCTGCGCAGCCGCCCGAGCATCCCGCTGCTGGCCGCGTCGCTCGGTGTGGTGGCCCTGGGCGTCGCGCTCCCGTTCTCACCCGTGGCCGCGACGCTGGGATTCACGGCTCTGCCGCCCGCCTTCTTCCTCGCCCTGGTGACGATGGTCGTCGTCTACCTCGTCCTGATCGAGGGCGTCAAGCGGTGGTTCTTCACCCGCCCCGCCGCCGTGGAGCTGCCGCGCGCACCCCGCCACCGGCAGCAGGCCCACCGCATCCACCGCAGGGCCAGCCGCTTCAGCCACCCCGGGCCACTGAGCTGAGCCGGGCGCCTCGGCATGCCGCCGCGCCGCGCCGAGGACGGTGACCGGCGCGCGGGCAGGCGAGCACCATGGGGGCGGCCGCATCGAGGTCCACCGGTATTCGGCCCCGCCGGGGAGGCGGCCACCGTTCAGCCGGGCAGGCGCCCGCCCGACGCGCCGTCAGGCGTTCGCGTCGGTGGAGGCCCGGACGACCAGCTGCGGGGCGAAGCGCTCCACGGTCTCGGTCCGTTCCCTGGCGGGGGCCTGAAGAAGCGTCAGGGCGCGTTCGGCCATCGCGGCGAGCGGGTGGCGGATGGAGGTGATCGGCGGGTCGAGGAGTTCGAGTATCTCGGTGTCGTCGAAGCCGGTGACGGCGATCTCCCCGGGCACCGACACCGCCGAACGCTGCAGCGTGCTGACCAGGCCCACGGCGAGGACGTCCGCGCCGCAGACGACGGCGTCGATGCCGTCGCGCTGCTCGGCGATCCGCCGCCCGGCGGTGCGGCCGGCGTCGGTGGTGAAGCTGGGGAGCAGGACGGTGGTGGCGTCCTCGCCGCGGGCGGCGGTGAAGGCGGCGAGGCGTTCGGCGCCGGAGGAGGACGCCTGATCGGCGGCGACCAGGGCGATCCGGTGGCGGCCGAGGGCGTCGAGGTGGTCGAGGAGCAGTCGCATCGCGGCGGCGTTGTCGAGGGTGACCGCGACCGTGCCGGAGCCGCCCGCCCAGCGGTCGAACAGGACCACCGGCGCCCGCTCGGCGGCGGCCCGTACGGCGGGGCCGGAGGCGGCGGCCGAGACGGGGACGACGACCAGCCCGTCCACCCGTCCGCCGAGCAGGGTCTCGATCTGCTCGGCCTCGATCTGCGCCGAGTTCGCGGCGTCGGAGACGACCAACTGCCCGCCCGCGGCGCGGACCTGCTGGGCGATGGCGTCGGCGAGTTGGACGAAGTAGGGGTTGGCGAGGGAGGGGACGACCACGCCGACGGTGCCGGTGGTGCCGGTGCGCAGCGCCCTCGCGGAGTGGTTGGTGCGGTAGCCGAGTTCGCGGGCGGCGTCCTCGACGCGGCGGGCGAGTGCGGGGTCGACGTTGCGCGGGGTGCCGGCCAGGACGCGTGACGCGGTCGCGCGGGAGACGCCGGCGGCTGCGGCCACGTCGAGGAGTCGGGGCGCTGTCACGTGGGGGTCCTCCCCGGTCGGAAACGGTGTCGGGAACGGTGCTGCTGCGGTGTCGGGTGGGGTCGTGGTGCGGTGTCGGGGCCGGTGCTGGTGCGGTGTCGGGAACGGTCGTGGTGCGGCGCCGACGCGGGTTCGGTGTCGAAACGATGTCGGCGCGGTCTCGGATCGGGCGGCGCCGGACCGGTATGTCCGAGCTGGCGGAATGCGCAGCACGAGGGTACTTGACGGTCGGCGGGGCCTGGGCCAGAGTGTGGGAAATCGATCTCCCGAGGAGCTCCCAAGGAGCACAGATGCCGTCCATCACCGTCGTCGGTTCGGTCAACCGCGATCTTGTGCTGACCGTTCAGGACCTGCCGCGACCCGGCGAGACCGTGCTCGCGGAGGGCTTCGTGGAGGGTGTCGGCGGCAAGGGTGCCAACCAGGCCGTGGCGGCCGCCCGGCTCGGTTCGCGGGTGCGGCTGGTGGCCCGGGTCGGGGCGGACGCGGAACCGATTCTGCGGGCGCTGGCCGCCGAGGGTGTGGACGTCGCGGCGGTGCTCCCGGCCGAGGACGCCAACACCGGGATCGCCTCGGTGGTGGTCGACCGGGCGGGCGAGAACACCATCGTGGTCAACCCGGGCGCGAACGCGGCGCTCACGGTCGCCGACCTGCCGGAGCGGCTCGCGGGCTCCGCGAGCGATGTGCTGCTGCTGCAGCACGAGATCGCATCCGAGGTGGTCGCCGCCGCAGCACTGCGGGCCCGGCAGCAGGGCGGCACGGTCGTCCTCAACCCGGCCCCGGCCCGGCCGGTCGAACGGGAGGTGCTGGCGGCGGTGGACGTCCTGGTCCCCAACCTGGGCGAGCTCGCCACCCTGCTGGGCGTCGAGCGTCCGACCGGCCCCGACGGCGCCCGCGAGCTGCTGGAGAATGCCCAACTGCCTTGCGGGGCCGTGGTGGTGACGCTCGGCGTGGACGGGGCACTGGTCAAGCAGGCCGGCCGGCCCGCCGTCCACCTGCCCGCCCCCGAGGTGGACGCGGTCGACACGGTCGGCGCCGGCGACACCTTCTGCGGGGCGCTCGCCGACTCCCTCGCCCGCGGCGCCGATCTGCTCGCCGCCGCCGAACGCGCCGTCCGGGCAGCCTCGTTGGCCGTCACCGGGCTCGGCGCGCAGTCCTCGATGCCGTTCGCGGCGCAGCTCGACTCTCCCCCGACCGACCCTGACGTACCGTCAGCTCACTGACGTCACACAGACTTTACTGCTCCCAGGCATCACCAGTTCAACGGAGAACACCCATGCGCAGCCTCAAGCTCGGACTGTTCGAGAACGCCCAGACCAACGCGAGCGGCACCGCCACCTGGCGCCACCCCGACAGCCGTCGGCACCTGTTCGACACTCTCGGCTACTGGCGCGAGGTCGCGCAGCTCTGCGAGGACGCCAAGCTGGACTTCCTGTTCCTGGCGGACGCCTGGGGCTGGTCGGAGATCAACGGGGTACGCCCGCCGATCGCCACCGAGGAGACCCTCGACCTGCCGCGCCTGGACCCGTTCGTGATCGCCTCGGCGCTGCTCGCCTCGACCACCGACCTCGGCCTGGTGGTGACGGGGTCGGTGCTGGTCGAGCCGCCGTACGGGTTCGCCCGCCGCCTGGCCACCCTGGACCAGCTGTCCGGCGGCCGGCTGGGCTGGAACATCGTCACCACCGGCACCGCCGACACCGCCGTGAAGGCCTTCGGAATGGACATGGTGGCGCACGACGACCGGTACGCGATGGCCGAGGACTTCCTCGACCTGGTCTACAAGTACTGGGAGGGCGCCTGGGAGCCGGACGCCCTGGAGAAGGACAAGGCCGGCCGGTTCGCCGACCCGGCGAAGGTGCACCTGGTCGAGCACCAGGGCCCGTACTTCCGCTCGTACGGCTACGGCAACACGGCCCGTTCCCCGCAGGGCACCCCGGTGCTGTTCCAGGCCGGCGCGTCCCCGGCGGGCCGTCGGGTCGGCGGGCGGCACGGCGAGTGCATGTTCGTCGGCAGCGGCAGCGTCGAGCAGCTGGCGGGCCACACCAGGGCGATCCGCGAGGAGGCCGTGAAGGCCGGCCGCTCCGCCGACCAGGTCAAGATCATGTCGGCGTTCTCCTGCGTGGTCGGCGCGAGCACCCAGGACGCCGAGCGCCGCTGGCAGCGGATCCTGGACGCGCAGCGCCCGGAGGTCACCGTCGCCTCGTACGCGATGTTCACCGGCCTGGACCTGTCCTCGTACGCGCCGGACACCCCGATGAGCGAGCTGTCCACCGAGATGTCGCAGACCCAGGTCGCCCGGTTCGCCGACAAGACGGTCGGCGATGTGCTCGCCGACTGGCACACCCACGGCGTCGGCGCCCGCCCGGTGGTCGGCACCGCCGAGGAGATCGCCGACGAGATCTGCGCGCTCGCCGAGGGCGCGGACCTGGACGGCTTCCTGCTCTCGCCGCCCGTGCAGCCGGCCTCCACCGTCGAGTTCGTCGAGTCGGTGCTGCCGATCCTGCGCAAGCGCGGCGTGTTCCGCGGCGAGTACACGGACGGCGAGTCGCTGCGCGAGCGCCTCACCGGTGCCACCGACCGCGCCCTGCCGGCCAGCCACCCGGCCGCCCGGTACCGCCACTGACCCACCCCACCCCACGTCACCCACCCCACGTCTCCCACCCCACCCGCACCACCCACGTCATTCGCGCCATTCGCGACGAGAGGACGACGACGGCCATGGCCACTCCTGTCCACCACCCCACGACAGCCGGTGACTTGAGCACGGCCACGCTGCCGAGCACCGCCGGTGACCTGAGCGCGGCCGCGCTGCGCCAGGCCTTCGGGGCGTACCCCACCGGTGTGGTCGCGATCGGCGCGCTGCGCGGCGGCGCGCCGGACGGGTTCGCGGCGAGCTCGTTCGTGTCGATCTCGCTGGAGCCGCCGATGATCGCGGTCAGCGTGGCCCGCACCTCGACCACCTGGCCGCGCCTGGCCGACCTGCCGGTGCTGGGGCTGAGCGTGCTCAGCCACGGCCAGGGCGCGCTCTGCCGCCGCCTCGCCTCCCGGTCGGGCGACCGCTTCGAGGGCGCCGACTGGCAGGCGACGCCGGACGGCGCGGTGCTGATCGACGGCGCCGCGCTGTGGCTGACCGCCCGGGTCGGCGCGGTGTACGACGGCGGCGACCACGAGATCGTCCTGATGGAGCTGCTCACCGCCGAACTGTTCCCCGGCGTGGAGCCGCTGGTGTTCCACACCAGCCAGTTCCGCGAGCTGTCCCCCCATGCCTGACACCTCGCCAACCTGCCTGTCCGGCACCGTCGTTCACGGTGCCGGGCGGGGCCGGGGACTGGGCTTCCCCACCGCCAACATCTCCCCCGACCCCGGCGCGGACGTCCCGCCGCCGGCCATCTACAGCGGCTGGCTGGCCCGCCCGGCCACCGGCGGCGTGCACCGCGCGACGATCAGCATCGGCACCAACCCCACCTTCGAGGACGGCCCGCGGATCCACACCGAGGTGTACTGCCACGACACCTCCGACGACCTGTACGGCGAGCACGTCGCCCTCTGGTTCGTCGCCCGGATCCGGGACACCGTCAGGTTCGCCTCGGTGGACGAGCTGCTGCTCGCCGCGAAGGCGGACGTCCGTCACTCGGAGGCGCTGCTGGACTCGGCGCACGGCCGTCGGGTGCGAGCCGCAGCGACGGTCTGATACAGCGTCAACTCCCGTACCCCACAAGCCCGGTCGGCCCCGCACCCGCTTCCCCAGTAGCGGGGCCGACCGTCCCCCTCGCTTCCCGCTGCACGGCACGCACCCCCGCCCCACACCCACGTCCGCGCCCAACGCCCGCGTGCCCGGCCGGTCCCGCTCCCCGCTTTCCCTGTCGCGGGGCCGGCCGCTCTCTTCCCCCTTCCTCGCTCCGTACGAACAAAGGTGTGAGTAATGAGCGCATTCCACTGGCTGAACGAGCAGTTCAGCTTCTTCGGACTCCCCGTCTACTGGTCCGACTTCCTGGGCAACATCCTGGCGCTCGCCACCGTCTGGCTGGCGCTGCGCCGTTCGCTGGTGGCCTGGCCGGTGCAGATCCTCGGCTCGGTCTTCCTGCTGATCGCCAGCCTGAACGTGAACCTCGGCGGCAACGCCGCCCGGCAGGTCGTGATCATCCTGTCGGCGGCCTGGGGCTGGGCCACTTGGAAGCGCAGCCGCGAGCAGGAAGGCACCATCAACGTCCGCTGGGCGTCCTGGACCGAACGCGCCCTGCTGACAGGCGCGATGGTGTTCGGCACCGCCGCGTTCGGCGCGCTGCTCAAGTGGAACGACGCCTCGTTCTACCCGGGTGCCCCGTGGTGGATGGTCCTCGCCGACGCCTGGATCTTCGTCGGCTCCATTCTCGCCATGTTCAGCCAGGCCCGCCGCTACATCGAGTTCTGGTTCGTCTGGCTGGCCGTGGACCTGGTCGGCGTGCCGCTGGCGATCCACTCGGAGCTGTACTTCTCCGGCATCGTCTACGGCATCTTCTTCGTCATGGTCGTGCTGGGCATCCGCGACTGGGCCGCCCGCAGCAAGCCCCAGGACATCGCCTCCCCGCTGGAGCCCGCCGTCCAGGTCGAGAGCCGCGCCTGACACTCCCCCGCCCGGCCGCTCCCCCACGGGAGGGGCCGGGCTGTTGCCTGCCGGCGCCGCGTCAGCCCGCCTGGAGCGCCCGGTAGACGGCCGCGATCAGCTGGTGGTTCTCCGGGCCCGCGCCGTAGGGGGACGGGAAGCCGAAGCGGCGGCGGGTGTAGGCGTAGGCGAGGCCGGGGGCCGGGTCGGCGAAGCCGAGGGAACCGGCGGCACCGCTGTGGCCGAAGGCGTCGGGGCCGAGCGGGCGGAAGAGGCCGCTGAGTTCCTCGAAGCCGAGGCCGAAGACGTCCTCGTTGCCGGTGACCAGGTCGGTGCCGTGGAACTGCGGGCGGGCGAACTCGGTGATGGTCTCCGGCTTCAGCAGCGGAGCGCGGCCGTCCAGCCCCGCGATCGCCGCCGCGTACATGCCCGCCACGCCGCGGGCGGTGCCGACACCGGCGGACGAGCTCTGCCCGAGGGCCCGCACGGCACGGGAGTTGGCGAAGACCACCAGGTCCGTCGGCACGGGCGCGTTCAGGTTGAAGGCGATGCCGAGGGCACTCTCCGGGTCGATGGAACCGGCCGCGAGCCGCTCGGCCTCCTCCGGCGTCGGCCGCAGCGGCAGCGCCTCGGCCCGGCGCGCCTCCAACTCCTCGGGCAGGCCGAGATAGAAGTCCAGCCCGTACGGGGCGCGGATCCGCTCCTCGAAGATCTCCTGGATCGAACGGCCGGTCACCCGGCGCACCACCTCGCCGGTCAGCGCGCCGATCACGAACGCGTGGTAGCCGTACGCCGATCCCGGCTCCCAGAACGGCCGTTGGGCCGCCAGCCGGGCCGCGATCACCCGGTCGTCGGCCAGTTCCTCGTCGGTGAAACCGCCGTCCACCCCGATGACGCCCGAGCGCTGCGCGAGCAGCTCGCGCAGCGTCAGCCGGTCCTTGCCGTGCGCGCCGAACTCCGGCCAGTACGAGGACACTTCACGGTCCAGGTCGAGCACGCCGTCCTGCACCAGCAGGGCCACGACCAGGTGCGCGGCGCCCTTCGAGATCGAGAACACGCTCATCAGCGTGTCCGCGTCCGTCGCCTCGCCGGCCCACAGGTCGACCACCCGCCGCCCGTCCACCTGCACCACCAGCTGCGCCTCCGGCGAGTCGTTCATCTCGCCCAGCACGGCGGCGAATTCGTCCCGCACGCCCTCGAAGCCCGCCGCAACCGTGCCCTGCACCGCACCGGCCTGGTACGCCATGGCCGCTCCCCCGTTCATTCGATCTTCCGGCCGTCCTTCGGCCAGGGAGTGCCCAACTGCCGCTCCCCCACGAAGATTCCCGGCCTGGACGATCTTTTAGGATCACCCCTGTGACCAGCCCTTTTCGCATCGAACGCCGCTTCGCCGACCGGCCGTTCGCCGAGGCCCGCGACCCCTCGGTGGCGGCGACGGACGAAGGCCGCGCCCTGCTCGCGGTGGCGGGCCTGGCCCGCTGCGGGCGGCCGGCGCCGGTGGCGGTGTACCGCACCACCGACCTGGCCTGCGTGGCCCTGCTGCGCTCCCACTACCCCGTGCACGCGCTGGCGTTCCACCCCGAGCTGCCACTGCTCGCGATCGGCACCGGCTGCTACGACGGCGGGCACTCCTTCAACGGTGAGCTGCTCCTGCTGGATCTCGAAACCGGCAGCCACCTCTCGCTGTTCGAACGCCGGTCGGGCCGCGAGGTACTCGGCCTGAAGTGGCTGGACGGGCAGTCGCTGCGGCTGCTGCTCGCCCCGCCGGACGACTGGCAGGACCGCGCCGCATGGCAGGACGGCCACCGCGCCGTCCTGCACCGGGCCGACTGGCGCGCCCTCCCCGCCCGGTCGGTCGCACCGCAGGAACTGGCCGGCCCGCGCCTTCCCGTCCCCCGCCCGGACGGCGCCGAGGCGGCCCGCCGTCTGCTGGGCGGCTTGCACGGCGGATGGGCGCCGCGCGGCCCGATCAGCGCCGTCGGGGAACTCCCGGACGGGCGGCTGCTGGCGGCGCTGCCCGGGGCGCTGGAGTGCCGCACACCGTCGGACGCCGTCGCCTGGTCGGCGGAACGGGCGGACGGGGCAGGCGAGTTCGTGGTCGCCGCCGAGCGGCAGTCGGTCTTCGTCCGCAGCGGCGAACAGCGGTCGGTCACCGAACTGTCCCTGGTGGACGGTTCCCGGCTCGCTCAGCATCAACGTCGGCGCCACGTCGCGCTGTTGGCCTGCGCGGACGGCCTCCCGGCGCTCGCCCCGCAGGTGCATCGCGATCTGCGCATCCGGCACAGCCGCCTGGTGTACCTCGCGACGAACCCGCCCCGGCCCGGACGACCGTGGGTGGCGACGGCCGACCCGTCGCGCCTGCCCGCCGCCGACCGGTCCGTCCGCACGGTCGGCGGGTACCAGCGGCGCTTCCCGCTGTCCTGGGACCGGGCCGAGTCCCACCTACCCGGCCCGGGCGTCGAACTCCACGGCGGCGACCTGCTCCACGCGGGCACAGTCCACCACGGCCAGGGCCTGCAACCGGGCGGATCCTTCGTGGTCCGCCGCGACCCGTCCGACGGCACGCCGCGCTGGGTCTTCCGCACCGACCGACCGGCCACCGCGCTGGACGCCGACTTCGACCGCGACCTCGTCCATGTCGCCTACGACGACGCCGAGTTGGTGACCCTCTCGGCCACCGACGGCACCGTCCTGCGGCGCACCCCGCTCACCGTCGGCCGGGTCGTGGTGGTCGCGACGGCACTCACCGTCCCCGGCCCCGGGCGCCTGCTGGTCGGCACCGACGACGGTCGCCTGCTCTCCTGCGCCACCTGACGCGGGCCTTTCCGCCACGCCGGCCCATGCCATGATCGGGCCATGGCCCAACCGGTGATCCGCCCGCGACGTGACGACGATCTGCCCTCCTGCGTACGGGCGTTGGCCACCGCGTACCAGGCGGACCGGTATCCGGCGTACTGGCCCTCCGAACCGGAACGCTGGCTGGCACCACCGGAGTTGCTCGGCGCGTGGGTCGCCGTCGCCGGGCCGGAGGTGCTCGGCCACGTGGCCCTTGCCCGCGCCGGGTCCGTCATCGCGGCGGCGGTCGGCCTCCCGGGCGATCAACTCGCCGCCGTGGCACGGTTGTTCGTCGGCGTGTCGGCGCGGCGTCGGGGTCTGGCCGGTGCGCTGCTGGACCGGGCGGCGCAGGCGGCGAGAGAGGGCGGGCGCCGGCCGGTGCTGGAGGTGGAGTCCGGTGCCGAGGGGGCGATCGCGCTGTACGAGCGGGCCGGCTGGCAGCTCGTCACCACCGCCACGGCGAACTGGCTCGCGCCCACCGGGCAGCCCGCCGTGGTTCACACCTACCTCGGCCCGGCCTGACCCTCTCTCAGCAGCTCCTGCCACTCGTGGGACGATACGAAAATCGGTTCGCCTTCGGACTGTGACTCACGGGAAACTGCCTGGTCGCACTCCGCGCGCCGATCACCGCCGTCCCGAAGCCCAAGGTGCCGCATGACCGTTCCCACCCCGCCCGACCGCCCCGAGACCGAAGCCGCGCCCGGGCCGGCGCCCGAGTCCGCGTTTGCGGCTGCGCCTGCGCCCGAAGCCGCGTCCGAGGCCGAGCCGGTCGCCGTGCCCGAGGCCAAGCCCGAGGCCGCGTCCGATCCCGGGGCCAAGCCCGAGGCGATCTCTGCCTCCGAGGGCACGCCCGAGCCGACCGCCGTGCCCGAGGCCAAGCCCGAGCCGATCCCTGCGCCCGAGGGCACGCCCGAGCCGACCGCCGCGCCCTGGGCCAAGTCCGCGGACACCCCGCCGCCCGCCAACCCGTGGGCCGCTCCGGACCCGAACGCAGCCCCGCAGGCTCCGTTCCCGACGCAGGCCCCGTTCCCGGCCCCCGGCCCGTTCCCGGCCCCGGCCCCCGGCCCGGTCCCGGTCCCCGGCGCCGAGGGCATGTACTGGCCGCCGTACGCGGTCCCGGCCGCGCCGCCGCGCAACGGCATGGGGATCACGGCCCTGGTGCTCGGAATCGTCGGGCTCGTGCTCTGCTTGCCGCTGATCCTGTTCTGGCTCTCCTGGCTGCCGGCCCTGCTCGCGGTGATCTTCGGCAGCATCGGCCTGAGCCTGGCCCGCAAGGGCCTCGCCACCAACCGGGCGATGGCGCTCACCGGCACCGTTCTCGGCCTCGTGGGCCTGGTGGCTTCCGTCTGCATCGGCGTCCTCGCCGTCGCCGCGGTGCGGTCCGACGTCCGCGTGAACAACCGTACGGTGAAGCAGCAGCAGCGCGACAACGCCGAGCGGCAGCGCCTCGCGGAGGACCGGGCGAAGCAGCACGCCGCCGAGCAGGAGGCGAAGGCCGCGGACGAGCGGGCCCGCCGCCTGTCGTTCGGCGGTTCCTACACGTACCCCGACGGCCTGAAGGTCACCATGGCCGAGCCGACCCCCGCCACGCCGAGCCGGAGCGGCGGCGCCCAGCTCCCGCAGGACGCGACGTTCGTGCAGGTCCGGGTCACCGTCGTCAACACCACCTCCGCCGAACTGTCGCTGTACGGTTCGGGCCTGCTGATCGTCAAGGACTCCCGGGGCACCCTGCTCCACCCGATGTTCGGCGGCGGCCAGTACACCGCTCTCCCGCAGACCCTCGGCCCCGGCCAGGAGGCGACCGCGCTGGAGACGTACGGACTGCCGAACGCCTCGGCCAACCCGTTCAGCCTCCAGTTCACCCACGGCACCCGGATGGAGCGCAAGGACGTCATCTGGACCGGCGCGCCGCCCCACTGACCCACCCCGCCAACGGAGTTCACCCGCATGACCGTCCTCGCCGAACTCGCCGCCCTCGGCGAGCCCGTCCTCGCCGTCGCCGACCCCGCCCGCCGGCTGCTCGCCGTGGCGTGCGCCGACAAGTACGGCGTGGCCGCGAAGCTCGGCCTGTTCGAGACGGGCGACCGGCCACGGCTGCTGCGGCGGACCACCTGCGGGCACCACATCAACACGCTGGCGTTCCACCCGAGCAGCCCGCTGCTCGCGGTGGGCCTCGGCAACTACGACGGCGGCTACTTCTTCGAGGGCCAACTGCTGCTGGTCGGGCTCGACAACAACGCCAAGCGGTCGATGTTCGCCGAGTCCCTGGGCCGCCAGGTCATCGCCGCCGAGTGGCTGGACGGCACCCGGCTGCGCCTGCAGGTTGCCCCGCACGACGACGACAACGACGATGCCGCCCACCACGAGGCCCACGTGGTCGTCCTGGACCACCCCGATTGGACGAGAGCCCTCGGCCGTTCCATCCCCGACAAGCGCCTCCGGGGCCCGCGCATCCCCTTCCCCCGCCCGGTCCACGACCCTTCCGACGCCCGCCAGTTGGCAACCCGCCTGCTCAACCCGCCGCTCCACCGCCACAACCGCTGACCGCCCCGGCCCAACGCCGCATTACCGGCAGAGCGCGCCAACGGTGTCATCGAACTCGGGGAACTCCAGCGCCGCTTCCTCGATCACTTCGGCGGGCGACTGCCGCCGCCCACCGGCGAACTGCTCGGCGAGGGCGAGCAGTTCCGGGCGGGGCCGGGCCGTCCAGCCCCGGCACCGCCACGGGTCGGCGGCCTCGCTCGGGCCGTAGCCGCCGGCCAGCAGCCACAGGAAAGCGCCCAATTCGCGGGCGACCACGGCGGTTTCGCCCTCCGAACCGAGAAAGACGACAGGCTGATCGGCGAGCGGACGACCCGGCCGGACCAGCCAGAACGCCGCATACCCGCCGGTGCCGTCCTGCCCGAACACCCGGAACTCATCGCCGTCCAGCTCGCCGTTCCCGGTCCAGGCCCGGAGCCAGGAGATGGTGTCGTCGGCGGACGCGAATGCCTGGAAGGGCTCGAAGTCGATCCCGCCCCCGCCGTCGCAGTGGATCGGGCACGCCAACGCGGCGGCGAGCACGGCCGGGAACTGCCGATCAGCGGTGTCGTTCACGGGGACGAAGCCAGTACTCACCGCTGTCAGCCGGGGCCTCGCCGGCCCGGCTCAACCCGAATCGGTCGGCCGACTGCGCGGCGCGGTCGGCCACCGGCACGCTGCCGTCCGCCATCGCGACGTCACGGCCGGGCGCCTCCGCCTGGCGGCGCGCCTCCGCGCACACCGGGCAGTCGCCGTTGCCGATCTCGTCCCCGGGTCGGCGCGTACGCGTGCCGCACTCCTTCCCGCCAGGCCCCCGCCGATCCTGTGCGTACGGGCATGGGCGTCAAGGCCCCGGTGGCATCAGCCGCAGCATCTCGGGCACCGGCAGCGCCGGATTCGCGGCGGCGACCTGGGCGGTCACGGGATCCGGATCGTCCAGCAGGGAGCGGAGTTGGGCGAGCGGCAGCGCCGGGTGGGCAGCAGCCGTGCGGCGGGCGCGGCGGTCTCGCAGGCAGGCGGTGAGGGTGGCGCCGTCGGCGGCGGGGTGGTGGGCGAGGGCGCGCAGGGTGGCGACGTTGTGCTCGGCGCGGACGAGTTCGGCGAGCAGCGCCGTACCCGCATCCGGGTTGGCGGCGATTCCGGCTCCGACCGCGCGGCCGTGGCGCCGGTGCATGGCTCTCAACTGCCCGTCGTCCAGGCCGGGATGGGGTGCGACGGCGGCGGCGACCTTGGCCACGGAGTCGTCGGCGAGCCGGTCGCGGACGGGGACGGGAAGGTCGCGGCGCAGTGCGGTGAGGCGGCGCACTGTGGGGCTGGCGGAGTTGGCGAGCGCGTCCAGTTCGGCGGGGGTGGCTGCGGCGATCCGGGGCAGCAGCAGCGGCCCTAGCCAGTCGGTGGCGCACAGCCGGTCCAGCACGTCCAGCGGGAGCAGCGGATGCTGGGCCGCGCTGCGCCGCACCTCCAGGGACGGGTCCTCGGCCAGCTGCCGGAGCAGCTCTTCCCCGATCGCGGGGTTGCTCGCCAGCGGCTCCCGCACCCAGATCTCCGGGTCGGCGGCGAGCGCGCGGTACGCGGACGCGGGGAGGTCGGTGCGCGAGGCGAGTTGCTCGCGCAGGAACGGCGACGGGTCCTCCAGGTACCGGAGGACGTCGCCGACCGGCGCGGCCGGGTTGCCGAGCGCAGGGCGCAGAACGGTGTGCCGGGCGAACTGGTGACTGCCGTCGCAGGCCGCCCCACCGGGCAGGGTGCACTGCGGGTCCGGGCAGTCCGGCGGGTGGACCCACGGGACCTCATGGCGCACACAGACTTCACAACTGACCAGCGCCGGACGGTCGTTGATCAGGTCGGCGAGGACGGCGGGCGGCACGTCCCGGTTGAGGGCGAGCTCCGCCCGGACGTGCTGCGACGGGTGTGCGGCCAGCAGGGCGGCGATCTCCGGGTCGGCCGTCGCCTCGGCGAGCGCGACAGGGACGGCGAGATCGGGCTCGTCCGCCAGCCGCCGGGCCACCTCACGCGGAAGCGTCCGGCAGCCGGCCAACTCCGCCCGCAGCTCGGCCCGTTCGAGCAGAATCGGCGCCCACGCCACGGGCGCCGGCCCGGCCCGCAGCAGGGCGAGCGCGGCGACCGGCTGCCGCACCGGATCGATCCGCTCCGCCGCCAGCTGCCCGCCCTCGACGAGGATCCCCGCCTCCACGACACCGCGCTCGGCCAGTATCGCGATCTGACGTTCCGTCAACTCACTGCGCCCCGCGAGCTCCATCGACAGATCCGGCTCGTCCAGGGCCATCAGCCGGTCCACTGCCTCGACCGGCAGCGCAGGATTCTCGGCCAGTCCGGCCCACACATGACGATGCATCCCGGCATCCTCCCCGAATCGCCCCGGCCCCGCCGCGAATTAGCTCCCGCACCGCACCTGACCAGGCCTTCGAGGCAGAACCTCGGGTGGCCACGCACGGCACCGCCCGGAAGACCCCCTCCGGCGCGAGCAGCTTCAACGCCCTTCCCGTCCTGCAAAGCTCCGAGGGCTCGAACGCCTACTGGGTGGCCAAGCGCCTGTTGAGCCTTACCAGCCCCTGAGCACGTTCCGCGTCAACGCATTCGCGCAGGCGCTGGCGCCGACGCAGGCGCCGCACGTGATCGCCACCCTCCCGGACGCCAGGTCCGGCCCGGCCGACCCGAGGACGGACGCAATGTCCGGGTGAGTTGGGCCGGTAGCCTCCAACGCCAACCCCGACCCCGCCGACACCCGCCACCTCCCCCACCAGCCGTCGCAACGACCGACCACCCCTCTCCGCCCGCCGCCAGGCGAATCGACCACCTCACCCGCCCCCGAAAACCCCCGCCTGCCGCGCAATCTCCCGCACGAACACCACCCCGTCCACCAACCCCAACCCCTCCGGATCGAGCCCGAAGTACGTGTGATCCGCCGGCACCCGCCGCCGCACCCGACCAGCCGTCGCAGCGGCCAGCAGCCGGGGGTCCACGACCGATCGGGCCTCGGGCAGGGTGGCGAGCCGGCCTTCGAGGGACTCGGGAGCGGGGTGGTCATCGGGGGCCCGGTGGCCGAACGTGGAGGCCACAAAGGCGTAGCTCTCGCCGAGGCGGCCGGCAAGCAGCGAGCCGGCGCTCCACGACCGGAGCTCCTCCGTGCCGAGCGGGATGCGCGCGGCCTCGCGCTGAAGGTGGAGGTTGTGGGCGAACACCAGCGTCGGGCCGCGCCGCGCCTCGCGGCGCGTGATCGCTTCGAGGTTGTCGGCCATCATCAGACTCCGTTGGCGCATCAGCGAGTTGAACCGGTCCGGTCCGGTGTCCGCCATCGCCGCGTGGTAGCGCAGCAACCCGACTGCGGTCCTCGCGTCCACCTGGGCCCGCCAGTGCGCCTCGGGGTCCGCCTCGGCCGCGAACTGCGGCTCGTGCGCCGCGAGCAGCGTCGCCAACTCGTCGGCGATCAGCCGCAGTTGATCGGCCTCCGCGGACCGCCCGACCGACCGCTCGGGCTCGAACGCCGCCGCCGGCTCGGTCCACCGTTCCTCGGGCCCGCACAGTCGCAGCAACTCCCCTTTCGGCACGACGAGTTCAGCCGGAAGGCGCGCGGCCAGGAATTCGCGCAGCCTGACCAGCGAGGGCCCGGGCGCCGCCGCTCCCGTCATCTCCAGTGGCCCGTCCGCGCCGTAGAACCGCAGCCGTTCCTGCCCCTCCCCCAGCCTTTCATTGAACTCCCGCATCCACCGCACCAGTTCACGGTTCCCCGCGAACTCACCGAAGCCGTGGCTGAACCCCTCCCGCACCACGGCCTCGATCCCGCCGTCCGCCGCGCCACCCACATGGGCGTCCACAGCGAGCGCCGCCAGGCAGTCGCTCTCCACCGCGATCGACCGGTAGCCGTGCTCGGCGACCAGGTACCGAAACAACTCGTTGCGGATGTCGAGGAACGCCTCGACACCGTGAGTGGGTTCACCCAGCGCCAGCACCCGGGTGCCGGGCGGGAGCAGGTCGGTGACGGCGGACGGCGAGAAGGGACGGGCGGCGTCCCGGAGCGAAGGCGAGACAGTCATGACTTCCACCGTATCGCTGAAGTGACGGTGTAAACTTTTCCGCTCTCCACCCGAGAATCGAGCAGAAAAGTCTCAACCATGGCACTGCGGCCGATCGATCTGGCCCGGGAGCACGGCCTGTCCACCCAGGCAGTGCGCAACTACGAGGAGGCGGGCGTCCTGCCGCCCGCCGACCGCTCCCCGCACGGGTACCGGCAGTACGGGGAGCGGCACGCCGTCGCACTCCGCGCGTTCATGGCGCTGCTGCCGGGGCACGGCCACCGCGCGGCCACCGCCATCCTGTGCGCCGTCAACACCGGGCAGCCGGACGAGGCGCTGCGGCTGATCGACGAGAGCCACGCCCGCCTCGCCGAGGACCGCCATACCCTGGACGCGGTGCGCACCGCGCTCGCTCACCTGCCACCGGCCCAATCCGCAGCCACCAACCCCGAGTTCATCCACATCGGTCCGCTCGCCCACCGCCTCGGCCTGCGCCCGGCCACGCTGCGCGCGTGGGAACGCGCGGGGCTGATCACCCCCTCCCGCGACACCCGCACGGGCTACCGGACCTACACGCCGAACCAGGTCCGCGAGCTGCTGGTCGCCGAGCAACTCCGGCGCGGCGGCCACGGGTTGGCCCGCACCGCCGAGATCCTGCACCGCCTGCGCACGGCAGGCCACCCGGACGCCCTCCGCCCCACCCTGGCCGCCTGGCAGGACCGCCTCACCGCCCGCGGCCGCGCCCTGCTCTCGGGCGCGGCGGCCCTTCACGCCTACCTCAACCACCGCACCGACGAGCAGCTCTGACGTTCCGTCACCTGTACCTGGCGCGGCGGGCAGCAAACGCGACCCCGACACGCTCCCACCGGGCCACGTTCGCGGCCGCCCGCACGCCACCCCCACTGCTGACGACCAGTCAGCCCTCTCTCGCCGTGCTCCGCGAATCCGACTTCCCGCTGCCCGCGGTGATACCGCTGCAGACCGCCGTGGAGAGCCTGGCGCCGGGCTCGGCGCTCGACCTGGCCGCGCCCGCGACGGCCGAGACACCGACGCCGACACCCCGCCACTCGCCGCCGCGCTCGCCGCCGCCCTGGACGCCCCCGCCCCCTCCCGCACCGACACCGCCCTCGAAGCGGCCCCCGCCACCCTCCGCGCCCGCGCGCCATCCCGCTGCCGACCGCCGTGGAGAGCCTGGCGCCGGGCCCGGCGCTCGACCTGGCCGCGCCCGCGACGGCCGAGACACCGACGCCGACACCCCGCCACTCGCCGCCGCGCTCGCCGCCGCCCCCTCCCGCACCGACACCGCCCTCGAACTGACCCCCGCCGCCCTCCCCGCCCGGGCCCACGCCCTCCCCCCTGGCCGCCCGGGCCCGCACTCGCCTCCCCTCCCCACCCGGGCGCCAGGTCTTTCCCGACGGACCGTCAGCTCAATCTGTCCAATCCATCCAAAATCGCCGAACGCGAATCAGTCCCGTCCCGCACCCCAACTCCCCATCCCCCCTTGGCAGAGTGGCTATCACCGGCCGCCCCGGTCGACCGCCGAGGCGGCATTCGTTGTGCCCTCACTACAAAGGGAGCTCCACCGTGCGCATGGAATCCGAAAGCGTCACCGACCGCGTTCTGGTCACCGGCCTGGGTGCCACCACCCCGCTCGGCGGCACCGCCCCGGCCACCTGGCAGGCCATGCTGGAGGGCCGGAACGGCATCCGGGCCATCGATCGGGAGTGGATGACCGAGATGCCGATCCGGATCGCCGGGCAGCTCGCCGTCGAACCGTCCGAGGTACTCGACCGCATCGAGGCCCGGCGCCTCGACCGCAGCGAGCAGTTGGCGCTGATCGCGGCCCGCGAGGCCTGGGCGGACGCGGGCCGGCCCGAGGTGGACGGGGAGCGGCTGGCGGTGGTGATCGGCACCGGCACCGGCGGAGCGGTCACCATGCTGGAGCAGGACGACGTGCTGGAGCGCTCCGGCGTCCGCAAGGTTTCGCCACACACCGTGCCGATGCTGATGGCGAACGGCCCGGCCGCCTGGGTGTCCATCGACCTCGGTGCCAAGGCCGGCGCGCACACCCCGGTCAGCGCCTGTGCGTCCGGCGCGGAGGCGGTCGCACTCGGCCTGGACCTGATCCGCCTCGGCCGCGCCGACGTGGTGATCGCCGGCGGCACCGAGGCCTGCCTGCACCCCCTCCCGCTGGCCGGCTTCGCCCAGGCCCGCGCGCACTCCCTGCGCAACGACGACCCGGCGCACGCCTCCCGCCCCTTCGACCTCGACCGCGACGGCTTCGTGATCGGCGAGGGCGCGGCCGTACTCATCCTGGAACGCGCTTCCCTGCGCCCGGGCCGACGCGCCTACGCCACCCTCGCGGGCGCCGCCGTCACCTCGGACGCCCACCACATCACCGCCGGCCACCCGGACGGCCAGGCCCGCGCCATCCGCCGCGCCCTCGCCGATGCCCACCTCACCCCGGAGCAGATCGGCGTGGTGCATGCCCACGCCACCTCCACCCCGAAGGGCGACCTCACCGAGGCCGAAACCCTTGCCCGCGTCTTCGGCCCGCACCGCCCGGCCATCACCGCCACCAAGTCCATGACCGGCCACCTTTTCGGCGCCGCCGGCGCCCTCGCCGCCCTCGCCACCGCCCACTCCCTCCACGCCCAACTCGTCCCCCCGATCCGCAACTTGGTCACCCCCGACCCCGCCGCCGACCTCGACCTGGTCACCACCACCGCCCGCCCCGTCACCACCACCGCCGCCCTCACCAACGCCTTCGGCTTCGGCGGCCACAATGCGAGCCTGGTCTTCACCACCGCCTGACGAGCCGTCAGGACGCCACTCCGCCCGCCTCCGCCCGCCCCGCCGCGTCCAGCGCTTCCGCCAGTGACGTCAACTCGCCTGCCCGCAGCACCCGTTCGGTCGGCGGAAGCGGGACGTGCAGCGGCGCCAGCCACCCCTCGGGGATCGCGTCCGCGCCGTACACCGCACCGGCGAGGGCCCCGGTGACGGCGGCGGTGGTGTCGGTGTCGCCGCCGAGGTCGATGACGGCGCGCAGCGCGGCAGGGAAGCCGGTGGTGGTGCGCAGCGCCCAGACGGCCGACCCCAGGCAGGGCCAGACCGCGCCGTTGCTCTCGGTGGCGAGGCCGGGGTGCCAGTCCTCCGCGAGGACCGCCGCCCAGCGTTCGCGGTGCTCGGCCCGGACGGCGGCCAGCGTCAACGGCAGTGCGGCAAGCGGGTCTTCGCCGTCGAGGGCGCGGCGCAGCAGCTCGTGCAGGATTGCGGTGCCTTCCCAGGCGGCGCCGTCGCCGTGGGTGAGGGCGGTGATCCGGCGGGCGGCGTCCATGGTGGCCTCGCGGCCCAGCGGGGCGAACCGGACGGCGGCGGTGACGGCGCGCATCAGGGCGCCGTTGCCGGCGGCCCGGCCCTCGGTCTGGAAGTGGATCTGCGCGGCGAGGTCCCAGGGCAGGCCGCTGCCGAGGACGCATTCGGTGAGGATGCCGATGTCCTTGGGTTCGGCGGCGGCCCACGCCCGGAACCGCTCGAACAGTTCCGGCAGGTCGAGGCCGCCCGCGTCAAGCAGCGATTCGCCGAGGTGGACGGCCATCTGCGTGTCGTCGGTCGCCTCGCCCGGGTCCCAGCCACCGCCTCCGCACATCCACGCAGCAACCGGAAAACGCTTTCCCGCCGCCTCCGGAAAGCGTTTTCCAAGCGCCTCTGCCGGCCCGAACTCGAACGGCGCTCCCAGTGCGTCACCGACCGCCGACCCGAGTACCGCCCCGACCACCCTGTCCCGTCGCCTCACGCCGCCCCTCCCCCGCCGTCACCGTCCGGTGACCCTTCGCGCCTCCGATAGCCTGGGGGGCACAATGAACAACTCTTTCACCACCGCCTGGGGCACCTTCGAGCTGGCCCGATTCCCGGAGAACCCGCGTGAGCAGCTGCGCGCCTGGGATGCCGCCGACGAGTACCTGCTGCGGTACCTGAAGGAGGGGCCGGACAGCGGCGGCCCGGTGCCGCTGGACGGCGCGGTGGTGGTGCTGGGCGACCGCTGGGGCGCCGTCTCCACGGCACTCGCGCAGGCCGCCGGAACGCTGACAGCGATCACCGACTCGTACCTGTCCGCCCGGTCGGTCGCGGCGAACCTGGCCCGCAACGGCCTGGACCCGGCGCTGGTGGACGTCCGCACCACCCAGGACGCACCACCGTCCCGGATCGACGTCCTGCTGGTGCGGGTGCCCAAGAGCCTCGCCCTGCTGGAGGACCAGCTGCACCGCCTGGCGCCCGCCCTGCACGAGGGCACCGTGGTGGTCGGCACCGGGATGGTGACCGAGATCCACACCTCCACCCTCCAGCTGTTCGAACGGATCCTCGGCCCGACCCGCACCTCGCTGGCGGTCCGCAAGGCCCGCCTGATCCACACCACCCCGCAGCCGGCGCTCGACCGCCCGGCCAACCCGTGGCCGCTGCGCTACCGGCTCCCGGACGGCATCGGTGTGCTCTCGGGCCGCCAAGTCGCCAACCAGGCAGGCGTGTTCTGCGCGGACCGCCTCGACATCGGCACCCGCTTCTTCCTCCAGCACCTGCCCGACCTGCACGGCGTCCGCCGGGTGGTCGACCTCGGCTGCGGCAACGGCATCGTCGGCACCGCCGCCGCACTGACCGCCCCGCACGCCGAACTCCTCTTCGTGGACGAGTCGTTCCAGGCGGTGGCGTCCGCCGAGGAGACCTTCCGCACCGCCCTCGGCCCGGACGCCCGCGCCGAGTTCCTGGTCGGCGACGCCCTCGCGGACGTCCCGGACGCCTCGGTGGACCTCGTCCTGCTGAACCCACCATTCCACTCCCACCAGGCCACCACGGACGCCATCGCCTGGCGGATGTTCACCGGCGCCCGCCGGGTGCTGCGCCCGGGCGGCGAGCTGCGCGTGGTCGGCAACCGCCACCTGGGCTACCACGTCAAGCTCCGCAAGCTCTTCGGCAACTGCCGTACGGTGGCGGGCAGTCCGAAGTTCACCGTCCTCAGCGCCACCCGTCGCTGACGTCCCGGCGACCGCCGTCCCCGTCTCCACGCCCGTGCCGGGTGAGCAGCACCCCGGCCACGGCGAGAACGGGCCCGAGGCAGGCCGCCGCCAGGAACACCAGGTGGTAGCCGGCGGTGTACCCGGCGGGTGAACTCCCGCCCGCCACTTCGGTCCTGGCGCCGGCGGCGGTGGCCAGCACGGCCAGGCCGATCGACCCGCCGGACCGCCCCACCCGCACCCGCCGGGAGACCGGGCGGGGCTGACCTACCGCCCGTCCGAGCCGTGCCCTAGGGTGAGCGCCGTTTCGCCGTGGATCATCGCCGTGGACGCCCCCGCGGCCGAGCACCACCGCCCAGGGGAGGCCCGTTCATGGACGCCGCAGAACCCGCCCCGGGAGCCTCCGCTCCCGAGGTGCCGTCACCGACCTGCTTCCGGCACGCCGACCGCGAGTCCTACATCCGCTGCACCCGCTGCGACCGCAACGTCTGCCCGGACTGCCGACGCGACGCCGCGGTCGGCTACCAGTGCGTGGAATGCGTCAAGTCCGGCCACCAGGACGGCCGCCCGGCCCGCACCGCGTTCGGCGGCCGGATCACCTCCCGGCCCTACGCCACCATCGTCCTGATCGCGCTGAACCTCGCCGCGTACGTCCTCGAACTGGTCCGCCCGGAGACCATCGGGCGCTTCGGCATGCTCGGCTCGGCGCTGATGCTGCGCAACCCTGGCGAGGAACCCACCGACATATCGGCGTTCTACCTGGCCGGCGTGGCCCACGGCGAGTGGTACCGGCTCCTCACCGGCACCTTCCTGCACCTGTCCCCCACCGCAAACACCTCCCTCGGCCCGATCGCGATCACCCACATCGTCTTCAACATGTACTGGCTGTGGACGCTCGGCCAGGTCATCGAGAACCGCCTCGGTGCACTCCGCTTCACCGCCCTCTACCTGCTGTCCGCCCTCGGCGGCGACGTGCTGGTCTACCTGATCGCCCCCCACAGCCTCACCGTCGGCGCCTCCGGCGCGATCTTCGGCCTGGCCGGCGGCTACTGGATCCTCAGCCGCCGCCAGGGCTACGACCCCCTCGGCGGCAATCAGATGCTGATCACCATGGTGCTCTGGATGGTCATCTCCGCAAGCTTCACCTCCTGGCAGGGCCACCTCGGCGGCCTCCTCACCGGCCTCGCCTCCGGCGCCGCCATCGCCTACGCCCCACGCCGACACCGCGGCCCGGTCCAGCTGATCCTCCTGGCCACCGTCCTGCTCGCCCTCACCCTGATCGCCTTCATCAACACCGGCCACCCGCTCACGAGTTGACGCCACCAGCCGGGCCGCCGCACCCCACAACCGCCGCCTCGGCCCGGCAGATCCCCACCGAGGCACAACCCCTCAGCAAACACCGGCAGTTGGGCCACACCGAACAACCCGCCCGATCACCCCACCTCCCGCACCGCCTCCCCGAGCAACACCGCCGCCTCCCACAACCGCTGCTCCGCAACTCCCGCATACCCCAACGCAATTGCCGACCGACCGGCCCCGAGCCGCCCCGGCCCGACCGCCGCCACCCGCACCCCACGCCGCAACGCGGCATCCACCACCGCACCCTCGTCCACGCCGTCCGGCAGATCCGCGTACAGGTGCAACCCGGCGGCAACGCCCCGCAGTTCGGCCTGCGGCAGGTGCCGACGCAACGCAGCCGCCAAGGCGTCGCGGCGGGACCGGTAGCGGGGGCGGACGGAGCGCAGGTGACGGTCGTAGCCACCGCTCTCCAGCAGGGCGGCGAAGGCGAGTTGGTCGATCGCGCCGGTGCCGAGATCGGCGTACCGCTTGGCGTGCGCGAACTCCTCCACCAGGTGCTCCGGCAGCACCGACCAGCCGAGCCGCAGCCCGGGCGCCAGCGTCTTGCTGAGCGAGCCCAGGTACACCGTCCGCTCCGGCGCCAATCCCTGGACGGCGCCCAGCGGTTCACGGTCGTAACGGAACTCCGCGTCGTAGTCGTCCTCGATCACCAGCCCGCCGGCCCGCGCCCACGCGGCGAGTTCGCTCCGCCGACGCGCCGACAGCACCACCCCGGTCGGGTACTGGTGCGCCGGAGTGACCAGCACCGCGTCCGCCCCACTGGACGCCAACTCCCCCACCACCAAACCCTCTTCGTCCACCCGGACACCCACCGGCCGCGCCCCGTGCGCCCGCAGCAGCTCCAGCGTGCCCGGCGAACCGGGATCCTCCACCGCGATCCGCCGCCGCCCACCGGCGGCCAGCACCTGCAACAGCAGCGCCAGCCCCTGCCCCACCCCGCTCACCACCGCCACCCGCTCCGGCCGCGCCACCACCGCCCGCACCCGGCCCAGGTACGCCGCCAACTCCCCACGCAGCTGCGGAAGTCCGGCCGGATCCGGGTAGCCCAGCTCACTGTTCGCCGCCCCCAGCAACGCCCGCCGCACCGCCGCCGCCCACGCCGCCCGCGGAAACACCCCGAGATCCGGCGTACCGGGCTTCAGGTCGTACCGCACCTCGGCCGGCGCCGCCCGCTCCACCCGCCCGGGCCCGTCCGCCACCACTCCCGCCGCGACGCGCGTCCCCGAGCCGCGACGCCCCACCAGGTAACCCTCCGCCGCGAGTTGCTCGTACGCCTCCACCACCACACCCCGCGACACCCCCAACTCCGCCGCCAGCACCCGACTCGCCGGCAACCGCTCCCCCGCCCCCAACCGCCCGTCCCGCACCGCCGCCCGCAACCCCCGCGTCAACCGCCCCGCAAGATCCCCCTCCCCCTCCCCCCACTCGACCAACAACTCCCGCACCCCACCCGACGCCCCCGCCGCCCCAACCAAAGAAGCCATGCCCGCCATCATGACAACCCCGCAAACCTCCCCGAACCGGCAAAGCCATCCCGGCACCCGAAGGAATGGAACCCGAAGGCCCCTTCAGTCACCCAGGGAACAGCGAAGCCCTTCACACGGGCCCCGGGAAACGGCGAAGCCCATCACACGGGCCCCCGAGAACGGCGAAGCCGTTCAGGGGCCCGGGGAACGGCGGGGCCAACTCTGCGGAGGACCAGCAGGGCGCGAACAGGCCCCGCCGCTTCTGGTCCCCATCTCCGACCCGCAACAGCCACTCGCTCCACCCACCCACTCACCCACCCACAACCCCACCCCACCGCCCTCCCCCAGCCCCAGCCCCAGCCCCAGCCCCAGCAAGCCAAAAGACCACCCCAAAAGACCCCTTCAGGGCCCCGGGAACGGCGAAGCCGTTCAGGGGCCCGGGGAACGGCGGGGCCAAGTCTGCGGAGGACCAGCAGGGCGCGAACAGGCCCCGCCGCTTCTGGTCCCCGTCTCTGACCCGCAGCAGCCACGACCACCACCGCCACCCGACCCGCCCCAGCCCCAGCCCCAGCCCCAGCAAGCCAGAAGGCCCCCGACACCCCCTGAAGAACCACCCTCAATTGGTCCTCTCAACGAGCCCGCCAATGGCCCTGGGACCAAGACCAATCCCCTCCTAACCTGGCGCCCATGCCCACCACCGTCCCTGCCCCAACCGCGCCACCCGCCCCCACCTCCGCGCGTGCTGCTGCCGGTTCCCTCCAGGCCGCCGCCGCCATGACCATGCTCGGCTGTTCCACCGGCGTCACCGCCGCTTTCTCCTCCTACCCGGTCGCCGCCGGCCAGGCCCTCCGCTACGCCCTCGCCGCCGCCGTACTCCTCCCCCTCGCCCGCCGCCAGGGGCGCCCGGCCGGCCGCCTGACGGCACGCGAACTGACGCTCCTCCTCGCTCTCGCTGCCACCGGCCTCTTCGCCTTCAACCTCCTGATGGTCACCGCCCTGCGCCACACCGACCCGGCAGTCGTCGGCAGCATCGTCGGCTGCACCCCCCTCCTGCTGGGCGTCCTCGGCCCCCTCCTCGCCCGCCGCCGCCCCGCAGCCCGACTGCTTGCGGCAGCCGGCCTCGTCGTGGTCGGTGCAGCACTCACCCAGGGTTTCGGCTCCGGCGACACCGCCGGACTGCTGTGCGCCGCAGGCACCTTGCTCTGCGAGGCCGCATTCTCACTCCTCGCCGTCCCGTTGCTGCCCCGTCTCGGACCGGTCCGCGTCTCGGCGTACACCACCGCCCTCGCAGTTCCGCTGTTCGCCGCGACGGCCGCTCTCTCCCCGGCCGTCCTCCGTCCCCCGACCGGAACCGAACTCCTCGCCCTCCTCTACCTGGCGCTGGTGATGACCTGCGTCGCCTTCCTGCTCTGGTACTCGGCCCTGACCCGCCTCACCCCTGAGCACGCCGGCCTGTTCGGCGGCCTGATCCCCCTCACCGCCACCCTGTCCGGCGCCGTCCTCACCGCCACCGCCCCGACCCCGCTCCAACTCCTCGGCGCCACCCTGGTCACCGCCGCCCTCCTCCTCGGCCCACCCCGCCCCACCAGGAACCGCCCCACCCAGCACCAGCCCGCCACCACCCAGCACCCCACCACCTGACCCGCCACCGCCCAGCACCCCACCACCCAGCACCAGCCCACCACCACCCAGCACCCCACCACCTGACCCGCCACCCGAAACCGGAACCCCACTCGTCCGGACGGCAGCCGCTGTCACACCGCGCCCATCCCGCCATAGGGTGGGCCGCGATGACACTCGACCGCCGCAGTGTTCTGCGTAACTCCGCCCGGCTGGCCGCCTTCACCGCCACCGTCGGTCTCACCGCCACGTGCAGCGCCACCACCCACGGAAGCCGCAAGGGAGCCGCCTCCGTAGCGGCCCGCCCACAGCCCACCCACCTCGCGGAGAACCCGTCCCCGTCCCCTTCCGCCCCCGAACCCGAGCACACGTCCCCCACCCTCCCCCCGCTCGCCCCGGACACCCCCCAGGAAGTGGTCACCGGGCCGCACAGCCGCCCCCAGCTCGCCCTGACGTTCCACGGGCAGGGCGACCCGGCGGTCGCAACGGCGCTGCTGACGGCCGCCGAACAGCGCGGGGCGCGGCTCACCGTTCTCGTGGTGGGCAGCTGGCTGGACGAGCAGCCGCAGATGGCGCAGCGGATCCTCGACGGCGGTCACGAGCTGGGCAACCACACCCAGAACCACCTGGACATATCCGCGATGCGCCCGGACCAGGCCCGCGAGGAGATAGCCCAGTGCGCGGAGCGGCTGCAGCGCCTGACGGGGTCGATAGGCCGCTGGTTCCGGCCGTCCGCGGCGCAGTACGCGACGCAGATGGTGAAGGACCAGGCCCAGCAGGTCGGCTACCAGCACATACTGTCCTTCGACATCGACCCGCTGGACTACACCGACCCGGGCGCGGACACCGTCACCAGTCGCGTCCTGAAGTCGGCGGCGGCCGGTTCCGTGGTCGCCCTGCACATGGGCCACCAGGGCACGGTGACGGCCCTCCCGGCCATCCTCGACGGACTCGACGCCAAGGGCCTGCACGCGGTGACAGCCTCCGAACTCTGCTCGTAGCGGCACCCCGGAAGAAACCGGTCCCCCACCCTCAACTCCCGCTCCCCGCCCGTGCGATGCTCACCCCATGCGCTATCTCTTCCTCGGCGCCGGCGCGGTCGGCGGCACCATCGGCGGACGTCTGCACCAGAGCGGCCACGACGTGGTCCTGGTCGCCCGCGGCCCGCACCTCACCGCCCTGCGCAAGGACGGCCTGCGGCTGACCACCCCGGACGGCACCCACCAGCTGCCCGTCCCGGCGATCGGCGGGCCGGAGGAGATCGAGCTGACGCCGGACGACGTACTGGTGCTGGCGGTGAAGACCCAGCACTCGGCCGAGCTGCTCGACCAGTGGGCGCCCCGCCCGGTCGCGGGCGGCGGCACGGCGGCCGAGCGCCTGCCGCTGGTGTGCGCGCAGAACGGGGTGGAGAACGAGCGTCTCGCGCTGCGCCGCTTCGCCCGGGTGTACGGGATGTGCGTGTGGCTGCCGTCCACGCACCTGGAGCCGGGCCGGGTCTCGGCGGCGGGCTCGCCGCGCTCGGGCATGCTGCACCTGGGCCGCTACCCGCAGGGAACCGACAACCTCGCACACCGGATCTCCGCCGACCTCGCCGCGTCCTTCTTCGACTCGCCGGTGACCGACCGGGTGATGGACTGGAAGTACGCGAAGCTGCTGGGCAACCTCGCCAACGCCCTGGAGGCGGTGGCCGGCCCGATCGACGGCGAACTGCGCTCGCAGGTCTGGCAGCGGGTGCAGGCGGAAGGAGAAGCGGTACTCGCGGCCGCCGGGATCACCCACCCGTCCGTGGACGAACAGCACGCCACCCGTGGCGACCGCGTGACGCTGGTGCCGCTGGACGGCGAGCAGCGCGCCGGCGGCTCGTCCTGGCAGAGCCTGGTGCGCGGCACCGGTGACATCGAGGCGGACTGGCTGAACGGCGAGATCGTCCTGCTCGGCCGCCTGTACAACGTCGCGACCCCGATCAACGCGGCCCTCCAGCGCCTGGCCGGCACCTTCGCCCGCGAGGGCCGCCCGGCCGGATCGCTCCCCGAAGCCGACCTCGCCGCCCTCCTCGACCTCTGAACCCCCAGCAACCCCTAACCACCCCTAAAACCCCCAACAGCGAAGAAAGTCACGCCATCGGATCACCGGGCCCGTACGGCCGCAGTCGAAGCGTCCGCGCATCGGCGTCACGGATCGCGGCGGCCGACGAGACCAGCGTCTCCAGGTCGTCCCGCCCGGCGTGCAGGAAGCGGCCGTGCAGCGCGTCGAAGCGCCCGCGCGCGGCGTCCACGGTGACGGCGACCATGTAGGGAATGGAGTCCCACTTCTCGCGGTCGCGGAACATCGGCATGCCGGCGGTCATGTCGGTCCGGACGGCGCCGGGGCTGATGTCGAGCACCACGATGCCGTGCTGTCCGACCGAGTCGGCGATGTTGTCGCTCAGTTGCAGCAGCGCGCCCTTGGAGGTGGCGTACGCGGTGTAGTTGCCGTCGGGGCGCAGCGCGAATCCGCTGTTGAGGTTGACGACGCGGCCGCGGCCCCGTTCCACCATGCCGGGCAGGACGTGGCGCAGCAGGTTGTAGGGGCCGCGCAGGTTGGTTTCGACGACCTGCCACCACTGGGCGGGGTCGGTCTCCCAGATCGGGACTTCGTCGCGGTCGACCTGCCCGGCGTTGTTGACCAGCAGGTCGAGGGGGCCGAGGTCGCGTTCGACGGCGCGGACGGCTTCGCGGACGGCGCCGGGGTGGCTGACATCGGCGGTGACGGAGACGCCGCGCGATCCGTGCCGGACGCACTCCTTCAGCGTGTCGATCAGCGTCTCCTGGGTGCGGCCGATCAAGCCGACGGCCATTCCTTCGGCGGCGAGGCCGATGGCGATCTCCCGCCCGATGCCGCGCCCGGCGCCGGTGACCAGTCCGACCTGCCCGGCGAGTGATCCGGTTCCCATCCGCCTGCTCCTTCCTCCGGCTGAACGCTCGCATTCTGGTCCCCGGCCGTGAAACGGGAACGGGCGCACCGCCGATGTTCACCCGTTCGGAAGAGCGAAGCCGGGGACCGGTCCGGGGTGAACGAGCGTTAAGGCAGGTAGTACCGTCGTCCGGGCGGACTTGCCGGGCCCCGACCGGGGCGCGGTGGCCGTGACACCACCGGCTGGGTGACCCCCAGCTCCACGTGAAGGGCATCTGAGTGAGTGACATCGCGCGTGTCGGAGTAGTCGGCTGCGGCCTCATGGGGTCGGGCATCGCCGAGGTCTTCGCCCGTTCGGGCCTGGACGTGCTGGTCTCGGAGGCCAGTGGCGAGGCGCTGGAGCTGGGCCGGACCCGGCTGACCAACTCCCTGGAGACCGCGGTTCGGCGCGGCAAGCTGACCGAGGAGCAGCGCGACGAGGCGCTGGCGCGGCTGGCGTTCACCACCGAGCTGGCGGACTTCCACGACCGGGACCTGGTGGTCGAGGCGGTCGCGGAGCGCGAGGACATCAAGGTCAAGATCTTCCAGACGCTGGACCAGGTGGTGACCCGCCGGGACGCGATCCTGGCGTCGAACACCTCCTCCATCCCGATCGTGAAGCTGGCGGCGGCGACCAGCCGCGCCGAGCAGGTGATCGGTCTGCACTTCTTCAACCCGGCGCCGGTGCAGAAGCTGGTCGAGGTCATCCCGACGCTGACCACCTCGGCGGAGACCACCACCCGGGCCGAGCAGTTCGCCGTCGAGGTGCTCGGCAAGGAGCCGATCCGCGCCCGCGACCGGGCCGGTTTCGTGGTCAACGCGCTGCTGGTGCCGTACCTGCTGTCGGCGGTGCGGATGTTCGAGTCCGGCGTGGCGACGGCCGCGGACATCGACAAGGGCATGGAGGCCGGCTGCGCCCACCCGATGGGCCCGCTGCGGCTGTGCGACCTGATCGGCCTGGACACCATCGTCTCGATCGCCGAGTCGATGTACGAGGAGTACAAGGAACCGCTGTACGCGGCCCCGCCGCTGCTGTCGCGGATGGTGGACGCGGGACTGCTGGGCCGCAAGTCCGGCCGCGGCTTCTACGACTACACCGCGTAGGTCCGACCACTCCCTTCGGCCGCCCCTCCCTGCAGAACGAGTGGGCGGCCGAAGGCTTTTCAGGGCGTGGCGTAGCGGGCGATGTCCACGACCCGGCAGCTGACCGGGCCTTTCGGGTCGGCGGTGCCCTGGGCCTGTTCGAGGGCGTCCTGCGCGGGGGCGACGGAGCTGGCGGCGGCCACGCCCTCGGTGACCTGGCGGCCGGCGCCGTCGAGGAAGGCGATCTGCACCACGTAATTGCTGGTGGTGGCAGTGTGGTTGGTGATCCGGACGGTGGCGGCGGGCCAGTGCAGTTCCTCGTCCACGGCGCAGGCGGTCAGTTCGACGTCGCCGCTTCCCCGGTCGATCTCGTACGCCAGTGCCGGTCCACCGCCGGCCGGTGCGCAGCCGCTCGCCGTGAGAACGACGGCCAGGCAGGCGGCGGTGACGGTCGCTCGGATGCGCATGGCTCCCCCTCGGAAACGGGCGCGGGTCGAGGCCGACGCTACCGACCGGCCGGGGCACGGCGTCCCGAATGTGTCCGAGTTGTAATAACGGTGCGCACCAAGTGTGTTGACGAACCATCGACAATGCCAGCACCCGACCCCGCACAGCTCCGGCCCGGCCCGCGCACAGCGCGCCGACCCGACCCCCGCGCAGCACGGAGGCCGGGCCACACACAGCCGCGCTACGACCCGGTCAGCTGTTGATCTGGTACGGGTCGCCGTACACCTTCCACTTCAGCGGCGGGTTGAGGTCGAAGTTCTTGGCGTTCAGGAACACCCGCTGCTCGGTGTCCACCCGGCTGGTGTCGGCGTGCGCCTCCTCCTGCTTCATGATCACCTTGCGGGCGTCCAGGAAGGCGTTCAGGTAGGTCGCCTCGTCGCCGCCCTGGGCGGGCGTCTTGGCCTTCTTCATGGCGGCGGCGCGGATGCCGCCGAAGGAGTCGGAGCTGTTGCCGGGGCCGTGCATGACGATCGCGTCGTAGTAGATGAACTGGCCGAGCGCCCGCAGCCCGTCGGACTTGGCCTGCTTCACCGAGGGGTTGAAGTACACCCGGTCGCGCTCGTCGTTCTGCGCGGTCTGGAAGACGGTGTCCTTGGCGGCGGTCTTCCAGTCGTTGACGAAGGCGTTGCCGAGGCCGGAGTGCGAGTCGCTGCCGTTGACCTTCTTCAGCGCGGGCAGGTACTTCGCCAGCACGTTGCCGGCCTTCAGGTCGGTGTAGTGCTGCACCAGTTCCAGCATGTCGCCGGTGCCGGAGCAGAAGCCGATGATCCCGGCGGTGTAGCCGCGGCCGTCGCCGATGTCCTCGATGTACTTGTACTGGGCCTTCCAGTCGAGCGAGGAGTTCTCCGCCGAGGAGACCAGCTCCATGGCGATCTCCTTCTTGTGCGCGTCGTCCAGCCCCACGGACGCCGCGGCGGCGGTGCCCGCCCCGGCGGTGGCCAGGGTGAGCGGGATGGCGGCGAACAGGACGGCGAGGGCGGCGCGGGTGGTACGGGCGGTGCGGTGCTTGGTCTGCATCTGAGGCTCCGTCGGTCGGCTGCGGGCATGGGAGGACCCGGTGGACCCGCAGGAGAGGGTTAGGAAAGTTTCCTAACAGGGATTGAAGCGTCCGCGGCACGACCCCGCAAGACGTCCGACCACATCTGACGGGTACTCGCCAAAGAACACGGCGGAAAACCGCTGGCCGCCGTCAACGAACACCGTCATGCTGGGCCGGATGATGATCCGCGACGCCAACCCCGGGGACTGGTCGGCCATCTGGCCGTTCTTCCGCCGCATCGTCCGCGCCGGCGAGACGTTCACCTACCCGCCCGACCTCAACTCCGAGACCGCCCGCGACTGGTGGCTGCTGGCCGCGCCGAACCGCACCGTCGTCGCCGTGGACGACGACGGCACGGTCCTCGGCACCGCCAAGATGAACAACAACCAGTGGGGCAACGGCGCCCACATCGCCGGCGCCAGCTTCATGGTCGATCCCGACCACGCGGGCCGCGGCATCGGCCGCGCCCTGTGCGAGCACACCCTCGACTGGGCCCGCCAACAGGGCTACCGCGCCATGCAGTTCAACGCCGTGGTCGCCACCAACGCACCCGCCGTACGCCTGTACGAGTCACTCGGGTTCACCGTCCTCGGCACCGTCCCCGAAGGCTTCCGCCATCCCACCCTCGGCTTCGTCGGGCTGCTCATCATGCACCGCCCGCTGTAACGCCGTGGCAGCCCGCGGCCTCCCGCCGCACCGCCCGGCGGGAGGCCGCCGTCACCACCAGCGAGAGCCCGGCCAGCAGCGCGATCGTCCACCCCGGCTCCAGCACCTGCGCGAGCGCCCCCGCGACGGCCGCGCCGACGCCCTGCCAGGTGATCCGCCCTGCCGACTCCGCGCCCTGCACCTGGCCGCGCTCCGCGTCCGGCGTCAACGCCAACAGCCGCTCCTGCAACGGCAGTGTCGCCGCGAACCCCACCCCGGCCACGCCCACCAGCAACGCCGCCACCGCCACCGGCGGGCGCAGCGCCAGCAGCAGGAACGGCCCCGCCAGCAGCAGCCGCAGCCCGAACGCCCACCGCGCCCGTCCGGCCCCGTCCAGCAGGCGGCCCACCAGCAGGTCGCCCAGCAGCATCCCCGCCGCGACCGCCGCCAGCAACACGCCCGCCGAGCCCGGCGCGTACGGCAGGAACAGCGCCTCGCAGCCCACCACCAGCCCGTTGGGCACCCACAGGTTCAGCAGCAGCGCCCGCCGCCCGGGTCGGCCCAACAACGCCACGTTGCCGCGCCAGGTCTCCCGCAGGCCCGGCCGCCGCACCAGGCGCACCGAGCGCTCCCGCACCGTCGCTGCCACCGTCACCGTCGCCATCGCCGCCAACACCCCGGCCAGGCCGAACACTTGATACGGGCTCAGCACCGAAAGCAGCGCCCCGCCGAGCGCGAACCCGAGCACCGAGGCGCCGCCCGCCGTGATGTTCATCAGCGACCGGGCCGGCGCGTAGCCGGAGGCCGGCACGATTTCCGCGAGCAGGCCCATCCGCGCGCCCGTGCCCAGCGACTGGAAGAACCCCAGCACCAGCAGCAGCCCGAACCGGGCCGGCAGTGGCAGCCCCGGCAGGGCCTGCGCCGCCACCGCCACCAGCGACAGGCCGTGCAGCGCCACCAGCGTCCGCCGCGGCCGGCCGCCGTCCGCGACGGACATCAGCGTCAACGCGCCCGCCACCGCCGCGAACGACGACCCGAACATGCTCAGCGCCGTCAGCAGCGGCGACCCGGTCCGCGTCTGCACCAGCGATCCCAGCGCGAAACCCGACAGCGTCGTCGCCGCCGCCGTCAGTGAGAAACTCGCGTACAGCCCGGCGAACTCGCGCTGCCGCAACAGCGCCAAGTACCCGACCGGACGGGGAGATTCGGTGCTCCCCGCACCCAACACCGTGTCAGAAGCCATGAAAAAAGCCTCCGACGCTGCCGCGGGGCGCGTTCGAAGGCTGACCCGGGGACCATAGCAGCACGGCCCACCGATGCACCAACCGTGTTGTCCCGCACACCTTTTCGGGACCGGCCCCGCCCCGCACCGCCGGTCTGGCACAGTGTCCCCCATGCGATCCGTCATCACCCGAACCGCCCTTGGCTGCCTGGCCCTCGGCGTCGCCCTCACCCTCACCTCGTGCGACTTCCCGGGCACCGGCTCCAAGAGCAAGGCCAAGACGCCCGCCGCCGCAGAGCCCTCGGACGACAACTGGGACCAGGCCATCGACGCCGAACTCAACATGCTCAACGGCCTGAAGGGCATCAACGCGGACCTGATCGACGACCAGCAGAAGGCGATCGACGCCGCCGCCGACCTCTGCAAGGAGATCAAGAAGCCCTCCGCCGACAGCGCGAGCCTCGGACAGCTCGCCGTGAGCAAGTTCCCCGACGCCAAGGGCCTCACCCCCGCCGACGGCGACAAGATCGTCGCCGTCCTGAAGGACACCACCTGCAAGTAGCGCACCCGCACGCGGACACGACGGAGCCCCGCCGCGCCAGGACCCGAAGATCCCGGCCCGGCGGGGCTCCCGTCCCGCCGTCAGGCCCCGCGCAGCACCGCGCCGGTGCGCTCCGCGGCCACCGCGACCGCCGACTCGCGGGCCGCCGACGCCTCGTCAGCGGTCAGCGTCCGGTCAGCGGCACGGAAGCGCAGCGTGTACGCCAGCGACTTCTTGCCCACCCCGGCCTGCTCGCCCGTGAACACGTCGAACAGCCGCAGCGACTCCAGCAGTTCACCCGCGCCCTCGCGCAGCGCCGCCTCCACGTCCGCCGCGTGCACGCCCGCGTCCACGATCAGCGCCACGTCCTGGGTCGCCACCGGGTACGCCGAGACCGGCGGGCCGGACACCCGGCGGCCGTCCTCGAACACCAGGTCCAGGTCGAGCTCCATCGCGCTGGTGCGCTCCGGCAGGTGCAGCGCCTTGATGACCCGCGGGTGCAGCTCACCGGCGTGACCGACGACCTCCTCGCCGACCAGCAGCTCGGCGCAGCGGCCCGGGTGCCACGGCGCGTACTGCGCCTGGCGGACCGTCAGCTCCACACCGGCCGCCGCGGCGACCGTGCGGGCCGCCTCGATCGCGTCCGCCCAGCCGGACGGCGCGCCCTTGCCCCACCAGCCCGAAGGCAGCCGCTCACCGGCCAGCGCGACGGCGACCCGGCGCGGCTGGTCCGGCAGCGCCGCGTTCAGCTCGGCGAGCTGCTCGTCGGTCGGGCGGCGGTCCACCGGCAGCCGCGGCGCGACCTTCGGCTCGGCCTTCGGCAGGAACACCGTGCCCGTCTCGAACAGCGCCAGGTCGGTGTTGCCGCGGCCCACATTGCGGCGCAGCGCGCCCAGCAGGCCCGGCAGCAGCGTGGTGCGCAGCGCCGGCTCGGCGTCGTTCAGCGGGTTGACCAGCTTCACGGTGCGCCGCCGCGCGTCGTCCGCGTCCAGGCCGAGGCCCTCGAACGCGGCCTCGCCGAGGAACGGGTACGCGTTGATCTCCACGTAGCCGGCGCCGGCCAGCGCCACGCCGACCCGGCGGTGGAAGCGCTGCGCCTCGCTCAGGCCGCGGCCCGGCGGCACGACCGGCATCCGGGCGGGGACGTTGTCGTAGCCCTCCAGCCGGACGACCTCCTCGACCAGGTCGTACGGGTCGGTCAGGTCGGGCCGCCAGGACGGCGGGGTGACCTCCAGGACGTCCGCGCCGGACACCGCGCAGCCGACCTCCTGCAGGCGGCGGGTGACGCTCTCGCGGCCGTACTCGGCACCGGCCACCCGGTCGGGCAGGTCGGCGTCGATGGTGATGGTGCGCACCGGGCGCGGGGCGGCGATGTCGGTGACCCCGGCCTCGGCGGTGCCGCCGGCGATCAGCACCAGCAGGTCCACGGCGCGCTGCGCGGCGGCCCGGGCGGCCTCCGGGTCCACGCCGCGCTCGAAGCGCTTGGACGCCTCGGAGGGCAGCTTGTGGCGCTTGGCGGCGCGGGCGATCGCGACCGGCTCGAAGTGCGCGGCCTCGATGATGATCTCGGTGCTGCCGGTGACGGCGCCGGTCTCCGGGTCGCAGACCGGCTCCAGGATCTCGGTGGTCGCCCCGCCCATCACACCGGCCAGGCCGATCGGACCGGAGTTGTCGCAGATCAGCAGGTCCTCGGCGGACAGCTTGCGCTTGACGCCGTCCAGCGTGGTCAGCGTCTCGCCCTCGGTGGCGCGGCGGACCTGGATCGGCCCGTCCACCCGCTCGCGGTCGTACGCGTGCAGCGGCTGGCCGACCTCCAGCATCACGTAGTTGGTGATGTCCACGGCCAGCGAGATCGGCCGGATCCCGGACTTCTGCAGGCGGCGCTGCAGCCAGATCGGCGACTGCGCGGCCGGGTTCACGCCGGTGACGGTGCGCGCCACGAAGCGGTCGCAGCCGACCGGGTCGGCGACCTTCACCAGGTAGCCGTAGGAGTTCGCCGGCGGCACGTCCAGCAGCGCCGGGTCGGCCAGCGGCAGGCCGTACGCGGCGGCGGCCTCACGGGCCACGCCGCGCATCGACAGGCAGTAGCCGCGGTCCGGGGTGACGGCGATGTCGAGCACCTCGTCGGCCAGCTGCAGCAGCTCGATGGCGTCGGTGCCGGCCTCGTACTCCGGCGGCAGCACGATGATGCCGTTGTGGTCGTCGCCCATGCCCAGCTCGCGGGCGGAGCAGATCATGCCGGCCGAGGTGTGGCCGTAGGTCTGCCGGGCGGAGATCGGGAACGGCCCGGGCAGCACGCCGCCGGGCAGGATCACCACGACCTTGTCGCCGACCTGGAAGTTGGTCGCGCCGCAGACGATCTCCTGCGGTTCGCCGGTGCCGTTGGCGCTGCCGACGTTGACGAAGCAGTGCCGGATCGGCTTCTTGAAGCCCGACAGCTCCTCGATCGACAGCACCTCGCCGACCACCAGCGGGCCCTTGATGTCGGTGCCGAGCTGCTCGACCGTCTCGACCTCGAGACCCGCGCGGACCAGCCGGGCCGCGACGTCGCGTCCGGTCTCGCCCGCCGGCAGGTCGACGTACTCGCGCAGCCAGGAAAGCGGGACGCGCATCAGATCTCCATCCCGAACGGGAGGGTGAAGCGGACGTCACCCTCGACCATGTCGCGCATGTCGGCGACGTTGTGACGGTTCATCAGGATCCGCTCCAGGCCCAGACCGAACGCGAATCCGCTGTAGCGGTTCGGGTCGATGCCCGCGGCGACCAGCACGCGGGGGTTGACCACGCCGCAGCCGCCCAGCTCGATCCAGCCCTCCGAGGAGCAGGTCCGGCACGGACGGTCGGGGTTGCCCACCGAGGCGCCGCGGCACACGAAGCACTGCAGGTCGATCTCGGCGCTGGGCTCGGTGAACGGGAAGTACGAGGGCCGCCAGCGCAGCTCCAGGCCGCCGCCGATCAGCTTCTCCACCAGCACCTCGATGGTGCCCTTCAGGTGGCCGAAGGTCAGGCCCTCGTCCACCGCGATCGCCTCGACCTGGCGGAACACCGGGGTGTGCGTGGCGTCCAGCTCGTCGGTCCGGTACACCCGGCCCGGGCTGACCGCGTACAGCGGCGGCTCGCCGGCCAGCATCGCGCGGATCTGCACCGGCGAGGTCTGGGTGCGCAGCACCATGCCGGAGTCGGCGGTGCCGTCGGGGGCCTCGACGAAGAAGGTGTCCTGCATCGAACGGGCCGGGTGGTCGGCGTGCAGGTTCAGGGCGTCGAAGTTCAGCCACTCCGCCTCGACCTCGGGGCCGGACGCCACCTGGTAGCCCATCGCGACGAAGGTGTCCTCGATGCGCTCGGCGAGCGTGGTCAGCGGGTGCCGGGCACCGCGCGGGACGCGGCCGTAGGGCAGCGTGACGTCCACCGCCTCCTCGACCAGCACCCGGGCGTCGCGCTCCGCCTCCAGCTCGGTCTGCCGCTTGGCGAGGGCCTGGTTCACCGCTCCGCGGGCCTGGCCGATCAGCTTGCCCGCGGCGGCCTTGGCCTGCGGGGGCAGCGCGCCGATCTCACGGTTGGCGAGCGAGAGCGGGGAACGGTCGCCGGTGTGCGCGACCTTCGCCTGCTTGAGCTCGTCGAGGTCGGCGGCGGCGGCGAAGGCGGCGATCGCCTCGTCCCGGGCCTGTTCCACCACCTCGGGCTTGAGGGCCTCGACCTCGACCGGGTCGTACGACTTGTTGGGTGCCGACATCTCTATGCTTCCCGTGCTCCTGCTCGTGATCAGGTCTGCTGCCTCGCCGGGCGTCCGCGAGAACGCCAAGGGTCGAGTGTAGTCGCAGCCTGCGACCGGCCACGTTGGGCGACCACGCAGCGGAAGGGCTCAGAGCATGAAGTCGGGGATGCCCGCGGGCAGCACGAACCGGAAGCGGGCGCCGCCGCCCTCCGCCCGGCTGATCCGGATCACTCCGCCGTGCGCCTCCACGATGCCCTTGACGATGTACAGCCCGAGGCCCGTCCCGCCGCGCTTGGAGCCCCGCCAGAACCGGGTGAACACCCGCGGCATCGCCTCCTCCGCGATGCCCGCGCCCTGGTCGCTGACGGTGACGGCGGTGCCCTCGATCACCCGGGGCGGCGAACCGGCCGCCTCCACCACGTCGTTGGCCGGCCCCAGCTCGATCGTCACGGTGCCCTCGCCGTGCCGCACCGCGTTCTCCAGCAGGTTCGCCAGCACCTGGTCGATCTTGTCGGGGTCGCCCCACTGCTCGCCCAGCGGCCCCGCCACCCGGATGTCGAACCGCTCCTCGGGGATGCCCGCCGCGACCTTCCCCTCCACGTGCCGGCGCACCGCCGCCGCCAGATCCAGCCGCTGACGGCGGATCTCCAGCCGGCCCGCGTCGATCCGCGAGATGTCCAACAGCTCCGCGATCAGCCGGGTCACCCGGTCCGCGTCCGCATCGACGGTCTCCAGCATCACCCGCTTCTGGCCGTCGTTGAAGCGCTCCCACTTCGCCAGCAGCGTCGCCGTGAAACCCTTCACGCTGGTCAGTGGCGAGCGCAGCTCGTGCGCGACGGTCGCGATCAGCTCGGCGTGGCTGCGCTCGGTACGCCGCCGCGCCTCGGTGCCGCGCAGCGTCACCACCACCCGCCGTACCGGCCCGCCCGGCCGCTCCCGCAGGTAGCGGGCGCACACCAGCACCTCACGCCCACCGGGCAGCAGCAGGTTGCGCTCCGGCTGCCCGCTGCGCACCGCCAGGCCCCCGTACGGGTCGGTCAGCTGCCACCAGCGCCGGCCGTCCAGGTCCTCCAGCGGCAGCGCCCGCTCCAGCGCGACACCGATCGCGCAGTGCGCGGAGCGGCCGGTGATCCGTTCGGCGGCCCGGTTGAACACCACCACCCGGCCCTGTGCGTCCGCGACCACCAGCCCGTCCGGCAGGTCGTCCGGTTCCAGGGTCGCCAAGCCGTCGTCGCCGCCCATGGGTGTCCTCCCCCGCCCCGTACCGGCTATGGGGATCGACCCTAGCGCGCTCAGGCCGTGCCGCGACACCCGCCGGGGGAGCGCTGGGCGCGCGCGGAGGCGTACAGGCACACGGCGGCGGCCGTGGCGAGATTCAAGCTCTCCGCGTGCCCGTGGATCGGGACGCGCACCACCTCGTCCGCCAGCGCCCGGGTCTCCTCCGGCAGCCCCCACGCCTCATTGCCGAACACCCACGCGCACGGGCCCTCAAGGGTGCCCTCGTCCAGTTCCTGGTCCAGGTCGCGCTGCCCGGCGCCGTCCGCGGCCAGCACCCGCACCCCGGCCTCCCGCAGCCGCGCCACCGCTTCCTCGACCGGCACCCCGGTCGCGAACGGCAGGTGGAACAGGCTGCCCACCGACGCCCGCACCGCCTTCGGGTTGTACGGGTCCACCGAGGCGTCGGTCAGCACCACCGCGTCCGCGCCCGCCGCGTCCGCGGTGCGCAGCACGGTGCCCGCGTTCCCGGGGTCGCGCACGTGCGCGAGCACCGCGACCAGCTTCGGCCGGGACGCCAGCACCTGCTCGAACGGGGTGTCGATGAACCGGCACAGCGCGACGATGCCCTGCGGGGTGACGGTGTCGCAGATCTCCGCGATCACTTCCTCGGTGGCGGTCAGCACCGGCAGGCCCTCGGCGTGTGCGGTGGCCACGATCTCGGCGTGCCGCTCGGCGGCCTCGCGGGTCAGGTACACCTCCACCACGGTGTGCTCCCCGCCGGGCAGCCGCCCGAACGCCACCGCCTCGCGCACGGCCTGCGGGCCCTCGGCCAGGAAACGCCGCTCCTTGCTCCGCTGGTTGCGCTTGGCCAGCCGGCGGGCGGCGACGACGCGCGGGGAGCGCAGGGAGGTCAGCAGGGGGGTCTCGGTGCTCATGCTCACGTTCTTCGTCACGAAGGGGCGGGCGGACAAGAGGGCAGGGGCGCTGTAACGCACGGACCCGCAGGCCGGGCGGCCTGCGGGTCCGGGAAAAGCAATCAGGGCACGGCCTGGATCAGGCGGCGACCTTGGGGGCGTTGACGTCCTCCGGCAGCGCCTTCTGGGCGACCTCGACCAGCGCGTGGAACGCGACGGTGTCGTTGACCGCGAGCTCGGCGAGCATCTTGCGGTCGATCTCGACGCCGGCGGCCTTCAGGCCCTGCACGAAGCGGTTGTAGGTCATGCCGTTGGCGCGGGCAGCGGCGTTGATGCGCTGGATCCACAGCTGACGGAAGTCGCCCTTGCGCTTCTTGCGGTCGTTGAAGTTGTAGACCAGCGAGTGGGTGACCTGCTCCTTGGCCTTGCGGTACAGGCGCGAGCGCTGGCCGCGGTAGCCGGAGGCGCGCTCCAGGATGACCCGGCGCTTCTTGTGGGCGTTCACTGCCCGCTTGACGCGTGCCACTTCATTACTCCTTGGTTCCGGACCCCGGGTTCGTGCCGCCGGTCCGTTATTCGATTCGGTCGGTAAGGATCAGCTGTGCCCGCGGCGCGGCCGCGGGCGGGCGATCACTTGCCGAGAAGCTTCTTGATCTTCTTGGCGTCGCCGGGGGCCATCTCGGCGTTGCCGGCCAGCTTGCGGGTCAGCGTCGAGGGCTTGTGCTCAAGCAGGTGGCGACGGCCGGCACGCTCGCGCAGCACCTTCCCGGAGCCAGTGATCTTGAAGCGCTTGCTGGCGCCGCTGTGCGTCTTCTGCTTCGGCATGTCGCCGTATCTCCTCGTCGGTCCGTTCGCGGCCCGCACCCGGTGGGTGCGGGCCGGAACTGGATGGATCTCGTCGCCGGGGCGGATGCCCCGGGTCCGGTGCCGATCCCGTCCGGAATCCGAGCCCGAAGGCTCAGGCGTCCTGGGCGGTCTCGGCGGGCTGCTCGACCTCGGCGGCCGGCTCGGCGGTCTCGGTCTCGGTCTCCTCGACCGGCTCCGCCTCGTCCGACTGCTCCGCGGCCGGGCCGCGACCGAGCCGCTCCGCCTTGCGGGCGTCGGCGGCGGCGCGGGCCTCGGCCATCGCCTCGGTCTTCTTCTTGTGCGGGCCGAGAACCATGATCATGTTTCGGCCGTCCTGCTTGGCCGCGGACTCCACGAAGCCGAGCTCCTGGACATCCTCCGCGAGCCGCTGCAGCAGTCGGAAGCCCAGCTCGGGGCGGGACTGCTCACGACCGCGGAACATGATCGTGATCTTGACCTTGTCGCCCTGCTTGAGGAACCGGACGACGTGACCCTTCTTGGTGTCATAGTCGTGCGGGTCGATCTTCGGCCGGAGCTTCATCTCCTTGATGACCGTGTGCGCCTGGTTCTTGCGCGCCTCACGGGCCTTCATGGCCGACTCGTACTTGAACTTGCCGTAGTCCATGAGCTTGCACACCGGCGGGCGCGCCGTGGCGGCGACCTCGACCAGGTCCAGGTCGTACTCCTGGGCAAGCTCCAGCGCCTTCGCGAGCGGGACGATGCCGACCTGCTCGCCGCTGGGACCGACGAGTCGCACCTCGGGGACGCGAATCCGGTCGTTGATGCGGGGCTCGGTGCTGATGGGGCCTCCTCGGTTGCACCTTCTTCGATGCGGCCGTCGGACGGCGGTCGCACGTAGTGGTTTCGACCACTGGGCGGGGCTTCATTCATGCTCCGCTGCCCCTCTGCCGCCTGGCAGAAGCACCGAACGCACGAAAAAAGCCCCGCACGGTACAGGCGGGGCTCCACACGTTCCGGGATGTCCTGACGGACACCACTGGCAGCAAGCAATCCTTGCGGCGCTCGCCACGGACCGGACCCGTCGGCCCTTCGGCCGCTCGGGTGGGAGACTGTCGCGGTTGCCCTCTCGGGCCTCCTGAAGTGGAGCCTCCACTTGCTGGCCTGGCACCCCAATCGGGTTCCTGGCCGGTCAGTCTCGAAGCATACCAGCGTTCCGGGGCCGACCGGTATTCCGGTCCGCCTCCGCCCGCCTTGTACCCTCCCTTTGTACTGCGCTTTCGCACCAGCACCCCGGAGTGACACCGTGACCAGCCAGCCCGACCACTCGCCCGAGTCCGACCAGGCCCTCGGCTTCGACGACCTGACCCGCGACATCGCCGAGGTCCCCGCCGTCGAGGTGATCACCACCGTCGCCGTCCACCTGATGAGCGCCGCCGCCGTCAAGTGCGGCCTGGCCGAGGGCGGCGAGGCCGACAAGGACCTCGACGAGGCCCGCAAGCTGATCACCGCCCTGGCCGGCCTGGTCACCGCCGGAGCCCCCGAAATCTCCAACTTCCACGCCGCCCCCCTCCGCGACGGCCTCCGCTCCCTCCAGCTCGCCTTCCGCGAAGCCTCCCTCATCCCGGACGCCCCCGGCTCCGGCCCCGGCGAAAAGTTCACGGGCCCGGTCTACTCCTGACCCACCCCACCCAAGGCGCCTCCCGCACCCCCCTGCCGGAGGCGCCTTCGCCTTTCCCCGCCCCCGCCCCGCCCCGCACCCCGCCAGGGGCGCGAGGAACTGCGCGCAGCGGAAGACCCCAAAGCCAAAACCGCCCGCCGGGAGCACCCCTCCCACCGGGCGGCTTCCCGCTCAGCTCCGCCGAAGCCCACCGCAGGCGCCCCTCCCCGCACCCCGCCACGGGCGCGAGGAACTGCGCGCAGCGGAAGACCCCAAAGCCAAAACCGCCCGCCGGGAGCACCCCTCCCACCGGGCGGCTTCCCGCTCAGCTCCGCCGAAGCCCACCGCAGGCGCCCCTCCCCGCCCCGCCAGGGGCGCGAGGAACTGCGCGCAGCGGAAGACCCCAAAGCCGAAGCCGCCCGCCGAAGAAAGATCCCTCGGCGGGCGGCTCCAGCTCTACGCGGTCACCGATCAGGCGTCGTACTCATCGAGCGGCGGGCACGAGCAGACCAGGTTCCGGTCCCCGTACGCCCCGTCGATGCGTCGCACCGCCGGCCAGTACTTGTCCGCCGGGTTGACGCCCGCCGGAAAGACCGCCTCTTCGCGGGTGTAGGCGTGCGCCCACTCCCCGGCCAGCATCGCCGCCGTGTGCGGCGCGTTGCGCAGCGGGTTGTCGTCCGCCGCCCATTCGCCCGAGCCGACCTTCTCGATCTCCCGGCGGATAGCGATCATCGCCTCGCAGAAGCGGTCGATCTCGTGCAGGTCCTCGGACTCCGTCGGCTCGATCATCAGCGTGCCGGCGACCGGGAACGACATGGTCGGGGCGTGGAAGCCGTAGTCGATCAGTCGCTTGGCGATGTCGTCTACGCTGACGCCCGTCTCCTTGCTGAGCGGCCGCAGGTCGATGATGCACTCGTGCGCGACCAGCCCGCCGGGCCCGGTGTAGAGCACTGGGAAGTGCGGGGCGAGCCGCTTGGCGATGTAGTTGGCGTTCAGCACGGCCACCTGGGTGGCGCGCTTGAGGCCCTCGCCGCCCATCAGGCGGACGTACGACCAGGAGATCGGCAGGATCGCCGCGGAGCCCCACGGCGCGGCCGAGATCGGTCCGACGCCGGTCGCGGGGCCGGCCTCGGCCTGCAGCGGGTGGTTGGGCAGGTACGGCGCGAGGTGCGCGCGCACCGCGACCGGGCCGACGCCGGGGCCGCCGCCGCCGTGCGGGATGCAGAAGGTCTTGTGCAGGTTCAGGTGCGAGACGTCCGCGCCGAACTTGCCGGGCTTGGCGAGGCCGACCAGCGCGTTCAGGTTGGCGCCGTCCACGTACACCTGGCCGCCGGCCTCGTGGACGAGCGCGCAGATGTCGGTGATCTGGGTCTCGAACACGCCGTGGGTGGACGGGTAGGTGACCATCAGCACGGCCAGCTGCTCGCGGTGCTGCTCGATCTTGGCCTTGAGGTCCTCGACGTCCACGTCACCGTCGGCCAGCGTCTTGACGACCACGACCCGCATCCCGGCCATCGCCGCCGAGGCCGCGTTGGTGCCGTGCGCGGACGACGGGATGAGGCAGACGTCGCGCTGGGTGTCGCCGTTCGCCCGGTGGTACGCCCGGACGGCCAGCAGACCGGACAGCTCGCCCTGCGAGCCCGCGTTCGGCTGGATCGACACGGCGTCGTAGCCGGTGACCTCCACCAGCTGCTGCTCCAGCCCGCGGATCAGCGTCAGGAAGCCCTCGGCCTGGTCGACCGGCGCGAACGGGTGCAGCTGGCCGAACTCGGGCCAGGTGATCGGCTCCATCTCGGTGGTCGCGTTGAGCTTCATGGTGCAGGAGCCCAGCGGGATCATGCCGCGGTCGAGCGCGTAGTCGCGGTCCGAGAGGCGGCGCAGGTAGCGCAGCATCGCCGTCTCGGAGCGGTGGCTGTGGAACACCGGGTGGGTGAGGTAGTCGTCCTCGCGCAGCAGCGCGGCGGGGAGCGCCTCCGCGTCCTCGGCGACCACGTTCTCGACACCGAACGCGGCGAACACGGCCGCCAGGTGCTCACGGGTCGTCGTCTCGTCGCACGAGACCGAGACCCGGTCGCCATCGACCTTGTACACGTTCACGCCACCGGCCAGCGCCGCGGCGACAACCTCGTCGGCCTTGCCCGGCACAACGGCCGTCACGGTGTCGAAGAACGCCTCGTGGGCGAGCTCGACGCCGCCCGCGCGCAGGCCGGCGGCGAGCGCGGCGGCGTAGCGGTGGGTGCGGCGGGCGATGTCGGCGAGGCCGTCGGGGCCGTGGTAGACGGCGTACATGGAGGCCATCACGGCCAGCAGCACCTGCGCGGTGCAGATGTTGGAGGTGGCCTTCTCGCGGCGGATGTGCTGCTCGCGGGTCTGCAGGGCGAGCCGGTAGGCGCGGTTGCCGTCGGCATCGACGGAGACGCCGACCAGGCGGCCGGGCAGGTTGCGGGCGTACTCGGCGCGGACGGCCAGGTAGCCGGCGTGCGGGCCGCCGAAGCCCATCGGGACGCCGAAGCGCTGCGAGGTGCCGCAGGCGATGTCGGCGCCGAGCTCGCCGGGCGAGCGCAGCAGGGTGAGGGCGAGCAGGTCGGCGGCGACGGCGACGATCGCGCCGAGCTGGTGGGCCTGCTCGATGACGGGCTTGATCTCCCGCACCGCGCCGGACGCGCCGGGGTACTGGATCAGCACGCCGAAGACGCCGCGCTCGGCGATCTCCGCGGGGATGCCGTTCGACAGGTCCGCGGTGACGACCTCGACGCCGGTCGGTTCGGCGCGGGTCTGGATCACGGCGAGGGTCTGCGGCAGGGTGTCGGCATCGACCAGGAAGACGCCGCCCTTGACCTTGGTGACGCGCCGGGCCAGGGCCATCGCCTCGGCGGCGGCGGTGCCCTCGTCGAGCAGCGAGGAGCCGGAGGTGGCCAGGCCGGTCAGGTCGGCGACCATGGTCTGGAAGTTGAGCAGGGCCTCCAGGCGGCCCTGGGAGATCTCCGGCTGGTACGGGGTGTACGCGGTGTACCAGGCGGGGTTCTCGAGGACGTTGCGCAGGATGACCGGCGGGGTGAAGGTGCCGTAGTAGCCGAGGCCGATCATCGAGGTGAGGACCTGGTTGCGGCCGGCGAGCTCGCGCAGTTCGGCGAGCACCTGGGCCTCGCTGCGGCCGGCGGGCAGGCCGAGCGCGGTGAGGCTGCGGATGGCGTCGGGCACAGCCGCGTCGGACAGTTCGTCCAGCGAGGTGTAGCCGACCTGGGCCAGCATCTTCTGCTGGGCTTCGCTGTCGGGGCCGATGTGGCGGTGCTCGAAGGGGCTGGCCTGCTCAAGGTCGCTGAGCGTCGGCTGGGCGTTCATGGGGGTCGGGCCTCCTGGTCGCGGACCGGCGGTGGTACGCACGCCGGCCGGCCGCTGTGGGAGCGTCCGGGCGTACGAACCCGTCAGCCTCCCCCTCTGTCATCGGTACCTGAGAGCTTCGCGCGCCCGGGGTGGTGCCCCGGTCGGCTTGCACCGTCGGCGAGTGCAGCGGCCGGCGGCTTCGGTGCCGACGGTCCTGCCCTGCTTTCCAGAGTGACCTGATCCCACTCGGTACGGATGCCTGAGAGATTCCGGGGAGGGGTTGCTCCTTCGGCGTCCCGCAACCCCGCTTCTTTCACGGGTCCGGGACTCTCCCGAGCGGGCTCGGCGGTCGCCGCCCAGGGTACCAGCGCAGGCCAGGACGATCACCGGTGCGGCCCTCCGATCCGCCCCGGAAGGCGGCTTCCGGAGTGACACCGTCCGGTACGTGCCTTTTGGTGTGAAATAGCGGCCCGGCACGCTCCTCCGGTCGCTCCCCGACGGCCCCTCAGGAGCAGCAGCTGGAGGACAGCGTGCAGACCGATATCGATCCGCGCGACCTGATCGGACACAAGGCGGTCGACCGGAACGGTGACAAGATCGGCACGGTCGACGAGGTGTACCTGGACGACACCACCGGCGTACCCGAGTGGGCGGCCGTCCGGACCGGAATTTTCGGCCGGGACGCCTTCGTCCCGCTGACCACCAGCGAATTCTCCGGCGACGAGCTGCACGTCCCGTACGACAAGTCGCTGATCAAGGAGTCCCCGGACTTCGGCGTGGGCCAGCACCTCTCCCCGGAACAAGAACTCGAGCTGTACCGCTACTACGGCCTCGACACCGCGGGCCCCGAGGAACCCGTCCGATTCACCGCCGCACCCACGCCCACGCGCCCACCCGAGTCCGCGCCCGCGCCTGCACCTGCGCCTGCGCCCGAGCCGGCCGCCGACCGCGAGTTCGGCACCGCCGCTCCCTCCCCGGGCCCCGTCCACGGCCCGGCCCCCGCGCCCCCCGGCTTCACCGCCCCGCAGGCCACCCCCGAGACACCGGCCCGCCCCGCCGAGCCACCGACCGCCCGGGCGGACCGGGCGGACCGGGCGGACCGGGCGGACCGGGCGGACCGGGCGGACCGGGCGGAGCGGGCGGAGCGGCAGAAGCCGGTGGAGATCACCTGCCGCGAGGAGCGCCTGGACATCACCACCCAGTGGCACAACACCGGCACCACCCGGCTGCGCAAGTACGTGACCACCGAGGCGGTCGTGCGGCGGGTGCCAGTGGTGCGCGAGCGCGTGCGGGTGGAGCGGATCCCGGTGTCGGAGGCGGAGCGGGCGGCGCTGAGCGACCAGGAGATCGCCGAGGCGGTGGAGGAGGTCACGCTGCGCGAGGAGCGCCCGGTGATCCGCAAGTACCTGGTACCGGTGGAGCGGGTGCGGCTGGTGGTGGAGCAGTACACCGAGGAGCAGGTGATCCGCGAGGAGCTGCGCCGCGAGCAGGTGGAGGTGCACGGCGCGACCACCGACGCGGACGGCGAGGCCTCGCAGCGGCAGCCGTGGAACTCTCATCCGCAGGCCCCGGAGGCCTCTGCGGTCTGACGGTTCACCAACTCCCGGCCCCGGTCCGCCTCGGCGGGCCGGGGCCTCGGCTTTGCCAAAGTTTCACCATTAGATATTTGACAGAGTGAAGCATCTTTCGACATCGTTGCTTCAGTTCCTGCACTATCGCCCGTTTGAAGCAACCCGGAGGATTCCCGTGAGTGAGGCACCACAGCCCACTGCCGCGGCCGCCAAGCCCACCAGCGCCAGGGTCCTGCCCGCGCTGATCCTCGCCATGCTGGCGTTCAGCGTGGTGCAGACCGCGGTCGTCCCGATCCTTCCGGGGCTGGCCGTGGAACTGAAGGTTTCGGGCTCCGACATCACCTGGCTGATGACCGCCAACCTGCTCTCCGCCGCGGTCCTCACCCCGCTGCTCGGCCGCTTCGGCGACCTGCGCGGACGCAAGCCCATGCTGCTGGTCTCGCTGGCCGGCCTGGTGCTCGGCTCCGGCCTCGCGGTCTGCACCCACTCCTTCGGCCTGCTGGTCGTCGCCCGGGTGCTCCAGGGCGCGGGCGGTGGCGTGCTGCCGCTGGCGATCAGCATCGTGCGCGACGAACTGCCCCGGCGAAAGGTCACCGCCGGCGTCGCCGCCATCTCCGCCTCGATGGGCGTCGGCTCCGGCCTCGGCCTGGTCGCCACCGGTCTGCTGCTGGAGCACTGGAACTACAAGTCGATCTTCTGGATGGGCCTGATCTTCGGCCTGCTCGCCGTCCTGCTGGTGATCCTGCGGGTGCCCACCGACCCGGTCGTCGACAAGAACGGCGGCGCCGACCCGCTCGGCGCGCTCACCCTGGCCGGCTGGCTGTCCGCCCTGCTGATCGCCGTCAGCCGCGGCAACGAGTGGGGCTGGACCTCCACCCGCACGCTCGGCCTGTTCGCCGTCGCCGCGGTCGTCGCCCTGCTCTGGCTGCTGGTCGAGTCCAAGGTCTCCCACCCGCTGGTCGATCTGAAGATGATGGCCCGCCCGGCCGTCGCCTTCACCAACATCTCCGGCCTGCTGATCGGCTTCGGCATGTACGGCTCGTTCCTGGTGATCAGCAACTTCGCGCAGACCCCGGAGAAGCTCACCCACTACGGCTTCACCGCCACCGTGCTGCACGCCGGCATCATGCTGCTGCCCTCCGCCATCGGCTCCATGGTCGCCGCCCCGCTCGGCGCCCTCCTGATCGCCCGCCGCGGCCCGCGCCTCCCGTTGGTCCTCGGCGGCCTGCTCGGCGCCGTCGCCATGGTCTACCTGGCGCTGCGCCACGACGCCGAGTTCGACATCTACTTCGCCTCCGCCGTCTTCGGCCTCGGCGTCGGCCTGGCCTACGCGGCTATGCCCGCCTACATCAACGGCGCCGTCCCCGCCGAGCAGTCGGGCATCGCCAACGGCATGAACGCCGTCCTGCGCACCGTCGGCGGCGCCGTCGGCACCGCCGTGATGGGCGCGATCCTCACCGGCGACACCCTCAAGCTCCCGATCCCGGTCCACCTCCCCACCCTGAACGCCTACCAGCACGCCTTCTGGGTCGCCGGAGCCATGTGCCTGGTCGCCGCCGTCGTCCCCTTCGCCATCCGCGCCACCAAGCCCCCCACCGAGCAGCCCGCCCCCCAGCCGGCCCTCACCAAGACCGACGCCTGACGGCGTCCCCCCTCGCGTACTGGACACACGCGAGTCACCTCGGACACCCCCCGCCACGGGCATCGGCGGGGGGTGTCCGCCATTCAGCCACAGAGCGCGAGGCCAAGAGGCCAGGGGCGCGAGGAACTGCGCGAGACGGAAGACACCCACCGCACGATCGCGCCCAACCCGAACCGGGCACCCAGCCAGGGGCGCGAGGAACTGCGCGCCCAGCCACCCCAAACCCCCACTCGCCTCCCCACCCCACCCCCGAACCCTCGTCCGCGCCCCCAGCAGGCGGCCTACCCCTGAACCGCCGGAGGCCTGAGCGGCCTACCCCTGAACCGCCGGAGGCCTGAGCGGGAGCGCCCCCGAAGCCGACAACCCCTCGTCGTCCACCGCAAACGTCCGCACCCGCCCCGGCTCCGAATACGGCGTCTCGAACCGCACCGTGACCCGCCCGACCCCGCTCCCCTGCACCCACCCGGGCCCGAACTCCCGGTGCGTCACGTCCTGCCCCGGCCACCACCGGCGAACCGCAGGCTCGACGGACACCTCGGCCTCATCGGCCTCCTCCCCCTCCTCCCCCAACTCCTCTTCCTCCCGCTCCGCCTTCTCCTCCCGCTCCGCCTGCGCGAACAAGTCTTCCTGCGTATAGTCCGCGAGCTGAGCAACGCCCACCCCCAGCAGCCGCACGCCCCCCGTGGTGTCCACCTGCCCGGCCAGGCGCCGCGCCGTCGCCGCGATCACCGCCGGATCGTCCGTCGGCCCACCCAAGGTCTCCGAGCGGGTCAGCGTCGAGAAATCGAACCGCCGCACCTTCAACACCACCGTCCGCCCGGAGCGCCCGGCCGCCCGCAACCGCCGCACGCACCGCGCGGCCAGCTGGTCGATCTCGCGCAGAATGCGCTCCCGATCGGCCAGATCGACCTCGAACGTGTCCTCCACCGAGACCGACTTGGCGTCCCGGTCCGGCACCACCGGCCGCTCGTCCCAGCCCAGCGCCATCTGGAACACGCCCGCGCCGTGCGCCTTCCCGAGCAGCCCGACCAACTCCTCGAACCCGGCCTCCGCGAGATCCGCCACGCTGGTCAGCCCGGCCCGCCGCAGTGCCTGCTCCGTCGCGGGCCCGATGCCAGGCAGCGCCCGCACCGGCATCGGTGCCAGCACGGCCTGCTCCGAACCGGGTTCGATCAGCACCAGCCCGTCCGGCTTGGCCTGCTCGGAGCCGATCTTCGCCATCAGCTTGGACGCTGCTGCGCCCACCGAAGCGGTCAGCCCGGTGCGCTCCACGATGTCCGCCCGCAGGTCCTCGGCCAGCGCCAGCACCAGCTGTGCTCCCTCGGCGGGCGTCGCGGCGGCCAGTGCCGGCCCGTACGGCCCGGCCTCCAGGTCGACGAACGCCTCGTCCAGGCTGAGCGGTTCGACCAGCGGGGAGCGCTCCCGCAGCAGGCCCATGACGATCTCGCTGTTGGCCCGGTACGCCTCGAACCGGCCGGTCAGGAACGCCGCGTTCGGGCACAGCCGGCGCGCCTGCGCCATCGGCATCGCCGAGTGCACGCCGAACTTCCGGGCCTCGTAGGAAGCGGTGGAGACCACCCCGCGCCCGCCGAGACCGCCGACGATGACGGGCTTCCCGCGCAGGCTCGGTTTGGACGCCTGCTCCACGGCCGCGAAGAAGGCGTCCATGTCGAGATGAATGATGCTCGGGACGGACCGCACGGCTCGATCATCCCGCGCCCCACCGACAATCCCCTGCGGGGGCGGCCGCGCCGCTCAGCCTCGCGCCGCGTCGGCCAGCGCCCGGGCCACCCCGTCCTCGTGCTTCCCGAGCAGCGCGGGGTCGGGCCGCACCAGCACGTTCAGGAACGCCTTCGCCGCGCTGCCGATCTCCCGTACCTCGCCGTAGTGCCAGGTGGTGTCGTGCCACTCCTCCACGCCGACCCCGGACGACTCGATCCCGGCGGCCCGGCACAGCGCCAATGCCCGCCGTACGTGGAAGGTCTGGCTGATCAGCACCGCCTTGTCGACGCCGAAGATCCGGTGCGCGCGGGTGCAGGAGTCCCAGGTGTCGAAGCCCGCGTAATCGCCGACCACCCGAATCTCCGGCACGCCGCGTTCGATCAAGTAGGCCCGCATCGCGTCGGTCTCGTCGTACTCGACGGTGCCGTTGTCGCCGGTCACCAGAATCGCCTGCACCTTGTGCGCCCGGTACAGCTCGAGCGCGGCGTCCAGCCGGTGCGCCAGGTACGGAGAGGGCTTGCCGTTCATCAGACCTGCGCCGAACACCATCGCCACCGGCGCGGCCGGCACGCTCTGCACGGTGCCGATCTTGTGGGACTGCGTCACGAACAGCCATGCGTTCGGGGTCAGCATCAGCACCGAGCACGCCACCAGCGCCTGGAACCAGCGCCGCTGCCCACGCCTGCTGCCCCAGCCGGGCGGCCGCCGCGTCAGCAGCCACCGCCAGCGCCGCCCGAGCCCCCGCATGATCATTCGCACACGGGAGTGGACGAACCACCGGCCCGACCGGTTCCCCAGGAGGGACTCGCCGCCGCGCCGTCAGACCGCGCGGTTGCGCCGCTGCGCCAACTCGTCCGCCGGGTCGTGGCCGAGCAGCGTCTCACCGGTGTCGGTGCGCTCGCCGTGCAGCCGCCCGAGCGTGGCCTCCAGCTCCTGCCAGACCGCGCCGACCGCGATGCCGAACACGCCCTGGCCGCCGTTCAGCAGATCGACGACCTGCTGCGGCGAGGTGCATTCGTAGACCGTCGCGCCGTCGCACATCAGCGTCAGCCCGGTCAGGCCGGCCTGGTCGGCGGACTGCAGGTGCGTGACGGCGACCCGGATGTTCTGCAGCGAGACACCGGCGTCCAGCAGCCGCTTGACGATCTTCAGCAGGAGGATGTCCCGGAAGCTGTACAGCCGCTGCGCGCCGGCCGGGTAGGTGGAGCGCACCGAGGGCTCCAGCAGCCCGGTGCGCGCCCAGTAGTCGAGCTGGCGGTAGGTGATGCCGGCGGCCGCGCAGGCCGTGGGGCCGCGGTAGCCGACCAGTGCGGAGGTCGGGGTGAGCCGTTCGATCGCCGGCTGCCCGGGCTGGACGGCCGGGAAGCGGCCGACTCGGGGCAGCTCGTCACCGTCCGGTTCGGGCCACCGGGGCCGCCCGATCGGACCGCGGCCGGCGCGCGGCACGTGCACCGCGCACAGGGCTCCGGAACGCGTCTCGTCGCCGGTGCCGCTCATCGCCAACCTCCGTCCATTCCGCTTCAAGGCCCCTGTGGCCCCGCACGGACCCGACGGGCCCAGGCTGCGGGCGGCCCGTCCGGCGGGCCGTCACCTGACGGTAGGCAGTCGCCCAAGCACCGTCAACGATCGCCACGCCGGGGCCTCGCACAAACTTCACCCCATCGAGTGGTTATTCGTGCCCCAAGCGCGGGTAGCGAAATGGATTTCTACCACAGCCGAGTTGCGACCGACGGCCCGCCCCGCTAGCAGAGCGTCCACCCCGGGTGACCGAACGCCACCGGATGCCATCGCCCGCCACCGACCGCCGACCACTACGGCCCACTGCGGCGCGGACCTACTGCGGCCCACCGCCGAAATCCTCCGGCGAGACCTGGTCCAGGAACTCCCGGAACTTCTCGACCTCGTCCTCCTGCTCGTCCGGAATCGAGATACCGGCCTCCGCCAGCACCTCCTCGCTCCCGAAGATCGGCGTGCCGGTGCGCAGCGCCAGCGCTATCGCGTCGGAGGGGCGCGCACTCACCTCGGCGCCCCCGGAGAACACCAGGTCCGCGTAGAACACCCCGTCCCGCAGGTCGTTGATCCGCACCTCGGTCAGCTGCTGACCGAGCGCTTCCAGCACGTCCTTGAACAGGTCGTGCGTCAACGGCCGCACCGGAGTCATGCCCTGCTGGGCAAAAGCGATCGCGGTGGCTTCCCCCGGCCCGATCCAGATCGGCAGGTAGCGGTCCCCGCCGACCTCCCGCAGCAGCACGATCGGCTGGTTGGAGGGCATCTCCACCCGGACACCCACGACGTCGAGCTCATTCACACCAGCAACCCTATGGCGCGCGCCCCCGATAGGAAAGCGCAGCAGGCAGCGGCCACCATGATCCGGACGCCGCCCACCGGCCGCCCGCTCAGGACCGGGCCCGCAGCCCGGCCTGAACCATCGCCGCGTGCAACCGCACCGACAAGGTCGCCAACTCCCGGGCCGTCGCCTCCGCGTGCGCGCGGGTCTGCGGATTGCGGTGCCGCCGCAACGGCGCCACCACCTGCTCCACCAGCGAAACCTCACGGTCCGCCGCCGCCTTCATCGCCCGCAGGTGCCGCGGCTCCAGACCGAACCGGCCCAGCTCCGCCACCAGCCGCGCGATCTGCAGGGCCTCCCCGTCGTACCCGCCGTCCGGCCCCGGCTGCACCAGCCCGTACGACTCCCACTCCACGAGCTCCCGCTCCTGCGCCTCCGCCGCCGCGATCAGCTCGGCCCGGCCCAGCCGCACCCCGCCCGCCGAGGACGACCCCGCCAGCTCCCGGTCCGCCTCCTCCAGCGGCCCCGGACGCGCCTCCGCCGCCGGCAGCGCCGGCGGCTGCTCACCGCGCTCGATCGCGTCCAGGTGCTCGCGGATCACCCGCAACGGCAGATAGTGGTCGCGCTGCATCCGCAGCACGTACGCCAGCCGCTCCACGTCCGCCGCCGAGAACTTCCGGTAGCCGGACGGGGTGCGCTGCGGCTCGACCAGGCCCTCCGCCTCCAGAAAGCGGATCTTCGAGATCGTCACCTCCGGGAAGTCGTCCCGCAGGAAGGCCAGCACCGCGCCGATGGACAGCAGTTCGTCACCCCGCCGGCGCGCCTCGCCCGCGCGGCGCGAAGCCGGCACGGGCGAGGCCCCGAGGGACGGGGTCGGAATCTGTGGGGTCACTCGGGCTCCAAACGGAGAAGTGGTCAGTACCCCCGGTGGTGACTGGCGAAGAACACCAGCCGGTACTTACCGATCTGCACCTCGTCGCCGTTGCTCAGCAGCACCTCGTCGATCCGCTCCCGGTTCACGTAGGTGCCGTTCAGGCTGCCCACGTCCGCGACCGAGAAGCCACCGTCGGGCTGCCGGCGGAACTCCACGTGCCGACGCGACACCGTCACGTCGTCCAGGAAGATGTCCCCCTGCGGGTGGCGACCCGCCGTGGTCACGTCCGAGTCCAGCAGGAACCGGCTCCCCGAGTTCGGGCCGCGCTGCACGATCAGCAGCGCCGAACCCGGCGGCAGCGCGTCAATCGCCGCCATCACCTCGGCCGACAGCGCCGGAGTGGCACCCGTCGACGTCGCGGTCGGGTCGTACGACTCGAGACCGGAGATCGAAATGGTCGACGTGGTCTCCACCGCGCCCTCCGGGAAACCGCCGCCACGCAGCTGAGTACCGCAGTTCGAGCAGAACCGGGCCTGCGCCGGGTTCTGGTTCCCGCACCGCGGGCACGGGCTGGTGCCAGCCATGTTCACAGCCTCCTGGCGCGGCACACCCGACGTGGGGTGCCCGGCGTAGGTGTCCGGGGCAAACCCTCCACCGGAGGTTGAGGGTCCTGTCGGGAAACCTATGCGCGGCCCGCCCGACGAATCAACCGACGCGCCGTAACCCGCATCGAACTGCCCGGTCGGCACGCCGGCCCCCTGGGTCACGTCCTCCCGGTACAGCGGACGCTGCCCGTCCGGCGCCGGACGGGCCGGCGGCACCCCGCCGTCCTCCTGCCGGTACCGGGCGGTCGGCGCCTCCGCCGCCGCCTGCTTGTTACGGCCGAAAAGCTTCGAGAAAAAACTCACGGGCGAATCCCCTTGCGTGTGACAGAACCGCCCGCGGGGCAGGGTTCAGGGCTCGGTGTGGCGGTAAGCCCGGCATCCGGCCGGAAACTGACGATCGACAAGACCCAGTGTCGCCGACCCCCTGCGGGCACCCACCACCGGGGGCGACCCGCAGCTGACGAACCGTACGGAGCGCGCCCCGTCACTTCGCCGCCGGCTTGCCGTACTGCAACGGCCGCGGGGTGGCCAACATGTCCACCACCACCTTCTGCTGCTGGACGATGGTCGCCCGCGCCTGCTGCTTCTCCAAGCTGCGCACCACACCACCGGGAATGTTCAGCGCCGGAGTCAGATCCTGCGGGTTGCCCACGACGGTGAAGCGGAACGGCTGCGACACGTTCTTCCCGTCGATCCGCACACCGCCACCCGACGCGTTGTCGGTGAAATGCGTCCCGGCCACCACGCGCACGTCGTTGATCTGAATCGCCTCCGCCCCCGCCGCTCGGAGTTCCTGCAGGGTGTCCAGCAGCATATCCGCCTTCACCTGCCCTTGGGGATCATCGATCGTCAGCACGATCCCCGGACCGGTCGCCTTCTCCGTCCCCGCCAGCACCCCGAGCTCGGCCGCCTTCTTCCTGGTCTGCTCCTGCGCCTCCTTGGCCTGGTTGGACGAGTTCTCCAACTGCGCCAAGGACTGCTCCAGCTGCGTCTTCTCGAACTGGAGACGCTGCTGACGGCCGTCCAGTTCGTCCAGGATCCGCACCAGGTCCTCCTGCCGCGCCCCGCGCAGCTGGCTGTGGTCGTTCGTCGACCGCACCTGGATCGCCAGCGCCAGACCCAGCGCGAACAGCAACAGCGCCACCACGAACTGACCGCGCGACACCCGGGGCGGCCACAGCGCCGCCTTCAACCGCGTCCGCCCGTCCGAGGGCAACGCCACCGGCACCGGAGCGGCCGCCTCACGCGCCACCACCGGCTTCTCCACCACCGGCTTCTCCACCACCGGCTCCAGCTCCACCACCGGCTCCAGCTCCACGACCGGCTCCGGCTCCACGACCGGCTCCGGCTCCGGCTCCGGCTCAGCCTCGGGTTCCGAAACGGGCTCCGGCTTCTCGACCGGCTCCTTCGGTTCCTCCACCGCAACCGGCTGCTCCGGCTGCTCCGGGCCCTTCGGCTCCTTCTCCTCGCTCACAACCGCTCCCTAGGCCCTGAACACGTGCCGACGGATCGCCGCCGCGTTCGAGAAGATCCGGATGCCCAGCACCACCACCACGCCGGTGGACAGCTGCGAGCCCACGCCCAACTGGTCGCCCAGGAACACGATCAGCGCCGCCACCACCACGTTCGACAGGAACGACACCACGAAAACCTTGTCGTCGAAGATCCCGTCCAGCATCGCCCGCACGCCGCCGAACACCGCGTCCAGCGCCGCCACCACCGCGATCGGCAGATACGGCACCACCGCGTTCGGCACCTCCGGCTGCACGAACACGCCGACGACCACGCCGATCACGAGACCCAGTACGGCAATCACGGTGTAGCTGCTCCTGTTCCGGAGGGAGTGGACTTCACGGTCGAACCCGGGGACTTCGACGGCCCCGACGAGGTCGGCGACTTCGGCTTCGCGGTCGGCGACGACGGCGCCTGCGACGACGACTGCGGTACGGACGACTGGGACGGCGCGGACGACGGCGACGGCGACTGCTTCCCGGCCACCCGCAAGGTCACGCCCAACGCGGCCGGCAGCGTCAACGACTTCTGCGCGGACACCGTCGAGCGGATCCCGTAACTGTCCTGAATGACCTTCAGGTAGTGGCCGCCCTCGTTGTCCTGGAACGCCTGCGCCAGCCGCGGCCCGTCCCCGATCGCCAGCAGCGTGTACGGCGGCACCAGCGGCCTGTTGTCCACCAGAATCGCGTCACCGGCCGCCCGAATCGCCGACAGCGCGGTCAGCCGCTGCCCGTTCACGGACACCGCCTCCGCGCCCGCCAGCCACAGTCCGTTCACCGCGTACTGCAGGTCGTGGTCCTGCACCCGGCCCTTGTTGCCGAAACCCTCCGCGTTCCGCGGATCGCTCACATTGCCGCCACCACCGACGCCGGGCGCTTCCTCGATCACCAGCTTCACACCCGGACCGGTGATCTCCCCGGTCCCGGCCTGCGCCGCCAGCCGCGCCAACCCGCCGTCGTCCCCGGACTGCAAGGCCTGCGCCTGCGCGTCCTCGACCTTGTCGCGGTCCTCCTCGACCTGCCGCTGCAACGCGTCCGCCGCCTTGTTGGCGTCGTTCACCCGGCTCACCAGGGCGTCCCGCTCCTTCGCCAGGACCGGCGCCGCCTCCTGCGTGTTCACCGCCCCGACCGTCACCACCGTCGCCGCCAGCGCCAGCCCCAGGGCCAGCACCAGCCGCCCCTTCGCCGTCGCCGGCAGCCGCGACCGGCCCTCCGCCCCGCGCGCCCGGGCCGCCTCCGCGTACCCGTCGTCCAGCGAGTGGTCCATCACCGTGGTCAGCAGGGACATCGATGCGTCCGGACGGCGGAATCGCCCGTCCGGGTCATTCGGCGTCGACGTTGCTGGCATGCGCCACATCGTTTCACGACCCTGACGCGGCCCACGACCAGCCCCCGGGCCCGCAGGACGGTATCGGCACACGATCGTGACAAACGCCCGGTGGGGACGGACCCGCAGGCCCGTCCCCACCAGAACATCTCCGCACTACCTCCCGGCGCCGTCCACGACCGTCGCCCACTCGTCCAGCAGCCGCGCCGTCGCCTCGTCGTCCGGGCCCTCCGCCCACAGGTGCGTCACGGCCTCCGCCGGGTCCGGCAGCACCAGCGTCCACCGGCCGTCCGCCTCGACCACCCGCACCCCGTCCGTGGTGTCCAGCTTGCGATTGCCCGCCGCCTCCACCACCGAGCGCATCACCATGCCCTTCGCGGCCCACGGCGTCGCGATGTCCCGCTTCTGGATGTGCGCCTGCGGGATCCGCGCGTCGATCTGGCTCAGCGTCAGCTGCGTCCGTGCCACCAGGCCCACCAGCCGCACGAACGCCGCCGCGCCGTCCAGCACCCCGGAGAACTCCGGCACCACGAAACCGCCGCGCCCGTCGCCACCGAAAATCGTGCCGTCCGCCGCCGCGGCCTTCGCCAGGTCGTCCGGCGAGGTCGTGGTCCAGATCACCTGGGTGCCGTGGTACGCCGCCACCTGCTCGGCGATCCGGGTCGTCGTCACCGGCAGCGCCACCTGCCCGGCGCGGCGCTCCGCCGCGACCAGGTCCAGCAGCACCAGCAGCGCCCGGTCGTCCTCGATCACCCGGCCCTGCTCGTCCACGAAGGACACCCGCTCACCGACCGGGTCGAACCGCACCCCGAACGCGGCCCGCGAGGACGCCACCAGCTCACCCAGTCTGGCCAGCGCCGCCCGCCGCTCGTCCGCGCCCTCGGTCGGCCGCGCCTCGTCCAGGCCGCCGGCCACCGTCAGCGTCTCCACCCCGAGCCGGCCCAGGATGCTCGGCAGCACCAGCCCCGCACTGCCGTGCGCGGCATCCACCACCACCTTCAGCCCGGCCTCCCGCACCCCGGTGGTGTCCACCGACCGCAGCAGGTTCGTCGCATACGAGTCGAACACGCTCGCCGGGTGCAACAGGTCGCCGATCTCGCCCGGGAACGCCCGCCGGAACTCCTGCCGCGCGTACACCCGGTCCAGCTTCCGCTGCCCGGCCTGCGACAGATCCGCGCCGCGCTCGTCGAAGAACAGGATGTCCAGCGAGTCCGGCACCCCCGGCGTGGTCCGCAGGAAGATCCCGCCCGCACTCCCCCGCGCCGTCGCCTGCCGGGCCACCGGCATCGGCACGTTCTCCAAGTCCCGGACGTCGATCGCACTGGTCTGCAGCGCCGAGATCATCGCCCGCTTCAACGCCCGCGCACCCCGCGAGTGGTCACGCGCGATGGTGACGGTGGCGCCCTTCTTCAGCGTCGTCGCATACGCCCCCGCCAGCCGCACCGCCAGCTCCGGCGTGATCTCCACGTTCAGGATCCCCGACACCCCGCGCACCCCGAACAGGTGCTCCTGGCCGCGGGACTCCCAGATCACCGAGGTGTTGACGAACGCGCCGGCCTCGATCGTCTTGAACGGGTACACCCGGACGTTGCCCGCGATGATCGACTCCTCGCCGATCAGACACTCGTCACCGATCACCGCCCCCTCGTCGATCCGCGCCGCCTGCATCACGTCGGTGTTCTTCCCGACCACACACCCGCGCAGATTCGACTGCGGCCCCACGTACACGTTGTCGTGCACCACCGCCTTGTGCAGGAACGCCCCGCGCTTCACCACCACGTTGGAACCCAGCACGGTGTGCTCACGCAGCTCCACGCCGGCCTCGACCTTGGCGTAGTCACCGATGTACAGCGGCCCGCGCAGCACCGCCTCCGGGTCCACCTCCGCCCCCTCGGCCACCCACACGCCCGGCGAGATCTCGAACCCGTCCAGCTCGACGTGGACCTTCCCCTCCAGCACGTCCGCCTGGGCCTTCAGGTAGCTCTCGTGGGTGCCCACGTCCTCCCAGTAGCCCTCGGCGACATAGCCGAACACCGGCTTGCCCTCCTTGAGCAACCGCGGAAACACATCGCTCGACCAGTCGACCGGCTCCCCCGCCGCCACATAGTCGAAGACCTCCGGCTCCATCACGTAGATGCCGGTGTTCACGGTGTCCGAGAACACTTGCCCCCAGGTCGGCTTCTCCAGGAACCGCTCGACCTTGCCCTCGTCGTCCGTGATGGTGATACCGAATTCCAACGGGTTCGGCACCCGGGTCAGGCACACCGTCACCAGCGCGCCCTTCTCCCGGTGAAAGGCAATCAGCTCGGAAAGATCAAAATCCGTCAGCGCATCACCGGAGATCACCAAAAACGAATCGTCCCGCAGCGCGTCCTCGGCGTTCTTGACACTGCCGGCCGTCCCCAGCGGCGTTTCTTCGTTGGCATAGGTGAGGTGCATCCCCAGTTCCTCACCGTCACCGAAGTAGTTCTTCACCAGCGACGCCAGGAACTGCACAGTCACCACGGTGTCAGGGAGGCCGTGCCGCTTCAGCAACCGCAGCACATGCTCCATGATCGGCCGATTGGCGACCGGCAGCAGCGGCTTGGGCATGCTGGAGGTCATGGGGCGGAGTCGAGTGCCCTCCCCGCCCGCCATCACAACGGCTTTCATACGGGTGCGTCCTCCTTCGCGGTGGTGAACCCCTGCGGGTCCATCAAACCGGTCCGACGCATGTCTACCCGGAAGAAATGATCCGACTCACCGTGGAGGCCGTGTGAATCGTCTCAGGCTGATCTCAAACAGCAGCCGTACGCTCCGCCTGCAAGATCTGCCGAGCCTGCACGGCATACAACGCGCCGGCCAACCAGTACAGCGTCGTCCCCCACCAGATGAACGCCCAACTCACCACTTCCGCAACCTGGTGCACCCACCCGTCACCGACCCCCAGCAGCAGAAGCGGAAACGCGTACATCAGATTGAACGTGGCGGCCTTCCCCAGAAAACTCACGTTCAACGGCCCGTAACCCGCCCGGTTGAGCCGCAACAGCACCACCCCGACAAACGCCTCCCGGGCCACCAGCAGAGCCGTCAGCCACCACGGCAGGATCTCCCGCCACGTCAGCCCCACCAGCGTCGACAGGATGTACAACCGGTCCGCCGCCGGATCCAGCAACTGCCCCAGCCGGCTGATCTGCCCCCACCGCCGAGCCAGCTTCCCGTCCAGGTAGTCGCTGACCCCACTCAGCATCAGAACGACAATCGCCCACCCGTCATTCTTCGGCCCCCCGAAGACCGGCCACAACACCAACCACAAAAAGATCGGCACGCCCACCAGCCGAGCCATGCTCAGCAGATTGGGGATCGTAAGGACCCGGTCGGTCTGGACGCGCGTCTCCTGGACCTCCACTGTGCGGAGCCTCCTGTGGTACCAACGACAAAGTGTGCGGAATCGACCTTACAACAGAAAAGCCCCCTGACATCCCGTCAGGGGGCTTCTCCAGAAGAATTGTTCGGCGGCGTCCTACTCTCCCACAGGGTCCCCCCTGCAGTACCATCGGCGCTGTGAGGCTTAGC
>NZ_JBHWEN010000025.1:77996-104797 GCF_042734215.1 Kitasatospora sp. NPDC059673 | reverse complement strand
GTCGTCCATGCCTGCCTCGCCGAGCGCGCGGTAGCGGTCGGCCCAGCGCTTGGCGGTGGTCGGGGAGACCTGGAAGCGTTCGGCGGCCCGCCGCAATGGCCAGCCGTCCTCGACCACGCAGCGGGCCAGGCGCAGGCGTCCCGTCTCGGTCAGCGGTGCGTTACGGTGTGGCATGAGGGCCTTTCTGGTCGCCGGTGAAGATGTCGCAATCCACACCTGGCCAGAAGGCCCTCACTCATTTCAAGATCACCACGCCGTGAGCCCTGTCACCAACCTCCGTGGTCAGTACAACTAGCGCCACTCGGGCGGCCTGCTGCGGGCCCGGGCCTCCCGCAGGGCGGCCCGGCGGCGCAGCACGCGCAGCCGCAGCATCCCGCCCGCCGCGACCGCCGCGCACACGCCGACCCCCGTCCAGGTCGCCGCGCCCGGGCTGTTCGCCCTGGCGTGCGCGGCCCGCACCGGGTCGGGTTGCTTCGCGGGCGGGTCGGCGGACGGCGCGGCCGGTGCGGACGGGGCTTCGGTGACCGGCCGGGCCCGGTCCTCGGCCAGCGCACCCACCGGGGTGACCTTGCCCGCCGCGGCGAAGCCCCAGTCGAGCAGCGCCGCCGCCTCGTCGTACACCTTCGGGCTGCTGTCCGGGTGCATCACCGTCACCAGCAGGGTGCGGCTGCCGCGCACGGCGGCGCCCGTGTAGGTCGCGCCCGCGTTGGTGGTGTAACCATTCTTCACGCCGATCAGCCCCGGGTACTTGCCGAGCAGCCGGTCGGTGTTGGCGATGCCGAAACTGCCGCGCTGCCCGTTCTTGTCGACCGCGCCGGGGAACTGCGCCCAGCGGGTGCCGCAGTACCCGCGGAACTCCTCGTTGCGCAGGCCCGCCCGGGCGAACAGCGTCAGGTCGTACGCGGAGGTGACCTGCCCGTCCATGTCGTAACCGTCCGGGCTGACCACATGGGTGTCGCGGGCCTGCAACTGGTCCGCGCGGGCCTGCATGTCGGTGACGGTCTTCGCCACCCCGCCGTTCATGTTTGCCAGCACGTGCACCGCGTCGTTGCCGGAGGACAGGAACACCCCGCGCCACAGGTCCTCGACCTTGTAGTCCAGGTCCTCCTTGATGCCGACCAGGCTGCTGCCCGCACCCATCCCCTGCAGCTCCGCCGAGGTCACCCGGTGCACCTCGTCCGCCGGGAAGCGCGGCAGCACGGTGTCCGCGAACAGCATCTTCAGGGTGGACGCCGGCGGCAGCTGCGCATGCGCGTTGAACGCCGCCAGCACCTCGCCGCTGCCCGCGTCCGCCACCACCCAGGCCTTCCCGGTCAGACCGGACGGCAACGGCGGCGCCCCCGCGCCCAGTGCGACCTGCACGCCCGCCGCGCCCAGCCGGTCGCCGCCCACCACGGGGGGCGGCGGGGCATCGCCGGAAGTCATGGCGCTCGCGGCCGGACGGCCGACCGGGAGCAGCACCAGCGCGGCCGCGGACGAACCGAGGACGATCCGGCGGATTGTCTGCATTCCCGGAAGCTAACCCGCGACCCGCCGCCCCACCGTCGAAGGTGCCTCCCGGCGCCACGAACGAGTACCGCCCACTGCTCCGTTCGGCGGGCCGCGCATACTGGACGGGCCACCCGTCTGCCGCGAAGGACCCCGTCATGAAGCTCAGCCGCCCGGTCTCCTGGTTCCTCACCGCCTTCGGCGTCTGGTCGGTCATGATCTGGACGACCTTCGCCAAGAACTTGTGGAAGGACTCCGGCGGCCAGGCCTTCGTCAACGGCGACCACTCGCAGCCCACCGCCTTCTTCTGGGTCCACCTGCTGCTCGCCATCACCTCCCTGCTGCTCGGCCTCGGCATCGGCTGGATCGGCGTCCGAGGCCTGCGAGCCCTGCGCAAGCCCGCCGTCGCGGAGTAGCGCCCCTGACCTGTACGCCGTCACCGCCGAGCGGCACCTGGTGACGTTCAGGGGCGTGGGCAGCCCGAAGGACCTGGGCGTTCTGGCCTGATGGTGCGTCAGGGCCCGTTCCGGCCAAGGCCGGTGCGGGTCTTTGGCGTGTCCGGACCTCTGGAGGTGGCTGAATCCGGCTGCTAGCCTGCCCGGCACGACTTCCGGGCGGATGGCGGCGTCGGGCCGGTGGCCGGGCCGGGGAGCAGGGGATGTGGGAGGCTCCGCGATGAGCACCAGCACCACCCTCGGCGACACCCGCCCCGAGTGGGCGCAGCGCCAGGAACGGGAGCGCCGGCACCGGCGCGCCAAGTCCCGGCTGCGGCTGCCGTTCGCCGTGGCGGCGGCCTGTCAGGCGGTGCTGCTGCTGTGGTGGGCGGCCGGGTACCCGGCGTTCACCGGCACCGCCGCGAGTGGTGGCGCGCCGCTGTACGACGGCGCCGTGCGGGCCCTGCACCCGGCGGGGGTGACGCTGGCGCAGACCGTGGTGGTGGCGTTCGCGCTCGGGCACCTGGTGGCCGCGCTGGCCCGGTTCGGGGTGCGCGGCCGCTGGTCGGGGCCGGCCGCCCTCGCGCTGGCCGCGCTGCCGCCGACCGGCAGCCTGGTGGTCTCGCTCAGCCCCGAAGTGCCCGCCACCGCAGGGGCGTTGCTGCTCACCGCGGCGGGCCTGCGGCTGCTCGCCCGGCGGGTGGACGGGACGCTGCACCGGGGCGGCCCGGCGCAGCGGCTGGATCTGGCCGTACTGTTCTCGGCCATCGTGCTGCTCGCGCTGACCGGCCCCCGGGGTGCGGGCACCGCGCTGATCGCCGTCCTGGTGCTGCTGCCGACGCTGCCCCGGGTGCGGGGCCGGCTCGCGCTGCTGACCGCCCTCGCGCTGGCGGTGCCGATCGCGCTCGCCCTGCTCGGCCACCCGGCGGCCCGGGCCGGCGACCTGCACCCGCTGCGCGCCGCCGACCTGGCGCTCGCCCAGCACCGCGACCCGGGCCGCCCGGAGCAGGCGCTGACGGCGCTCGCCCCGGCCGCCGACTGGGACGCGGCCGGCGCGGACTGCTCGGCGACCGCCGCCCTCACCGACCGCTGGGACACTGCCGCGGCCCGCCGTGAGCGGGACGAACTGGCCCGGGAATGGCGGCAGTTGCTGCGCGAGCACCCGGACCGGGTGCTGGACGCCCGGCTCTGCCGGGGCCGCCTCGCCTGGGCCGTGTGGGCGGGCACCGGCGGCCCGCACGCGGCCACCGAGGTGCCGGAGGCCTCCCCGTCCTCGCACGGCCTGCTGCGGCCGCTGCACTCCGCCGCCGCGTGGAGCCGCACCCTGCTGCGCGCCCCGCAGCTGGACTGGCTGCTGTGGCGCGGCGCCCTGTGGGCGTACCTGGGCCTGGCGGCGGCCCTGCTGTACGCCTGGCGGCACCGGCTGCCCGCGCTCGTCCCGGTGGCCGGTGCGGCCGTCCTGGGTACCCAGCTGGCGCTGACCGCGTCCGCCGCCGGCCAGGACTACCGGACCATGGCGGTGGCGCTGTTCCTCGGCCCGCTGCTGCTCACCCTGGCCACCGTCACGACCGGCCGCGGGCCAACGGCCCCATGAGACGCCGAAGGGCCCGCCCGGAGCGAACTCCGGACGGGCCCTTCGAACAGCGTGGGACTAGAAGCGACGCGTGACGAGCGCGCGCTTCACCTCCTGGATCGCCTTGGTGACCTCGATGCCACGCGGGCAGGCCTCCGAGCAGTTGAAGGTGGTGCGGCAACGCCACACGCCCTCACGGTCGTTGAGGACCTCCAGGCGCTGCTCGGCGCCCTCGTCGCGGGAGTCGAAGATGAAGCGGTGCGCGTTGACGATCGCCGCCGGGCCGAAGTACTGGCCGTCGTTCCAGAACACCGGGCACGAGGAGGTGCACGCGGCGCACAGGATGCACTTGGTGGTGTCGTCGAAACGCTCGCGGTCGGCCTGCGACTGCAGGCGCTCGCGGGTCGGCTCGTTCCCCGAGGTGATCAGGAACGGCATGACGTCCTTGTACGCCTGGAAGAACGGGTCCATGTCCACGATCAGGTCCTTGAGGACCGCGAGGCCCTTGATGGCCTCGATCGTGATCGGCTTCTCCGGGTTGACGTCCTTGATCAGGGTCTTGCACGCCAGCCGGTTGCGCCCGTTGATCCGCATGGCGTCCGAACCGCAGATGCCGTGCGCGCAGGAGCGACGGTACGTGAGCGTGCCGTCCTGCTCCCACTTGATCTTGTTGAGCGCGTCCAGGACGCGCTCCTTCGGGTCCATTTCGAGCTGGTAGTCCACCCACACCGGGTCCGGGTGCTCCTCCGGGTTGAACCGGCGGATCCGGAAGGTGACGTTGATCAGCTTGGTGCTGCCCGCCTCGACCGCGTCCAGCGCGGCCGAGTGCGTCTCGACGGTCGGAGTGGACATCAGTACTTACGCTCCATCGGCTGGTAGCGGGTCTGCACGACCGGCTTGTAGTCGAGGCGGATGGAGGTGGTGCCGTCCTCGGCCACCTCGCGGTACGCCATGGTGTGCTGCATGAACTTCACGTCGTCGCGGGTCGGGAAGTCCTCGCGGTAGTGACCGCCGCGGGACTCCTCGCGGGCCAGCGCGGAGACGACCAGCACCTCGGCCAGGTCGAGCAGGTTGCCCAGCTCGATGGCCTCCAGCAGGTCGGTGTTGTACCGCGAGCCCTTGTCCTGGATCGAGACGTTCTTGAAGCGCTCCTTGAGCGCCGCGACGTCCTTGACGGCCTGCTGCAGCGTCTTGCCGGTGCGGTAGACGGACACGTTGGTGTCCATCGACTCCTGCAGCTCCTTGCGGATCTGCGCGACCGACTCGGTGCCGGTGGACTCCCGCAGGCCCTCGACCATGGCCTCGACCAGCGCGCCCGGGTTCGGGGGCAGCTCGACGAAGTCGTGGTTGTCGGCGTACGCGGCGGCGGCGATGCCCGCGCGGCGGCCGAACACGTTGATGTCCAGCAGCGAGTTGGTGCCCAGGCGGTTGGCGCCGTGCACCGACACGCACGCGACCTCGCCCGCGGCGTACAGGCCCGGGACGATGTCGGTGTTGTTGCTCAGGACCTCACCCTCGACGTTGGTCGGGATGCCGCCCATCGCGTAGTGCGCGGTGGGCTGGATCGGAATCGGGTCCGTGTAGGGCTCGATGCCGAGGTAGGTGCGCGCGAACTCGGTGATGTCCGGCAGCTTGGCGTCCAGCTGCTCCGGCGGCAGGTGCGTCAGGTCCAGGTAGACGTGGTCGCCGTCGGGGCCGCAGCCGCGGCCGGCCCGGATCTCCGAGTAGATCGCGCGGGAGCACACGTCACGGGACGCGAGGTCCTTCATGACGGGGGCGTAGCGCTCCATGAAGCGCTCGCCGTCCTTGTTGCGCAGGATGCCGCCCTCGCCGCGGGCGCCCTCGGTGAGCAGGATGCCCATCCGCCAGATGCCCGTCGGGTGGAACTGGAAGAACTCCATGTCCTCCAGCGGCAGGCCACGGCGCAGCGCCACGGCCTGGCCGTCACCGGTCAGGGTGTGCGCGTTCGAGGTGACCTTGAACATCTTGCCGGTGCCGCCGGAGGCGAACACCACGGCCTTGGCCTGGAAGACGTGGATCTCGCCGGTGGCGAGCTCGTAGGCCACCACACCGGCGGTCTTGCCCTCGTTGATCAGCAGGTCGAGGACGTAGAACTCGTTGAAGAACTCCACACCGTGCTTGACGCAGTTCTGGAACAGCGTCTGCAGGATCATGTGGCCGGTGCGGTCCGCGGCGTAGCAGGACCGGCGGACCGGGGCCTCGCCGTGGTTGCGGGAGTGGCCGCCGAAGCGGCGCTGGTCGATCCGGCCCTGGTCGGTGCGGGAGAAGGGCAGGCCCATCTTCTCCAGGTCGAGGACCGCGTCGATGGCCTCCTTGCACATGATCTCGGCGGCGTCCTGGTCGACCAGGTAGTCACCACCCTTGACCGTGTCGAAGGTGTGCCACTCCCAGTTGTCCTCCTCGACGTTGGCGAGCGCGGCACACATGCCGCCCTGCGCCGCGCCGGTGTGCGACCGGGTCGGGTAGAGCTTGGTCAGGACCGCGGTGCGGCTGCGCTGGGTCGACTCGATGGCCGCGCGCATGCCGGCGCCGCCGGCGCCGACGATGACGGTGTCGTACTGGTGAATCTGCATGGGGTCAGTCGCCTCTGGTGGCTCGTCAGATGTTCGGGTCGAAGGTGAAGATCACCAGGGTGCCGAGGACGACCGTGAAGACGGTCGCGACAGCCAGGAGGCCCTTCAGCCACAGACGAGTGGCGTCCTTCTCCGCGTAGTCGTTGATGACGGTGCGCATGCCGTTCGAGCCGTGCAGCATCGCCAGCCACAGCATCAGCAGGTCCCAGATCTGCCAGAACGGCGAGGCCCAGCGACCGGCCACGAAGGCGAAGCTGATCTTCGAGACGCCGCCGTCCAGCATCAGGTTGATCAGCAGGTGGCCGAGGACCAGCACCACCAGGACGACACCCGACAGGCGCATGAACAGCCAGGCGAGCATCTCGAAGTTGGTGCGGGTACGGCGCGGGGTCTTCTTGGTGCGGGCCCGGGCGGGCTCCACCACGAAGGCGTCGGCAGGGTTGCCGGTGCCCAGGCCCTGGCCCGTGTGGGCCTGCAGCGAGGGGACCACCAGGTCCTTGGTCTCAGCGGACATGCGGGATCAGCCCCCGAACCAGGAACGAAGGGTGTGCTGCAGAACGGGGTAGAAGGCGCCGCCCATCAGGACGATCCAGATGCCGACCACGGTCCACAGCATCTGCTTCTGGTACTTCGGGCCCTTGGCCCAGAAGTCGACCGCCACGACCCGCAGGCCGTTCAGGGCGTGGAACAGGATGGCGGCCACCAGGCCGTACTCCATCAGGTTCACCAGCCAGAACTTGTAGGTGGCGATCACCGAGTCGTACGCCTCGGGCGACACCCGCACCAGGGCGGTGTCAAGGACATGTGCGAACAGGAAGAAGAAGATCAGGACGCCGGTGACTCGGTGAGCCACCCAGCTCCACATGCCTTCCCGGCCGCGGTACAGCGTTCCAGCCGGCACGGAAAACCCTCCGGAAGCGGTTTGGGGGCTCGGCCGGCTTTCTGTCGGTCAGCCCGGCCGGATACGGTCCACCGGCCGCGAGCATCCTATCGACGCGCCGCGCCCTGCCGCCGTCGGGGGCCCCTGCTGTGATCTATCAGGCACGTACGGGCTAATCGGAACGGGAACTCTGACGCTGCGTGACCGAATGGTCGCGCAACGGTGCGAATTCGCGCCGGTCAGCTCCGGACCGCCACCAGGTGCTCCAGGCGGGTCAGCGCTATCCGGCGCAACTCCTCGGCGGAGATGAGCCGTTCCTCGTCCAGATCGTTGGCCAGCCGGGTGCGGATCGAGGTCAGCACCGCGTCCAGCATCTCCTCCTGGTCCACCCCGTCCAGGCAGACCACGAAGACGTGGCCGAACCGCGCCTCGTACGCGGCGTGCGCGGCGCGCAGCGCGGTGTGGGCCGCCTGGCTGCCCGGGGCGCGCATGCCGAGCAGTGGTTGCGGCATCCAGCTCTCGTCGGCCAGCGCCTCGGCGAGGTCCGCCGGGCGCAGGTCGTAGCTGGCCTCGCTGGCCGCCGCGAGCAGGGAACCGATGTCGGGGTACGGGCGGTGGGCGGTCAGGCGCAGGGCCCAGCGGTGGCTGCCGCAGCAGGCGAGCAGCGCCTCCTCGACCGCGCCGGAGTCGGCTTCGTTGAACCGGTGCAGTCCCAGCAGGGACGGATCCGTCCGCACATCGAGAGGCTGCGGCGGGATGTCGCTGGCCAGCGGATCCTCCTCGTGAGGGCGGGAAGGGGGGATGCTGCAGAGACAGAGAGGGTGTGACAGCACCCCCGCGCGGGGCCTGGGCGGCTCGGCGGGGCAGCGCCTCCACGGTAGTTGAGGGTTCATCAGTTGGGGAGGCGGCGGGCCGATTTCATTCGATCGAGCTATCAAGTTGTGACCCGCCGCCGCTGCCGTTCACACAGAACCGCTCAACCGGTCCGGTGCACCTTGTGGTTGGCGGCCTGCGCCCGGGGCCGGACCACCAGCAGATCGATGTTGACGTGCGCCGGACGGGTCACCGCCCAGGAGACGGTGTCGGCGACGTCCTCCGAGGTGAGCGGCTCGGCGACACCCGCGTACACCGCGTCCGCCTTCGCCTGGTCGCCGCGGAACCGGGTCAGCGCGAAGCCCTCGGACTTCACCATGCCGGGCGCGATCTCGATCACCCGGATCGGCTCGCCCACAAGTTCGAGGCGGAGGGTCTGCGCCACCGAGTGGACGGCGTGCTTGGCCGCCACGTAGCCGCCGCCGCCCTCGTACGCGGCCAGCGCCGCCGTCGAGGACATGATCAGCACGGTGCCGTCGCCGGTGGCGCGCAGCGCGGGCAGCAGCGCCTGGGTCAGGTGCAGCACGCCCAGCACGTTGACCTCGTACATGGTGCGCCAGTCCGCCGGGTCGCCGGCCTCGACGCTGTCCGCGCCGAGCGCGCCGCCCGCGTTGTTCACCAGCACGTCCACCCGGCCGACCTCGGCGGCGAACGCGTCCACCGCGGCCCGGTCGGTGACGTCCAGCGTGTAGGAGCGGCCGCCGAGTTCCTTCGCCAGCAGCTCGATCCGGTCGGTGCGGCGGGCGGTCAGCACCACCTGGAAGCCGTCCGCGGCCAGCCGTCGGGCGGTCGCCGCCCCGATGCCGCTGCTGGCGCCGGTGACCACGGCCACCTTCTGCTCGCTCATGTCCACTCCTCGTGTGTCCGGCCAGGTGTTCGGTGCTGGGATCATCCCAAGGATCGCTCCGGACGTGTTGTGAGCAAGCTCCCAGCCGTGGCATCTGTCTGCCCGTGAGGGGCACGGCTACATTGCGTATCCAGCCGACGCGTTGATCGGCGCTGACCCTTCACCCATCTTCCGCGGAGGACACCCATGGCAGCCGAGCCCCGCCGCACCGAGTCGGGCCTGCCGATCGAGCCGGTGTACGGCCCCGAGACCCTGGCCGGCTTCGACGCCGCGAGCCGGCTCGGCAACCCCGGCCAGTACCCGTTCACCCGCGGCGTGTACCCGACCATGTACACCGGCAAGCCGTGGACGATGCGCCAGTACGCCGGCTTCGGCACCGCCGCCGAGTCCAACGCCCGCTACAAGCAGCTCATCGCCAACGGCACCATGGGCCTGTCCGTCGCCTTCGACCTGCCCACCCAGATGGGATACGACTCCGACGCCGCCATCTCGCACGGCGAGGTCGGCAAGGTCGGCGTCGCCGTCGACAGCGTCGAGGACATGAACGTCCTGTTCGGCGGCATCCCGCTGGGCGAGGTCTCCACCTCGATGACCATCAACGCGCCCGGCTCGCTGCTGCTGCTGCTCTACCAGCTGGTCGGCGAGGCCCAGGGCGTGCCGAGCAACAAGCTCACCGGCACCATCCAGAACGACGTGCTCAAGGAGTACATCGCCCGCGGCACCTACATCTTCCCGCCCAAGCCGAGCCTGCGGCTGATCGCCGACGTGTTCCAGTACTGCCGGGCCGAGATCCCCAAGTGGAACACCATCTCCATCTCCGGCTACCACATGGCCGAGGCCGGGGCGAACCCCGCGCAGGAGATCGCCTTCACCCTCGCCAACGGCATCGAGTACGTCCGCACCGCCGTCGCCGCCGGCATGGACGTCGACGACTTCGCGCCCCGGCTCTCCTTCTTCTTCGTCTCCCGCACCACGCTGCTGGAGGAGGTCGCCAAGTTCCGTGCCGCGCGCCGGATCTGGGCCCGCGTCATGAAGGAGGAGTTCGGCGCGAAGAACCCCAAGTCGCAGATGCTGCGCTTCCACACCCAGACCGCGGGCGTCCAACTGACCGCCCAGCAGCCCGAGGTCAACCTGGTCCGGGTCTCCGTGCAGGCGCTCGCCGCGGTGCTCGGCGGGACGCAGTCGCTGCACACCAACTCCTTCGACGAGGCGATCGCGCTCCCCACCGAGAAGTCCGCGAGGCTCGCGCTGCGCACCCAGCAGGTGCTCGCCTTCGAGACCGACATCACCGCGACGGTGGACCCGTTCGCGGGCTCGTACGTGGTCGAGGCGATGACGGACGAACTGGAGGCCGCGGCATTGGAGTTGATGGCCAAGGTCGAGGACATGGGCGGCGCGGTCGCGGCGATCGAACAGGGGTACCAGAAGGGCGAGATCGAGCGCACCGCGTACCGCATTCAGCAGGAGCAGGACTCGGGCGCGCGGACCGTGGTCGGCGTCAACCGCTTCCAGCTGGCCGAGGAGGAGCCGTACGAGCCGCTCAGGGTCGACCCGGCGATCGAGGCGCAGCAGGCGGAGAGGCTTGAGCGCCTGCGTTCCGACCGGGACTCGTCGGCGGTGGATCGGGCGCTCACGTCGCTGCGCAAGGCGGCGGAGGGGACGGAGAACGTGCTGTACCCGATGAAGGAGGCCCTCGCGGCCCGGGCCACTGTCGGCGAGGTGTGCGACGCGCTGCGCGGGGTGTGGGGGACGTACACGCCGGTGGACCGCTTCTGAGTGCAAGTAGGGGCCCGTGCCGCGATCTTTCCGGCACGGGCCTTCCGCTTCGCGCAGTTCCGCCCCCTCGGCTTCGCCTGGGGGTACCCCCAGCGCCCCTGACGGGGCGCGGGGGATTTTTTTTTACGGGTTACTTCTTGAGGGCGAAGGACTTGAAGAAGCCCTTGCCCGGGGAGCCCAGGCCGGTGGCCGTGTCGTAGCCGTTGGAGGCCGAGAGGCCGTAGTCGGCGCCGATCTTGTAGAGGCGGACGCGGAGGGTGTTGTTGATGACGCCGAGGTCGACGACGTTGCCGCGCTTGGTGTGGACGGCGTTGTCGTCCACGTCGTGGAAGGCGTTGGTGTCGGCGCGGTCGTAGAGGGCCGGGTTGGCGAAGCCGAGGGCGCGGCCGCCGCGGGTTTCGATGGCGTTGGCGAACATGGCCGCGGTCTCGGGGGCGGAGACCGAGGTGCCGCCGAAGCCGCCCTCGCTGTAGGCGCCGCCGGAGGTGAAGCCGACCAGGGTGGCGGCGACCAGGTCACCGCTCATGGCGATGTCGGGGGTGGCGCGCAGGGGGGTCTTGGAGGTGGTGCCGTCGGCCGCGGTCTTGCTGATGCTGTCCGGGACGACGCCCTGCTGGTACCACGGCTGGGCGAAGTCCTTGGAGACACCGCCGCCGCCGCCGAAGTAGAACTTGCCGGGCATCGGGCTCCAGGACTTCTGGTCGGCGGAGAGCACCGAGCGCAGGTCGCCCATCGAGACCTCGTGGCCGTACTTGCCGGACTTGTCGCCCAGTTCGAGGGCGGTGCCGCCGACCGAGGTGACCCACGGGGAGGCGGACGGCCAGTCGGCCTGGGCCTGGTTGGTGTCGGCCTGGCAGTTGACGCCGGTGGCGGCCGCGCCGGGGGAGCTGTCGCCGCAGTCGCCGGAGGAGAAGGTGAAGCCGATGCCGGTGACGGCGCCGAGCTGGAAGATCTGGTTGTCGGCGGCCACCACGGCGGGGTCGATGTCGCCGGACTTGCCGTGCATGATCTCGCCCCACGAGTTGGAGACGATGTCGGCGAGGTGCCCGTCTACGACCTTGGCCATGGCGTCGTAGAGGTCCTCGTCGTAGCAGGAGTTGCCGCCGACGTAGACGACGTTCGCGTCCGGCGCGAGGCCGTGCACCATCTCGACGTCGAGGGCTTCCTCGCCGGCCCAGCCGTCGGGGCCGCCGCACTCGTCCTGGTGGGTCCACTGGGCGGGCGTGACGTACTCGGTGTACTGGCCCGGCTTGAACGGCTGGTCGCCGTGCAGGGTGGAGAAGTGGTTGGCGTCCTGCTCCATGGTGGGCAGGCCGTAGGCGTCGATGACGGCGACGCGGGCGCCCTTGCCGGAGACCTTGGCGTCGCTGACGCCGTAGGCCTTGCGGAGCTGGGTCGGTATGTACGAGCAGGGGGCGAACGGCTCGTTCTTCTCGTAGCCCTCGGGGGCGCCCTTGGCGGTCTTGGAGCCGTAGCCGTCCTCGGAGCAGGTCGGGACGGTCGGCAGGGTCGCCGGGTCCTTCTTGTCCGGGCCGGCCTTGGCGGCGGCGTTCATCCGCTGCTCGGCCTCGCGGACCGAGGTGGCGGAGGAGCTGTTCTTGTGGATCGCGTCGGCCAGGCCGGAGACCGCGAGGACGGCGTCGGAGACGGACGCCGGGACCTTGGCGTCGGTGGTCGGGGCCCGGTGGGTGCCGTCCGCGGTGCGGTAGTTGTGGAAGCCGGTGCCGAACGCCTTGGACAGCGCGGCGGTGGAGCCGGACACCTGCACGTAGTGGGCGGTGCTGGCGGAGACGGTGAGGCCCGCGGCGGACACCCAGTCGGTGACGGCCTTGACCTGCTCCGGGGTGGCGCCGAACTTCGCCTGGACCTGGGCGGACGTCAGGTACGTGCCGTAGTCGGGCGAGTGGGGGTCGGAGACGGCCCGGGCGAGGGCGGCGAGGCCGCTGGCGTCGCGGCCGGCCAGGTAGATCCGGGCGGTGGCCGGGGCGGCGGCGTCGGCCGCGCCCGCGTCGGCCTGCGGGGTGGCCCACTCCGGGTGGGTGCCCGGCAGGGTGCGGGCGGTGTCGCCCACGGGGGTGGCGGCGCCGGCCGGTACGGCCGCGCCGAGGGTGGTGATGATCAGTGCGGCCGCGACGGTGGCCGGAGCGATGCTCTTGGCGAGCCGATTGCGCGTGATGGGCACGTCGGTCCCCCCTTCTCGGTTCGATGGAGCGTCAACCGCCCTTCGTGAGGGCGTGACGAGGCGCGCCGCAGGCGGACTGTCCCACCCCACTACGGCGCCGGAGTTGACTGTGCGACAGCTGTCTATTCGGACTGATGTGCCCTGCTCAAGGGCGGGTCCGAAAGCTTTACTCCGCCATGACCCGATCGGGGGGAAGGGTTGGCGCCCCTGGTGCGGGAGTGGCCGCTGGTGCAGGTCGTGGCACATGGCAGGCGGCGGGGGAGCCGAACACAGGATCGGGCCGAATCGAAGAGTCATACCCATCATGGGGGGCGGTATGCATCCAAACGGTGAGAACTTTGGTGGAAGTCGGGCCAAAAGCCCGTCACCGGCCTACTCTTGTCAAGGTGAACGATCCTCAGCCCGCAGCCGCTGCCACCGTCACCGCCGTCCGCCCGCTCGCCGCCCTCCGGGCCCGAGTAGCGGCCCACCAGGCCGAGTTGATCGACCTCCGCCGTGACCTGCACCGGCACCCGGAGCTCGGCCGCCAGGAGTTCCGCACCACCAGGCTGCTGCGCGAGCGCCTGATCGCCGCCGGGCTGGAGCCGCGGGTGCTCCCGGGCGGTACCGGCCTGCTGGTGGACCTGGTTCCGCCGGGCACCGCGCCCGGCACCCCGTTGCTGGCCTTCCGCGCCGACATCGACGCGCTGCCGATCGACGACGTCAAGAAGGACGTCCCGTACCGCTCCACGGTGGCCGGCCGGGCGCACGCCTGCGGGCACGACGTGCACACCGCGGTGGTGCTCGGCACCGGGCTGGTGCTGGCCGAGGCGCTGGCCGCGGGGGAGCTGACCCGTCCGGTGCGGCTGATCTTCCAGCCGGCCGAGGAGATGATGCCGGGCGGCGCGCTGGACGTGATCGCGGCCGGCGGGATGGAAGGGGTCGGGCGGATCTTCGCGGTGCACTGCGACCCCAAGGTGCAGGTCGGCCGGATCGCCCTGAAGACCGGGGCGATCACCTCGGCCTGCGACAAGGTGATGATCGGCGTGGACGGCCCCGGCGGGCACACCGCCCGTCCGCACCTGACCACCGACCTGGTCACCGCGGTCGCCAAGCTGGCCGCCGAGACGCCGTCGGCGCTGGCCCGCCGGATGGACCCGCGCTGGGGCGTCTCGCTGGTGTGGGGGCGGATCGCGGCCGGTTCGGCGCCGAACGTGATCCCGCAGCACGCCGAGCTGGAGGGCACCGTCCGCTGCCTGGAACTGGCGGGCTGGCGCCAGGCCCCCGAGGTGCTGGAGGAACTGGTCGCGCACCTCGCCGAGACGCACCGCGCCAAGTGGACGCTGAACTACCACCGGGGCGTCCCGCCGGTGGTCAACGAGGCCGATTCGATCGACCAGTTGGAACGCGCGATGAACGACCGCTTCGCCGAGGGCCGCGGCCCGGTGGTGGAGCCGACCGAACAGAGCCTGGGCGGCGAGGACTTCTCCTGGTACCTGGAGCACGCGCCGGGCGCCCTGGCCCGCCTCGGGGTGCGCGGCCCCGACGAGAAGGGCGTCCGCGACCTGCACCAGGGCGACTTCGACGCGGACGAGCGGGCGATCGCCGTCGGCGTCGAACTGTTCGCCGCGCTGGCGCTGGAGCACGCCCGGATCTGACCGGCGCCGGGGCCCCCTTCCCGGGGCGGTTGTTCCGTGGTCGAATCGGCCGCGAAACGATCACCCAGGGGAGGGGACCCGATCCATGGACAGCACTCGCCGCAGACTCCTGTTCGCCGCCGGAGCCGCCGGAGCCACCGTCACCGCCGGACTGGCCGCCGCACCGGCGGCCAGCGCCGCCGGACCGACCGTCCCGAAGCCGGACGAGCCGCTGGTCGACTGGTACAACGTCAGGCGGTACGGGGCCCTCGGCGACAACAGCAACGACGACTGGCAGCCCATCACCGACGCCATCGCGGCCTGCCCGCCCGGCGCAGTGGTGTACTTCCCGGCCGGGCAGTACCTGGTCGGGAAGCCCCTGGTGGTGCCCGCCCACGTCACGCTGGCCGGTACGGTCGGCAGCCGCTGGTTCAGCTACTTTCCGAAGAACTCCTCCGGCGGCCCGGTGCCGCCGGTGTACATCAAGCCCAAGTGGGGCGCCTTCAACGGCTCCACGCTGATCCAACTGGCCGGTACCGGCGCCCGCTTGCACGACCTGGTGCTCGCCTCCGGCCGCGCCACCGACAACTCGACCGGCGGCGGCCCCGTCCAGGGCGTGACCGCGACGGGCCAGATCAAGGCCGTCCGGCTGAACAACGTCGGGATCTTCAACTTCAGCGGCTACGGGGTGCGCACCGACACCGGCACGGACGGCTTCCCCGGGGGCTGGGAGGTCTCCCACCTGAACCTGGAGGCCAACAAGCTCGGCGGCTGGCGCTCCGACAACTCCGGCGACGCGGCGTTCGCCTTCGGCGACGGGGTGATCGACTCCTGCGAGGCCGGCGCCAACGGCGGCGACGGCTGGTACTTCGCGGGCACCGGCGCGCTCGGCTTCGTCGGCGTCCGGGCGACCTGGAACGCCGGCAACGGCTTCCACCTGACCGGCAAGTGCGGAACCACCGGCTTCACCGAGTGCCAGACCGACCGCAACGCCTTCAACGGCTGGCTGCTGGAGAGCCCGCAGATCACCCCCGCCTCCGCCCCCTCGCCGCACTCCATCACCCTGACGGGCTGCCAGGCCAGCCGCGACGGACGGAACGACAACGTCACGCCGGGCGGCTACGCCGGCTTCCGGATCGCCGCCCCCGCCGGTGATCCGGCCGTCCCGGTCACCCTGACCGGCTGCGCCACCCATGTCTCCGCGGACGACAAGCCCGGCGGGATGCTCGCCCCCGACTACGGCGTGTACGTCGACCACGCGCTGCGGGTGCTGCTCACCGGCTGCATGCTCACCGGCACCAAGGCGAGCGTGCGCGACGACGCGGGCGCGGTGCTGGACAACGGCACCACCATGCACAACCTGACCACCACCGCGGGTGTGTCGTACAACGTTCCGTCGCCCGCGATCACCCCGGCCGGCAACGCGCCGCAGCCCGCCGACTCGGGCTTCGGGACCTGGTCCTTCGACCCCGCCGCGGTGTCCGACAAGAGCACCCAGCTGAACTCGGGCAACGTCTACCTGGTGCGGGTGGAGACGCACCAGCCGGTCACCGTCTCGGCGGTCTCCGTACTGGTGGCGGGGAGCGGCAGCGGGTTCACCACCGGCAACGTGGCCGGCGTGTACGACCGCACCGGCAAGCTGCTGGCCGGCACCGCGGAGCAGGCGACGGCCTGGTCGGGCGGCGGGAACCTGCTGTGCCGGATGCCGCTGTCCAAGGCGGTCACCCTGGGGCCCGGGTTCCACTGGGTGGCGCTGCTGGCCAACGCGACCACCCCGCCGGCCTTCGCCCGGGGGTCGACGTTCCCGAACCCCGGCGCCTTCCTGAACGCCGGGCTCACCCCGGCCACCTACCGGGTCGCCGCGCTGAAGGACAGCGCCACCTCGCTGCCGTCCTCCTTCGATCCGGCGCAGAACCGGAACGCCGACGGCACGGTGCAGATGTTCTGGGTGGGCCTGAGCTGAGGCCGTCGGCCGGGGTGGGAGAGCCGCGTCCAAAGGTGCGACGCGGCGGCTTCCCGGGTAGGGACCGGAGGCGTACCGTGGTGGCGCGCTACCAGCCAGTAGCGGAACGGGAGTTGAACAAGTGTGCTGCTATGTCCGGATTTGCCCGGGCGTACGACCACATTTTGATAACAACCCCGGGGGCCGTGCATGCCGTAACACAACCGTGTTCTACGCGCGTTACGGTGGCGCTCGACCACGCCATTCGGGTGTGTGAGAAGGAGAAACTCCCTTGCGCCGTTCACTCAAGCTCGCCGCGGCCGTGCTCTCGGGTTCCCTGGGCATCGCCTCGCTCGCCGCCTGCGGCGCAAAGAGCACCGACAACTCCAACACCACCGCCAATGCCGGTGGCTCGGGTCTCAAGGTCGGCATGGCCTACGACATCGGCGGCCGCGGTGACCAGTCCTTCAACGACTCCGCCGCGCGTGGCCTGGACCAGGCCAAGACCGAGCTGGGCGCCACCATCAACGAGGCCGAGGCCAAGTCCGGCGAGTCCGAGGGTGACAAGGAGCAGCGCCTCAAGTCCCTGGTGACCGGTGGCTTCAACCCGGTCATCGCGGTCGGCTTCGTCTACCAGGACGCGGTCAACAAGGTCGCCAAGGAGAACCCGAACGTCAAGTTCGCGATCGTCGACTCCTTCTCGCCCGAGCAGCCGAGCAACGTGACCTCGCTGACCTTCTCGGAGGAGCAGGGCTCGTACCTGGCGGGCGTGGCCGCGGCCAGCAAGTCGAAGACCAAGCACGTCGGCTTCATCGGCGGTGTGCAGTCCGAGCTGATCAAGAAGTTCGAGGCCGGCTACGTCGCGGGCGCCAAGTCGGTCGACCCGAACATCGCGATCGAGGTCACCTACCTGACCACCCCGCCGGACAACACCGGCTTCGCCGACCCGGGCAAGGGCAAGCAGGCCGCGCAGGGCCAGATGGACAAGGGCGCGGACGTCATCTACTCCGCCGCCGGCTCCTCCGGCAGCGGCGCCATCGAGGCCGTCTCCAGCGCCCCGGGCAACAAGTGGGCCATCGGCGTCGACTCCGACCAGGCCAGCCAGCCGGCCCTGTCGAAGTACAAGGACCACATCCTCACCTCGATGGTGAAGAACGTGAACACCGGTGTGTTCACCTTCATCAAGTCGGCCAAGGACGGCAGCGCCCAGTCCGGCGTGAAGAACTTCGACCTGAAGGACGGCGGCGTGTCGCTGGCCGTCACCGGTGGCTTCATCGACGACATCAAGGCCAAGATCGACGCCGCCACCAACCAGATCACCAGCGGCGCCACCAAGGTTCCGACCGCTCCGCAGGGCTGATCCCCTGCCACCGTGCCGCCCGCCGACCGGGCGGCGCAGTGGTCTGACGCATCGCAGGGAAGGGGCTCGGACGGGATGCGCCCAGCGCATCCCCCGGGCCCCTGCCTGTGCCCCCACCGCCGCCCCGGTGTCCGTCCAGCGGCTGTACCACCCCCGGCCCCCCCTGAGCTTCCAGCGCAACGAAGCGCCCGACGACCAGCAGGAGATCGCCATCACTCCCTCCGACTCCGCCCCTCCCGGCGGCACCCCCAGCGCGGGGACGGCGACACCGGCCGTCGAACTGCGTGGCATCACCAAGCGCTTCCCCGGTGTGGTGGCCAACCACGACATCGACATCACCGTGCAGCGCGGCACCGTGCACGCCCTGATGGGCGAGAACGGCGCAGGCAAGTCCACCCTGATGAAGATCCTCTACGGGATGCAGAAGCCGGACGAGGGCACCATCGCCATCAACGGCGAGCAGGTGGCCTTCGCCACCCCGGGCGACGCGATCGCCCGCGGCATCGGCATGGTCCACCAGCACTTCATGCTGGCCGACAACCTCACCGTCTGGGAGAACATCGTCCTGGGCAGCGAGAAGCTGTACGGCATCGGCGCCAAGGCGAAGGCGAAGATCCGCGAGATCTCCGACCAGTACGGCCTGGGCGTGAAGCCGGACCTGCTGGTCGAGGACCTCGGCGTGGCCGACCGGCAGCGGGTGGAGATCCTCAAGGTGCTGTACCGCGGCGCCCGGATCCTGATCCTGGACGAGCCGACCGCGGTGCTGGTCCCGCAGGAGGTCGACGCGCTGTTCGACAACCTGCGCGACCTCAAGTCCGAGGGCGTCACCGTCATCTTCATCTCGCACAAGCTGCACGAGGTGCTGTCGGTCGCCGACGCGATCAGCGTGATCCGCCGCGGCACCACGGTCGGCGACGCCGACCCGAAGGTCGTCACGGCCCGGCAGCTGGCCGAGCTGATGGTCGGCGCCGAACTGCCGTCCCCGGAGAGCCGCGAGTCCACCGTCACCGACGTGGAGATGCTCCGCGTCGAGGGCCTGCGGATCGCCAAGCCGGACGCCGAGGGCGTCGAGCGAGTGGTGCTGGACGACATCTCGCTGCGCATCCGCAAGGGCGAGATCCTCGGCATCGCCGGTGTCGAGGGCAACGGCCAGGCCGAACTGGTCGAGGCGGTCATGGGCATGCTGCCGCTGGACGCCGGCACCGTCACGCTGGACGGCACCGACCTGAGCGGCGCCCGGACCCGGGCCCGCCGGGAGGCCGGCATCGGCTACATCCCGGAGGACCGGCACCGGCACGGCCTGCTGCTGGAGGCCCCGCTCTGGGAGAACCGGATCCTCGGCCACGTCACCGAGCGGCCCAACTCCAAGGGCGTGCTGCTCGACCCGGCCGGCGCCCGCGCCGACACTCAGCGGATCGTCGAGCAGTACGACGTCCGCACCCCCGGCATCGAGGTCACCGCGGCGTCGCTGTCCGGCGGCAACCAGCAGAAGCTGATCATCGGCCGCGAGATGAGCCACGATCCGAAGTTGCTGATCGCCGCCCACCCGACCCGCGGCGTGGACGTCGGCGCGCAGGCGCAGATCTGGGAGCAGATCCGCTCCGCGCAGCGCGAGGGCCTGGCGGTGCTGCTGATCTCCGCCGACCTGGACGAGCTGATCGGCCTGTCCGACACCATCCGGGTGATCTACCGCGGTGCGCTGGTCGCCTCCGCCGACCCGGCCACCGTCACCGCCGAGGACCTGGGCACCGCGATGACCGGTGCCGCCACCGGACACATCGTCTCCGACCGGAGTCCGTCCACCGTCACCGCCGGCCACGAGCAGGCGGGGGAGTAGCCACATGACCAGTCCCAACCCCCCGGCCGCACAGGCGCCCGACCGGCCGCGTTCGCAGCGGTTCGACCTGGAGCGGATCGGCCTCGGCCTGGCCGCGCCGGTGCTGGCCGTGCTGCTGTCGGTGGCCATCGCCGGCTCGCTGCTGGCGGTCTCCGGCCGCGACCCGTTCAACGCCTTCCAGATCATGTGGGACTACGGCACCGCGTCGGACGGCCAGGTCGCCGTCCTGAACAAGGCGACCGTGTACTACCTGGCCGCGGCCGCCGCCGCGTTCGGGTTCCGGATGAACCTGTTCAACATCGGCATCGAGGGCCAGTACAAGCTGGCCATGATGATGGCCGCGTACGTCGGCTCCCAGCTGGACCTGCCGGCCTTCCTGCAGATCCCGCTGCTGCTGATCGTCGCGATGTTCGTCGGTGGCCTGTGGGCGTCGATCGCCGGTGTGCTGAAGGTCTACCGGGGCGTCAGCGAGGTCATCTCGACCATCATGCTGAACGCCATCGCCACCGCCGTGATCGGCGTGCTGCTGGTGCCGGGCATCCTGGCGCCGAAGACCAGCGGCGTCACCAACTCGATCCAGACCGCGAAGATCTCCGACTCCAGCCACTTCTTCTCGATCGAGACCCAGGGCGGCACCCTGTGGGGCTTCATCGTGATCGCGGTGCTGGTCGGCGTGGTCTTCCACTTCACCCTGAACCGCACCCGGTTCGGCTTCGACCTGCGCGCCACCGGCCGCTCGGAGAGCGCCGCCAAGGCGTCCGGCGTCAACGTCAAGCGCATGGTGATCACCTCGATCGTGGTCTCCGGCGCGATGGCCGGTCTGGTCGGCCTGCCCGAACTGATGCAGAACACCTATTACTTCGGCCAGAACGTGCAGGTCGGCCTGGGCTTCATCGGCATCTCGGTGGCCCTGCTCGGCCGCAACACCCCGATCGGCATCGCGTTCTCCGCGCTGCTGTTCGCCTTCCTGGACGCCTCCGGCGCCCAGCTGCCCACCCGGGGCAACTACCCGGCCGAGATCATCCCGGTGATCCAGGGCACCATCGTCATCTGCGTCGTCGTGGCCTACGAACTGGTGCGCCGCTTCGGCCTGAAGCGCCAGCAGCAGAAGGTCGGCGCCGAGCTCGCCGCGCAGGCCGTCGCCGCGGCCGCCCAGAAGGAGGTGGCGGCATGAGCACCGCTGTCGCCAAGCCGAAGGCGCCCGTCGCGCCCGTGAAGAAGAAGTTCAAGCTGACCTGGCCGGTGGTGCTGCTGCTGATCGCGCTCGCCCTGCTGCTGTTCGCGGCGGTCGGTGCGATCACCGGCAACCACGGACTGACCTCCTCGGGCCAGATCGGCGCCGCGGTGTCCTCCGCCGTGCCGATCGCCATGGCCGGTCTCGGCGGCCTGTGGGCGGAGCGCGCGGGCGTGGTCAACATCGGCCTCGAAGGCATGATGGTGGCCGGCACCTTCTGCGGCGCCTGGGCCGGCTTCCTGGTCAACCCGTGGGTCGGCCTGCTGGCCGGCATGGCGGGCGGCGCGGTCGGCGGTCTGCTGCACGCGCTGGTCACCGTCACCTTCGGCGTCGACCACATCGTCTCCGGTGTCGGCGTCAACCTGCTGATCCCCGGCATCTGCGCGTACGTCAACCGGATCTACTACCAGGACTACAAGACCCAGGGCGCCGGTGCGAGCCAGTCGCCGCCCTCGGAGTCGCTGCCCACCTTCACCGTCCCCGGCCTGTCGGACTGGCTGAACGGCATCGAGCAGCACCACTGGTTCCTGGTCTCCGACGTGGCCGGCATCCTCCGCGGCCTGACCACCCACCTGTCGGTGGTCACCCTGATCGCCGCCGCGTTCCTGATCGCCAGCTACTTCGTGCTCTGGCGCACGGTGTTCGGCCTGCGGCTGCGCTCCTGCGGCGAGAACCCGACCGCCGCCGAGTCGCTGGGCGTCAACGTCTACAAGTACAAGTACCTCGCGGTGATCGCCTCCGGCGCCTTCGCGGGCCTCGGCGGCGCGTACCTCTCGCTGGTCGCCGCGCACTTCTACCGGGACGGCCAGACCCAGGGCCGCGGCTTCATCGGCCTGGCCGCGATGATCTTCGGCAACTGGATGCCGGGCGGCCTGGCCGCCGGCGCGGGCCTGTTCGGCTTCACCGACAGCCTCCAGCTGCGCGACGCCGACTCGGTGCACGTGCTGCTGCTGGTGGTCGCCATCGCGATGGCGATGCTCGCGCTGTGGCAGCTCTGGCGCCGCAAGTTCGTGGCCGGTGCGATCAGCATCGTGGTGGCCGGCGGCGTCGCCCTCTGGTACGTCACCACCGACGCCGTTCAGCGTCCGCTGATCGTCGCCACCCCGTACGTGATTACCCTGGTGGTGCTCGCGTTGGCCTCCCAGCGGCTGCGGATGCCCAAGGCCGACGGCCAGATCTACCGCAAGGGACAGGCCAAGTGACCGAGGTCGACTGGGAGTCGCTGCGCGCCGCCGCGCGCGCCGCGATGCGCCACGCCTACGCCCCGTACAGCAAGTACCCGGTGGGGGCGGCGGCCCTGGTCGACGACGGCCGCACGGTGACCGGCTGCAACGTGGAGAACGCCTCCTACGGCCTCGGCCTGTGCGCCGAGTGCGGCCTGATCTCCGCGCTGCACGCCACCGGCGGCGGCCGGCTGACGGCCTTCACCTGCGTGGACGGCGCCGGCGAACTGCTGATGCCGTGCGGGCGCTGCCGCCAGCTGCTGTGGGAGCACGGCGGACCGGACCTGCTGGTCGAACTGCCCTCCGGGGTACGGCCGATGAGCGAGGTCCTGCCGGACGCGTTCGGGCCGGACAAGCTGTAGCTTCTGCTGGCTGATCACATTGTTACGCGCGTAGAGTGTCGCGGGAGGAATCCCCCGCGGCACTCTTCGCATTTCACACCTCACTGGAGCACCTGCATGGACGCCATCTCCGTCATCCGGGCCAAGCGCGACCGGGGCGAACTGACCGACCCCCAGATCGACTGGGTGATCGACGCCTACACCCGCGGCGAGGTCGCCGACGAGCAGATGTCCGCCCTCGCCATGGCCATCCTGCTCAACGGCATGACGGCCCGTGAGATCAGCCGCTGGACCGACGCCATGATCCGCTCCGGCGAACGCATGGACTTCTCCTCGCTCGCCGTCCCCACCGCCGACAAGCACTCCACCGGCGGCGTCGGCGACAAGATCACCCTCCCGCTCGCCCCGCTGGTCGCCGCCTGCGGCGCCGCCGTCCCGCAGCTCTCCGGCCGCGGCCTCGGCCACACCGGCGGCACCCTCGACAAGCTCGAATCCATCCCCGGCTGGCGCGCCCTGCTCTCCAACGAGGAGATGCTCACCGTCCTGCGCGACTGCGGCGCCGTGATCTGCGCCGCCGGCGACGGCCTGGCCCCCGCCGACAAGAAGCTCTACGCCCTGCGCGACGTCACCGGCACCGTCGAGGCGATCCCGCTGATCGCCTCCTCGATCATGTCCAAGAAGATCGCCGAAGGCACCGGCGCACTCGTCCTGGACGTCAAGGTCGGCTCCGGCGCGTTCATGAAGAACCTCGACGACGCCCGCGAACTCGCCCGCACCATGGTCGGGTTGGGCCGCTCCGCCGGCGTCGCCACGGTCGCCCTGCTCACCGACATGTCCACCCCGCTCGGCCTCACCGCCGGCAACGCGCTCGAAGTCCGCGAGTCGCTGGAGGTGCTGGCCGGCGGCGGCCCCGCCGACGTCGTCGAACTCACCCTGGCCCTCGCCCGCGAGATGCTCGCCGCCGCGGGTGTCCACGGCAAGGACCCCGCCGACGCCCTCCGCGACGGCTCCGCGATGGACCACTGGCGCCGCATGATCACCGCCCAGGGCGGCGACGTCGACGCCCCCCTGCCCGTCGCCCGCGAGACCCACGTCCTCCCCGCCCCCGCGACCGGCGTCCTCACCACCCTCGACGCCTACGCCGTCGGCGTCGCCGCCTGGCGCCTCGGCGCCGGCCGCGCCCGCAAGGAGGACCCCGTCCAGGCCGGCGCCGGCATCGAACTCCACGCCAAGCCCGGCGACACCGTCACCGCCGGCCAGCCCCTCCTCACCCTCCACACCGACACCCCCGAGCGCTTCCCCTACGCCCTGGAAGCCCTCACCGACGCCATCACCGTCGCCCCCACGGGCACGGTCTTCACCCCGGCCCCGATCGTCCTCGACCGGATCGCCTAAGTCATACGACTCCGTGCGCGGCGGCAGTACGCCGCGCCGCGTGGGCGGAGTGCGCCACCTCATGGAGATCGAGCCGGAGATCCGTGACCGGCTCTCCGCGCTGCCGTCCCGGTCCCGGTCCCGGGCGCTGTGGGCGCGGAAGAGCTGTCAGCCGGAGCGCCTGCCCGCGTACGAGGCGTTCGGCCGCGCGGTCACGAAAGGCGACATTCGATGAACCACTCGCAGTGGAAGACCGCCCGCACCCGCGCCCTGCTCGGCGAGCCGCAGGCGGAGGACCCGGAGGTCGCCGCGCTGCGGCGGGAGATCCGCTGTGCGATGGCTCTCGGGCAGGCGGTGTACGACCGCCGGACCGCGCTCGGGCTGTCGCCGGCCGAGCCGGCCCGGCGGGCCGGGCTGACGGAGGCCCAGGCCGAGGTGATCGAGGGCGGGGACACCGTACCCACCCTGCCACTGCCGCACCGGCTGGCCACCGCCCTGGAGTCCGAACTCGACATCCACGTGGCCTCCGATCCGGCCGCCACCGTCCGCTTCGAGCCCCCGGCGGTGTAGTCAGCCTGCGTAGGTGCGCAGGACGCCGGTGTCGAGGGTCCAAGGGCCGGCGGTGATGACGTCCCCGAAGACCAAATTCCGGTTGCCGCAGGTCCGGCACTGCGGGCAGCAGATCGAGCACCGCCCGCAGTGCGGCGTAGTCGTCGGTCATGCCTGGACGGTAGCGGCCGCTGCCCTCCGGGAAGTGACGGCGCGGTGGGAGGCGTACAGGGTGACGCCGGCCGCGCAGGTCATGGCGGTGAGGGCGACGGTGGCGGTGCCCGGCCAGCCGGTGGAGTGGTAGGCGTCGGCGCCGATCGTGCCGCCGAGGCTGTTGCCGAGGTAGTAGGCGATCAGGTAGAGCGCGGAGGCCTGGGCGCGGCCGGTGGTGGCGGTGCGGCCGACGGAGGAGGAGGCCGTGGCGTGGCCGGCGAAGAAGCCGGCGGTGATCAGGACCAGGCCGAGGATCGCGCAGAACAGGGAGTTCGCGAGGGAGAGCAGCAGGCCGGCCGTGGTGGTGGAGATCGCCAGGTAGAGGGTGCCGCGGCGGCCCCAGCGGACGGTGAGGCGGCCGGCCGAGGCGGAGGACGCCGTGCCGACCAGGTACACCACGAAGATCGACGCGGCGATCGACTCCGGCAGGTGGAACGGCGCCGAGACCAGCCGGTAGCCGACGGTGTTGTAGACCGCGCCGAAGACCGCCATGAACAGCATCCCGAGCGCGTACAGCCGCAGCAGCAGCGGGTTGCGCAGGTGCCCGGCGACGGTCGCCGCCAGCGCCCGGGCGTCCACCGGCGTCCGCCGGAAGTGCCGGGCCCGGGGGATCAGCAGCCGGAAGGCGAGTACCGCGAGCAGCGCGAGAACGGCCGAGACCGCCAGCCCCCAGCGCCAGCCCCAGGCGGCCGCGACCCAGCCGGAGACCAGGCGTCCGCCCATCCCGCCGATCGAGTTGCCGGCCACGTACAGGCCCATCGCGGAGGCGAGCGCCGCCGGGTGCACCTCCTCGGCGAGATAGGCCATCGCGGTGGCGGGGAGCCCGGCCAGCGCCGCGCCCTGGACGGCCCGCAGGACCACCAGCGTGGTGAGGTCCGGGGCGAGCGGCAGCGCGAGGGCGAGCAGCGCGGCGGCGAGAGTGGAGGCCGTCATCACGGCGGTGCGCCCGTACCGGTCGGACAGGGCGCTGGCGGGCAGCAGGGCGAGAGCGAGTCCGAGGGTGGATGCGGAGGCCGTCCAGCTGGCCTGACTGGGCGTCAGGTCGAGGTCGGCGGAGAGCACCGGCAGCAGGCCCTGGGTGGAGTACAGCAGGACGAAGGTGGCGACACCCGCCGCGAACAGGGCGAGGTTGGCGCGGCGGAAGTCCCGGCTGCCGGGGCGAAGGCGCAGATCGGACGAGGACACGGATGCGGGGGCGGGCGCGGACGCCTCGGTACTGGCAGGCTGCATGGCTTCGACGCTATGGCCGCGCGGCCTGATGCGTCCAATGCATGAATGCGGGAAACTTCATGCTGTGACGTATGAGAGCAGCTCCGCGCCCGTCCGCCTCGCCGAACTCGGTCCGGACACCGATGTGACGCGCCTCGCACCGCAGTTGGCGGAGTTCGCGGCGGTCGCCCGGCTGGAACACGTCACCCAGGCCGCGCACCTCCTTGGCATGCCGCAGCCCACCCTCTCCCGGGCCGTCGCCCGCCTGGAAGCCGAACTCGGCGTCGACCTGCTCGCCCGACAGGGCCGCACCGTCCGCCTCACCCGGGCCGGACGGCTGCTGCTGGACGCCGTCGAACGGGCACTGGCCGAGGTCGAACGCGGCGCGGAGGCGGCACGGGCGGAGGCCGACCCGGCGGCCGGGCGGGTCGCGTTCGGCTTCCTGCACACCATGGGGACGGACGCGGTGCCCGCCCTGCTGCGAGGATTCCGGGCCGGGCACCCGCAGGTGCGGTTCCAGCTGGTGCAGGACTACGTCGCCGCGATGCTGGAACGCCTGCGCGCAGGGGAGTTGGACCTCTGCCTGGTCTCGCCGCTCCCCGACGCGCCCGACCTGACGGCCCGTCCGCTGGACGAGCAGCGGCTCTACCTGACCGTCCCCGCGGACCACCGGCTGGCCGCCCGCCGCCGGATCCGGCTCGCCGAGGTCGCCGACGAGTCGTGGGTGACGGTCGAGGAGGGCTACGGGCTGCGCCACATCATGGAGGGTTTCTGCGCGGAGGCCGGCTTCACCCCGCGGATCGCCTTCGAGGGCGAGGAGGTCGAAACCCTCCGCGGCCTGGTCGCCGCCGGCCTCGGCGTCGCCCTCCTCCCACCCGCGCTCGTCCCCCGCCCGGGCGTCGTCGAACTCGAGGTCACCGCCCCTCGCACCCGCCGGGCGATCGGCCTCGCCTGGCACGCGACCCGCCCACTCACGCCGCCGGCGGCGGCCTTTCGGGACTTCGTGCTGTCGCGGCGGGGGAGCATTCTGGCGCACGACTGAGCGCGGGTTCCGCTTTGCGGTGTGGGGGGTGGTGGGAGATGGGGCCGGGCGTCGTCGGGCTCGGAGTCGCCGCCCCCCGTGCCCGGCGGGCGATCGGCCTCGCCTGGCACGCGACCCGCCCGCTCACGCCGCCGGCGGCGGCCTTCCGGGACTTCGTGCTGTCGCGGCGGGGGAGCATTCTGGCGCACGACTGAGCGCGGGTTCCGCTTCGCGG